>JBBPYY010000114.1:0-38856 GCA_038199445.1 Terriglobales bacterium | reverse complement strand
CTGCTCCGGCGGTTTCTTCCTCTAGCGAACGTGCGGGGCCGCTTTTGCGACAATGAAGGTATGCCCATGGGACGCAGCATTCGCACCACGCTCGAGATGATTCGCTGGGAACACTCCGTTTTTGCGCTGCCGTTTGCGCTCACCGGGGCGATGCTGGCGGCTCGAGGAATTCCGCCGCTGCGCACGCTCGGGTGGATTTTGCTGGCGATGGTTTCTGCGCGGTCGGCGGCGATGGCGTTCAATCGCCTGGCGGATGCGCGACTCGATGCGGCCAATCCACGCACGGCAAACCGGGCGTTGCCAGCGGGGTTGCTGTCGGCCAGCTTCGTTGGCTGGTTTACAGCCGGGGCCAGCGCGATGTTTCTGCTGGCCGCGTGGAGATTGAACCGGTTGACCCTGCTGCTTGCTCCCCTGGTCCTCATCGTGTTGTTAGGCTACTCGCTTACGAAGCGATTCACTCGCTGGTCGCATGTGGTTCTGGGTGTCGCGCTGGGTATCGCGCCGTCCGCGGCGTGGATTGCGGTGCGCGGCTCGCTGGATCGGCGAATTGTGGTGCTGACCGTGGCCGTCCTGCTGTGGGTAGCCGGGTTCGACATTCTGTATGCGTGCCAGGACTTTGAGCATGACAGAACTGTGGGATTGCACAGTGTTCCCCAGGCATTTGGGCTGCACGCCGCCTTCTGGTTCGCCCGCGTTTTTCATCTTGGAATGCTGGCGCTCCTGGTCTGGCTATGCGGGTTGTTCGCATTGGGGCCGATTGCCTATGTGGGCGTGGCGCTCGTTGCGATGTTACTGCTCTATGAGCACTCAATTGTTTCGCCCCGGGACCTGAGTCGCTTGGACGCGGCGTTTTTTACGATGAATGGCGTGATCGCTTTCGTGTTTTTTGCTGCGGTGGCTACGGCGTTGCTGGTTCATGGATAGCTTCGCGGCAAGCCCTGCAAGCCGGGAAAGCAAAAAGCCTCGCGGCTAAGCCGCGAGGCTTTTTGGCTCTTAGGCTTACTTATGCGCTTAATGGCTTATGCGGGACGGCTGTGCTTGTCACGCACTTCATCTATTTTCTCTTTGACGACGTCTTTCGCGTGCTGGACGGAGTCCGAGAGATTATGGCGACTGGTGTCAGCCGTGCGATCGGCTTCGACGCGTTTTTCGTCTGCTACATCGTGGACGGCGTCTTTGGCATGGCCCCACGTTTCCTTGGCAGCGCCTTTGACCTGATCGGCGACCCCACTATTAGCTAGCTTCTGATTTCCCACGGCTTCGCCGACGCTTTCTTTCACTTTTCCGACTGCCTGGTCTACTTTGCCTGCGATTTTGTCCGAATTCATTCCGTACTCCATTCTGCGAAATGCTTCGCGTTTGGGAGGGGCTAGCTGATCATTTTTCCAGCCTAGCCGTACACTACTTTCTCAGATGAACGGTCTAGACTACGCGTCGCCCGGAAATCAACTGGATGATGAGCACCACGACGGCGATGACAATCAACAGGTGAATCAGTCCACCACCGATGTGTAGCGAGAAGCCGAGTAGCCATAAAACCAGCAGAACTACAAAGATCGTCCACAACATAATTTGCTCTCCTCAAAAATCGTTCCTGCACGGGTATAAGGTGCGTGGTCATGCCAATGGGTTGCCGAAATGCGGTGGAAAAGCTGGCCCAGTCATAAATCGGATTCAGATTTTTGGCACTGCGTTGTAGCTCGCGTCGTACTGAAAGAATGGTTGCTCAATGCTTCCTCGCCGCACAATGCGACCTTTCGTAGATTGCGGCATCTCATATGTGATTACCTGACAGAAGGACACTCAATGGCAACCGAATTCCTTACCATTCTTCCACCTGAAGATCCTGATAAACCAGCTCCTGTTCATGCAAACCGTGTCGTTGCCGTACTTCCGGTCCGCGATACTGTTCTGTTTCCGCATGCTGTATTGCCCCTGACGGTCGGGCGCGAAAGCTCAATTCAGCTGATTCAGTCGCTGGGGGAAGAAAAGACCATCGTGGTAGTGGCCCAGCGCGAAGCGCGCAATGACACCCCTCAACCCAGCGATCTGCACTCGGTGGGCACGCTGGCGACGATTCACAAAGTCGTGAAAATGCCCAATCAGAGCCTGTTTGTGTTTACCGAGGGAACCGAGCGAGTTGTTCTGCGCGAGTATTCGCAGCTGACTCCTTTCATGACGGCCACGGTGGAGACGATCCCCGAGATACCCGCTGTTCCGGGGCCGGAGCTGGAAGCGCTGCAGCGGAATGTACAGCAACAATTTCAACAGATTGTGCAGGCTTCGCAGACGCTCTCCGATGAACTGCAGACGATTGCACTGAACATCGATGATCCCGGCAGGCTGGTGGACTTCATCGCAGCATCGCTGCCATTTCTCACGACGTCTGAGAAGCAGGAATTGCTGGAGACGCCGGATGTGACAGCGCGCATGAAGCGCATCACGAAGCATCTGGCGAAGGAAGCAGAAGTGCAGACGCTGCGGTCGAAGATTCAATCGGAAGTGCAGGATTCCGTCCAGCATTCGCAGCGCGATTACTATCTGCGCGAGCAGATGAAGGCCATCCAGAAAGAACTGGGAGAAGCCGACGACGGCGCGAAAGATACGGAAGACCTGCGCGAGAAGATTGAAGCCGCGGGTATGCCCGAGGACGTGAAGAAAGAAGCTCTGAAAGAACTGAAGCGCCTGGAGCGTATGTCTCCCATGTCGCCGGACTATTCGCTGACGCGCAATTACATCGAGTGGTTGGCGGTGCTGCCGTGGACAAAGTCGAGTGGCGGCGATGTTGACATTTTCAAGGCGAAAGAGATTCTCGACGAAGACCACTATGACCTAAAGAAGGTGAAAGACCGTATTCTCGATTACCTGAGCGTGCGTCGCCTGAAGCCGGATATGAAAGGGCCAATCCTGTGTTTCGTCGGGCCTCCGGGCGTCGGGAAGACCTCGTTGGGACGCTCGATCGCGCGCGCTCTGGGGCGCAAGTTCTCGCGCATTTCGCTCGGCGGCATGCATGATGAGGCGGAAATCCGCGGTCATCGTCGTACCTATATCGGCGCGATGCCCGGGCAAATTATGCAGGCGCTACGCCGTGCGGAGACGAACGACCCTGTCTTCATGCTGGATGAAATCGACAAGCTGGGCAGGGATTTCCGCGGCGATCCTTCTTCGGCGCTGCTCGAGACCCTGGATCCAGAGCAGAACAACACGTTCCGGGACAACTATCTGGATGTGCCGTTCGATCTTTCGAAGGTGCTGTTTATCTGCACCGCGAACATGCTTGATCCGATTCCTGCGCCGCTGCTGGACCGCATGGAGATCATCGATCTGCAGGGCTATACGGAAGAGGAGAAGGTGCACATTGCCTTCCGCTTTCTGGTTCCTCGCCAGATCAAGGAAAACGGAATCACGGCGGAGCAGATCGAGTTTCCCGAGGAGTGCGTGCGCTACATGGTGCGCCACTACACGCGCGAAGCGGGAGTGCGCAAACTCGAGCAACTGATTGGAACGGTATGCCGCAAACAGGCGCGGCGGCTGGCGGAGGGCAAGCCGGAGAAGCTGGTGGTTTCGAAGAGCATCGTTCAGGAATTTCTGGGCGGCATCAAGGTGCGAGTCGATACTGAGATTGCGGATCGCACACGGAAGCCCGGCGTAGCCGTCGGACTGGCGTGGACTCCGGCGGGCGGCGATGTGCTGTTCATCGAAGCCAACAAGATGAAGGGCAAGGGCGGATTCACGATGACGGGGCAGATCGGCCAGGTAATGCAGGAATCGATGCAGGCGGCGCTGACATGGGTGCGATCAAACTCGGCGGATATGGGTTTGAGCGAAGACTTCATGAAGGAGATCGATCTGCACATGCATGTGCCGGCGGGCGGTATTCCTAAAGACGGCCCATCGGCCGGCGTGACCATGGCGACTGTCATTGTTTCACTGCTGACAGACCGCCCGGTCCGTCCGCTGACGGCGATGACGGGAGAAATTACGCTGAGCGGATATGTGCTGCCGGTGGGCGGCATCAAGGAGAAATTTCTTGCTGCGAAACGCGCGGGCGTGCGGGATGTGATCTTGCCGGCAGAAAATCGCCAGAACGTGGAGGAGGATCTGACGCCGGAACAGACTGAAGGTGTGACGATTCATTACTCACACCGGATCGAAGATGTGCTCGCGGTGGCGCTGCCGCATTCGAGGACCGATGAAAAGAAGGATGAAGAGGTCCGCGAAGAAGTGCTCAGCACGGCAGACGTCGCGTAAGACGAAGAAGTGCTTAGCACGGCAGACGTCGCGTAATACTCTGTAGCCCTATGTCTGCGTAGAGTCGGCGGTGTTCAAAAAGCCCTCCCTTTTAGGAGGGCTTTTTTTTGTCGTCAGAGGACTGACCTTATTTGCTGAGGAAGATGGTGATCGTTCCGTCGTTGTTGTCGGCAGTGACGAGGTCGTCCTTGCCATCGCCATTCAAGTCGGCGACAGCGATGCCGCCCCAGCCTCCCTTGGATGCTTGCGTAGACGCCGTGAACTTTCCCTCTCTGGAACCCTTGAAGATCACCAGGTTCTTGCTCAGGGCGCAGGCGACGACGATGTCGCGGTATCCGCCCCCTTCGAAATCACCTATTGCTACGCTATGTGAGCCGCTGCAGCCAGACAGGGGAAGGGGAGACCCTCTCATTGGCGTGAAGCCCCCTCTTCCGTCGCCAGAAAGAATCGTGACGGCGATTTGTGATGCGTTTGCCACATCGCGATCGTACGGAATGATGACCAGATCGGAATTGCCGTTTTTATTGAGGTCGTCAATCGCGACTGCCCACGGTTTCGCTCCGGCGTGAAATGGCGAGTGGGGAGCTGCATAGAAGCCGCCCTTGCCATCGCCCAAAAGAATCGTCACCGTGTCGTCGTCGAGGTTGGTGGTGACAACGTCGGGGTGACCGTCTTTATTGAAGTCGGCGGAGCGCAGGCGCTGGTAGGGGCGGTGGCCGACGGAGAAGAAGGTGCCGGGAGTGCCGAGGCGGCCGTTACCGTCCCCCAGCAACAACTCGATTTGATTTGTCGCCCAGCTATCGGTGACCACGTCGGGCTTTCCATCTCCGTTGAAGTCCTGGACCGCTACTCCGTGAGGATGCGGGTCGGAGTGCACATTGACGGGAGAGCCGGGCGCTGGGTGAAAGGCTCCCTTGCCATCGCCGAGAAGCACTGAAATGTACGGTGTCTGATGATTGGCGATGATGAGATCGAGGTTGCCGTCTCCGTTCATGTCCGCGACGCCGATGTCATTGGGTAGATGACCGGCCGGAAATGGGGAACCGTGAGCGGGAACAAAATGACCGTGACCGTCACCCAGCAGCACGGTCACGGTTTCGCTTTCAGCGTCTGCCACGAGAATATCGGGGAAACGATCGTGGTTTACGTCGGCGATTGCGATGGATAAAGGGGCTTTTCCTACGGTGTTCGTGACCTGGTGAAACGACGGAGTTTTAGGCGGAGGTGGCGCGGTCGCGTGGCTGAGCAAAAGGGAGAATGCCAGAACAGAGACGATGGGGTTCATGGAGCCTCACCAACCGAGCCGATTCTGAAGCCAAAATTGAGACCAAGTGTTCGTGCAGCGGGGCAAATCGCGACGACGAAGGGTCTACTGCGGCTTTTGCGCCGGAGTTGCTGGTGCGGTCTGCGGGGCCGGAGAGCCTGGGTCGCGCTGGGCCACCAGTTCCAGGTCAAAAACGAGCGGCGCTTTCGGCGGAATGCCGGGACGGCCCAGTTCCCCGTAGGCCAGCTGGTAGGGGATGTAGAGCCGCCGCTTGCCGCCGACGTGCATGCCGTCGAAGCCTGTATCCCAGCCAGCGATCACCCGGCGCTGGCCTTGCTGAAATTCAAACGGCTGACCGCGGTCGAGCGAGGAATCGAACTTTGTTCCATCGGCCAGCCAGCCGGTGTAATGCACGGAGTAAAGCTTGCCGGGAGCGGCGAGTTCGCCATCGCCCACCTTGATGTCCAAATAGCGAAGTGCGTAGACAGCGGCCACCGGTCCGGTGACGGCAGGTGTTCCGGGCGGGTTGGTGACGGAGGATGCCTCAGGGCACGCGGGTTTGGCTGCGGTCGTGCCGACCGGCCGGTGGTGGACGGTCGGTTTTGTCGGATGCGTGGGCTGAGCAACAATGCTTGAGGAACATGCAACGAGGAAGAGGGCAAAGGAGGTTGCGAGGCGTGGGGTCATCGGGCCAGAAGAATAGCAGATCGCGTATTAAAGATGCGCTATTAACAAGATAGTAACTGCGCAAATTCATGCACAAATAGTTATTGACGCTCACGCATGGGCTCTGCTCATATAGGCGCACTCCTGTTTCATTGCGGTTCGTCGGATATGCCTTGGGCCCTCGTGCAATCTATAAGTCGCCGAAATCGAATCGAGTGGGGACTCGGTTGATGCGCGACTAGAGCTTTTCATGAACATCAAAGCAGACTGAGGCCGCGGGCATATTGCCGCGGCCTCTCTGCATCCACGCATGCAGCGGGTTCAGAAAAACAAGCGAGCCCAGGAAGGCATGTGGCCCGTGGAAAAGCGTCCGCCGCTGATGACAATTGGGCATTCTACTCTGGCGTTAGACCTGTTTCTGAGAGGACTGAGCGCCAACGGAGTCCAGGTGCTGGTGGATGTGCGATCTTTTCCGGGATCGCGGCGCTATCCGCAATTTGGACGCGAGGCGCTGGCGCAATCCGTCCCTGCGGCGGGCATCGAGTACCGGTGGCTGCGCGCGCTGGGCGGACGCCGGACGCCCTTGGCCGAATCGGAAAATGGCGCATGGCGCAATGCGAGTTTCCGCGGCTACGCGGACTACATGCAGACGGAAAAGTTTGCGGCAGCGCTGGATGAGTTGATGGACCTGTCGCAGGAATCGTCGCTGGCTTACATGTGTTCTGAGGCGGTGCCGTGGCGATGTCACCGGTCATTAATTTCGGATGCGCTTACGGCGCGCGGATTTCACGTGGAACACATCTTCGTCAAGCCGAATGGAGAGAGCGAACGGCGCCCGCACTCGATGACAGAGTTTGCCTGCGTTGAGGGTGCTCGGGTGACGTATCCAGAAGAGCAGGCTGCGATTTTGTTCACGGCGAAGGCGTCTTAATTGTCGCGCTGAACCGACGCTGTTCTGCCGTGGCTTCGCCGGCCATTTATTCTTAAAGCCAATGCGGCTCAACGTACTTTTCTTTGGATTGCTGAAAGACATTCGCAGCGCTGCGTTTGAGCCGCTGACTTTAGCGGAAGGAGCAACCGTCGCGTCGGTGCTCGCGCATTACCAGGCATATTTTGACGAGCCGACATTGCGCAGTGTTGCTGTTGCGGTGAATCGGCAGTATGCCAAAGCCGACCAGGTGTTGGCGGATGGAGACGAGATCGCGCTGCTACCGCCAGTGTCCGGTGGAAGTCAAAGCAGTGTCCCGGGTGCGGCCGAGGGTTTTGGACGGGTCCAGTTGACGCACGCGGCGATTGATCGGGACATGGTCGCAAGAGCGATCAAGGCGGGGGAAGACGGCGCGGTGGTGGTGTTCGACGGAGTAGTGCGCAATAACACGCGCGGGCGGGCGACACGGTTTCTGGAATATGAAGCGTATGAAGAGATGGCGCTAACGCAGATGAAGCAACTCACGGCGCGGGCGCGGGAGTTGTTTCTAGTACGGGATGTAGCCGTGATCCATCGGCTGGGGCATCTTGAAGTGGGCGAGACCAGCGTGCTGATCGTGGTGGCTTCGGCGCACCGTGCTGCTGCCTTTGACGCGTGCCGCTGGATGATCGACACACTGAAGCGGGAAGTTCCAATCTGGAAGAAAGAAGTCTTCACGGATGGAGCGGTGTGGGCCGCAGGCGAGCCGTTTCCTGAACCGCTGACCGCGCGTCTGTCATGAGATGGGTTTTCCCATCGGCGCTGCTGCTGTGTCTGCCCTGCGTCCTGGGGGCGCAATCGGCAAACGACGCCCCGAACATTCGCGTCCGCGTGCAGTTGATCAGTTTGCCGGTCAATGTAACGGATCAGCATGGCGCCACCGTGGGTGGGCTTGAGCGGGACGATTTTTTAGTCCGCGAAGATGGCCGTCCGCAGCGCATCGCCGTGTTCGAGAAGGAGGCGCAGACGCCGCTCTCTGTCGTGTTGGCGATGGATACGAGTTTGAGCGTGCACAAAGATATGCGCATTGAGCAGGAGGCAGCGCGTGCGTTTGTGCGGTCGATTCTGCGCCAGGAGGACCAGATCTCGGTCTTGCAGTTTGAGTACGATGTGCGCCAACTGGTCGGCTTTACCAACAGTGAACGACGCATTGATGCAGCCATCGAACAAATGCATGGGGGAACCGCGACGGCGCTCTACGATGCAGTGGATTTGTCTGCGGAGTTGTTACAGGGCAAATCCGGCAGGCGCGTCATCGTCATCGTTACCGATGGCGGAAACACGGTGAAAGGGGTCGGCTATCGGCGGGCGCTCGAAGCTGCCGTCCGAGCACAGGCGGTGGTCTACAGCATCATTCTCGTTCCGATCGCCGCGTCTGCGGGGCGCGACACCGGCGGAGAACACGCGCTGATTCAGCTATCAACCGACAGTGGCGGCCGCTACTACTACGTGGAGCAGACGGAGAATCTGGCCCAGGTTTTTCGCGATGTTTCTGACGACCTGCGTGCGCAATATGTGCTGGGGTACTACTCCAGCGGGCCGTCAAGCGCGTCGGAGTTCCGCACCATTTCTGTGCAGTTGACGGATCCCACGCGAGCGGCGGCGTTCTCGCTGCGTCATCGGAAGGGGTATTACCCGGACGCATCTCCCGTGCCTACGCGTTAAAGCGTTAGACTGACGGACATGCCGACCCGTATGCCCCCGACCCGCATGCCCTCGACCCGCATTCCCTCCACCCATGGATTGCGCCGCTCAAAAAAGTCAGCCCCCCCGGGGGAAACCGGCGAAGAAGCTTTGTATCTGCGCAGCCTGAGCGAGCGCAAGGTGCCGGTGACCGTGAAGCTGCACGATGGGGAAATGGTGCAGGGGTGGATCGAGTATTTCGACGACCGCATGATTCGCCTGACGCGCGAAGGCAAGCCAAATTTGTTTATCTACAAG
The DNA here is from genome assembly GCA_038199445.1 of Terriglobales bacterium. GTDB lineage: Bacteria > Acidobacteriota > Terriglobia > Terriglobales > Acidobacteriaceae > JBBPYY01. The sequence goes on along the minus strand of JBBPYY010000114.1, from coordinate 29,767 downwards.
CAGCAGATTCGGACGATCACGGAACAGCCGCGCAAGGCGGGGCCGCATCGGGACTCTCAAGCCGGCCAATGACGGGGGCCGGCCGCATCAGCGAGCAGGCAGCAACGATTGCGCGCGAAGCGGGTGCGTTGCTGCGAAAACACTATGAGGCCGGCGTTGCGACCGAGTACAAGGGCGATGTCGACCTGGTGACCATAGCCGATCGCGAGAGCGAGCAACTGATCGTGAGTGCGTTGCGCGAGACGTTTCCGGACCATGGCATTTTTGGCGAAGAGGGAACGCGCAGCGGACTGGACAGTGAGCTTCGCTGGTACGTGGATCCGCTGGATGGCACGACAAATTTTGCGCACGGGTTTCCTGTGTTCTGTGTCTCGCTCGGACTGGAACGGCGGGCACCGGGGCTGGCACCGGATGCCGATGGCGAGCTAATCGCAGGGGTGATCTATGACCCGACGCGGGATGAATTATTTACCGCAGAGAAAGATGCGGGAGCATTTCTGAACGGTCGGCGCATTCGCGTTTCTCAAACCAAGACGCTGGCAGAAGCGTTGCTGGCGACGGGATTCCCGAGCCGAAAGCGCCACGGGAATCCGAACATCCACTTCTACCACCAGTTCTCATTGCGTTCGCATGGAGTGCGGCGCGCGGGTTCGGCTTCGCTCGATCTGGCGTATGTCGCGGCGGGTCGCATGGATGCATTTTGGGAATTCAATCTCAATGTGTGGGACACGGCGGCGGGTGTTTTACTGGTGCGAGAAGCGGGCGGCACGGTGACGCATTTTGACGGTGAGGCATTCTCTCTGGACAGTCGCGAGGTACTTGCGACGAATGGACTTTTAGAGCCGGAGTTACTTGGATTCTTTCGCGAGATGTTTGCGGGACGCGATCTAGAACCGATTCCGACGCCGGCGGAATTTGCCGCGCGACGCGCGATTGAAGCAGAGTGAAAGCGTCAGCTACGCGACAAAAAGCCTGCTGCTACAATCGAATTTGAGCTGATTTCAGCGAGGAGACGGTCGCGAGCCATGGCGTATGTAATTGCAGAACCCTGTATCGGCACGAAGGATGTGGCTTGTGTCGATGCTTGTCCGGTGGATTGCATTCACCCGAAGAAGGACGCGAATAATTTCGCCGAAGTCGATCAGCTTTTCATCGATCCGGTGGAGTGTATCGACTGCGGAGCGTGTGTTCCAGTCTGCCCGGTGTCGGCGATTTTTGCCGCCGACGACCTGCCGGAAAAGTGGAAGTCCTACGAACCGAAGAATGCGCAGCACTTCGGACGCTAGTTCGATTTCGAGATTTTTGACCGCGCAGCCTGCATCGGCTGCGCGTTTTTCATGGCGTGCGGGACGATGACGCTTCACACATCAGACGCGATTGTGTTGCGCACGTGGCCCTTTCACGAGGCGGATGTGCTGGTGTCGCTTTTTACGCGCGACTATGGCAAAGTGCGCGGCGTGGCGAAATCGGGAGCGAAGTCGCACAAGCGATTTGGCGGCACGCTGGAGCCGATGACCCGGGTGCGATCAAGCTATTCAGAGAAGGGGCGGCAGGAGATTGTGCGGCTGAATTCGTTTGAGATGCTGTGGTCTCCGCTGTCAGAGCCGGTGGATTATGGCCGAATTGCGGCCCTGTCGCTGTTTGCCGAGGTGCTGGAAAACGCGCTGCCAGAGCATGATCCGCAGGATGCGATGTTTCGCCTGGCGGCGAGCACGGCGGAGCAGACACTGGCGGGGCGGTGCTGGTTGCCGGTCGCGTATTTTTCGCTGTGGATGGCGCGGTTGATGGGGTGGCTGCCGTCGCTGGAGAGTTGCATTGTGTGCGGCCGATCGCTGGCGGGCTCGCCGGCTTTTTTTCACGCCATCGCGGATGGCCTGTTTTGCCCGGAGCATCGTGCGCCGGCATATTCCGCGTTGGCCCCGGCGTCGATCCACGACGCGTATCAGATTCTGCGCCAGCCGATCACGGCGCTTTCGATGGACCATTGGCCGCGCGCTCGTGCTGCGGATCTGCGGCGCTTTGCGGTGCTCACGCTGGAACGGCATCTGGAACGAAAACTGGTGACGGCGGCGGCGCTGGCGCGCATTCCCGCTTAGAGTTGACTCGTTGACAGCTTGAAGAACAGCAGCGAGGAGAATTCTATGTCAGAGTGGCTCACGCTTACGGCCCTGACCGGAGTAGCCATTGTTTTCACGACGCTGTCTTATCTGTGCGGTGTGTATCTGGTCGAGAGAAAACTCTGCGTTGCGGGAAGCCTGCTGATCGGCGCCGTAGTGGTACTCACGGGATACCTCATGGCATTTCTGCGAGCGCCGCTCTGGGTGATCGTCGCTGCTCCGGTGCCGCTTGGCTTTCTGCTGTTGTTGTTGCAGATGAAGAACGCGAAGAGGGCGACTGCGGCTTACTTCTGCACCTGGGGCTTTTACCTTAGCTTTCATGTGCTGCTGAGCAGCGTGTTCCGATATGACTCCTTGTTGCCCGCATGGCCTCTCCATTCTTGAGGACAGCTTTGTGATGATGAAGTGATGAGAAGCCTGCCACGTGCGGCGCATCATTTAGAATCGCTGGCAAGCATGTCCGTCGCAGCCAGCCCCTCAGCCCTGACATTTCAGGAATTATTGTTCAAGCTGCAAAGCTTCTGGTCGTCGCGGGGTTGCGTGCTGCAGCAGCCATATGATGTCGAGGTTGGCGCGGGCACCATGTCGCCGGATACGTTTTTGCGCGTACTGGGGCCGCGGCCGATACGCATCGCGTATGCGCAACCTTCGCGCAGGCCGGCGGATGGGCGCTATGGCGAGAATCCCAATCGACTTTATAAGCACACCCAGTTTCAGGTGGTGTTGAAGCCGCCGCCGGGCGATGTGCAGGATTTGTATCTTGCGTCGCTGGCTGCGATCGGCGTTGATTTGAAGCAGCATGACATCAAGTTTGAGGAAGACAACTGGGAGTCGCCGACGCTGGGCGCGTGGGGCATTGGCTGGCAGGTGATGCTGGATGGTCTGGAGATTACGCAGTTCACCTATTTTCAGCAGTGCGGTGGGCTGGACCTTGATCCGATCACAGCGGAGATTACCTACGGATTGGAGCGCATTGCTGCGTTTCTGCAGGACGTGGATTCGATTTACGACATAGTGTGGGCGCGTGACGCGGATACGGGCGCGGCGATTACGTACGGCGATGTGCGGCTGACGGAAGAGTTGCAGTTTTCGGTTTACAACTTTGAGTATGCGGATGTGGCGCGGCTGTGGCTGCGCCTAGATAGCTATGAGGCGGAGGCGAAGGCGCTGCTGGATCGGTGGCGCGCTCTTGCTGAAGATGCGACGGCGCGGGAGCGTGCGCGGTTTCCGATACTGGCTGCGTTTGATCTGTGTCTGAAGTGTTCGCATCTTTTTAATTTGCTGGATGCGCGCGGCGCGATTTCTGTGACGGAGCGGGTGGGGGTCATCGCGCGCATTCGCGCGCTTGCGGTGGGTGTGGCGAAGGCGTATGCGTTGCAGCAGGCGGGCGTGTAGTGGCGTCCTTTCTACTTGAGATTGGGCTCGAAGAGGTTCCCGCGCGGATGATCGCGGCAGCGCAGGCAGAGCTTGCGCTGCGTGTTGAGGAATTATTGCGGCGGGAGAATCTCGCGGGGAGTGGATTTGCGGTAAATAACTATTCGACACCGCGGCGGCTGGCTGTGGCTGTGGAGGGAGTGCTTGCGGCGCAGAGCGACCACGAAGAAGAGTTGATCGGCCCGGCGATGAAGATTGCTTTCAAGGACGGACAGCCGACGCCTGCAGCGCTTGCGTTCGCGAAAAAGGCGGGCATAGACCTATCTGCAACCATCACGGTTACAAATAGCAAAGGTGAGTACATCGCGGCGCGTGTAATACGCAAAGGCCGACCGGCAGCGGATGTGCTGACGGGGGGATTGCCGAAAGAAATCGCGGGTGTCTACTGGCCGAAGTCGATGTACTGGCGTGCGGGGAAGCCGGAGCGATTTGTGCGTCCGTTGAAGTGGTTGCTTGCGTTGCTGGATGATGAAGTGGTGCCGCTTGAGTTTGCTGGTGTGCGTGCGGGCGGCGTGACATACGGCCATCGTATTCTGCATGGTAGTGAACCGGTTTGTGTTCCGTCGCCTGCGGACTATCTCGCGTCACTGACGAGGGTGAAGGTGATGGCCGATGTTGAATTGCGCCGTCACACGATTCGCAAAGCGCTGGATGCTGCCACGCGCACGGCTGCAGGATTACGATGGCGCGAGGATGAGGTGCTGGTCGACACGGTGACGCACCTGACCGAGTGGCCTTCGGTAGTGTTGGGTGGGTTTGAGGCGGAGTATCTGTCGCTGCCCGAGGAAGTGCTGGTTACGGTGATGCGCGATCATCAGAAATATTTTGCCGTCGAAGACGCTACGGGCAAGTTGGCTCCGCATTTTCTTGCAGTACTGAACACGGAGGCCGACGCGGCGGGCCATGAGACCATTCGCCACGGCAACGAGCGCGTCCTACGCGCGCGGTTCAATGATGCGCGTTTCTTCTGGGATTTCGATCAAAAAATTTCGCTCGTAGATCGCGTTGGGATGCTGAAGAACGTGACGTTCCAGAAGGATCTCGGCAGCTACTTCGATAAGACGCAGACGAACATGCGTATTGTGGAGGCGCTGGTTGCGGATGTGCAGGCGGCTGGCGTCAAGGTCGATTCGCTGGCGCTGGAAGAAGCGGCGCTATTGGCGAAGACCGATCTAACGACGGAGCTGGTAAAGGAATTCACCGAGTTGCAGGGCATCGTCGGAGGCTTGTACGCGAGAGCGCAAGGCAAGTCGCCGCGGGCGGCGGATGCGATTTATTCGCAATACATGCCGGCGTCGACTGAGGATGCGATTCCGCAAACGGTGGAGGCGCAGATATTCGGCATTGCGGACCGTATCGGCACGATCGTGGAGATGTTTGGCATTGGGTTGGAGCCAACGGGGTCGAAAGATCCATTTGCGTTGCGGCGTGCGGCGAATGGCGTGGTGAAGATACTGGCCGAATCGCAGTTGCCGTTGACGCTGTCTCAGGTAATGCACGCTGCTGGCGATCGGAACGAGAAAGTCGAATCTTTTTTCGCAGAGCGGCTGACGTTTTATTTGCGCGAAGTTCGTGGTTATGCGTACGACGTGGTCAACGCAGTTGTGAAGGCGGGCAGCGACGACGTGCGCGACGTAGTGGCACGTGCGGAAGCGCTGACCGCCGTTCGCGGCTCAGCAGACTTTCTCGCGGTGAGTGCGGCATTCAAGCGCATGAGCAATATTCTCGGTCAGGCGCGCGACAAGAAGGAAGTGTTCGCGGTGGTGGTTGATGAATCACTTCTTTCCGAAGGAGCAGAGCGCGATCTTGGGCAATCGTCCTTCGCGCTGGCGGAGGAAGTAGAGCAATTGCGTCGTGCGCGTAACTATCGCGAAGCCTTGGAAAGGGTCGCGACACTGCGGCCTGCTGTGGATGAATTCTTTGACAACGTGATGGTGAACGCGCCTGATGTGCACATTCGCGGTAATCGCCTGGCTCTCGTGGCACGCGTGCTCGCGGACTTCTCGCGCATCGCTGACTTCTCGGAAATCGTCGTCAGCTAGTTCAACTTCTGCAGGCGGGCAATCAGTTTTTTCGCTAGGTTCTCGCCGCTCTCTGACCAGAGCAGGCGATTTTCGATGCCGCAGTTTTTCTCGATGCGGGTGACGAAATCGACGAGCCGCTGCACGTTTTCCTTCAACTTTTCTGCGCTCTCTAGATCAAGTGGCGCCTCTTCCTCCAGAAACGGCGTGTCGGTGCCGAGGTCTACGCGGACGTGGCCGTTCTGCTGGTATGCTCCGTCGTCGAATTGCGGGCCGAAGCCGATGATGCGGAGCACGTGTTCTTCTTCGCGCCAGATGGGGTCGAGACCACCGACGCTCTCGGCGGTCCACAACGGCCAGGTGGTTTCGAACTCGTAGGCGTAGTCGTCGTGCAAAATCTCCATCGCCTCGGCAACGGCGGCTTCGGGCATTGAAGCCTCGGTTTCCTCGGGAAAGTAAGCGCGCTGATAGGCCGCGGCTTCGTTCCAGTCGAGCGGATAGGAAGAGGCCGCGATGACTTTGGTAGCCGTACCCAACCCCGTGGCATCGCCTTCGGACCGCGCCTGGTGCAGGACACGCACCATCGAGGCAGGAAGGTCACCGAGGCGGAAGTTGCGAAACCAGAGGCTGAGGTAGAGCTGATCTGCCATGGCTTGATTTTACTGCGCTCGCGTGACGTGACCGCGCACGGTGAGCGTGACAGAAGGGTGAGAAAATCAAATCACTGATCCTATGCGCATCACCATTGAGAGCCTACGGCGGTGGTTCCTCGTGCTTGCGGTAATGCTGGTCGTGGGAATCGCCGGCACCTTTTTCTATGCGCGCTATAAAGTGCGCCGCGTGACGGAAGATTTGCCGCGCAGGCTTGGCATCGACATCCAGAAAACCGCGAAGGAATTTACCTTCTCGAAGTCGGAACATGGGCGCACCTTGTTCACGTTGAGGGCGTCGAAAGCGGTTGAGTATAAGGGTGGCGGCCGGGTGCTGCTGCACAATTTCGCGATTCTGCTGTACGGCAAAGACGGGCACGTGGATCGCATCACGGGTTCAGAGTTTGAGTTTGATCCCAGTCTGCGGCTGGCGACAGCGAACGGGGAGGTGCATCTCGATCTGCACGCTCCGCAGCCGAAGACGGACTCGGCGAAAACGCCGGGTGATCAAATGGACGACGTACACGACGACGCGGAGACGCTGCACATTTTGACGCATGGGCTGGTGTTTGACCAGACGAGCGGCAACGCATCGACGCAGAGCGAGATTGAGTTTCGTTTTCCGCAGGCTGCGGGAACGGCGCGGGGAGCGAACTATGATTCCGCCACCGGGTTGCTGGAGTTGCAGTCTGACGTCGATGTGACCTCGGGCAGCGGCGGTCACGATTTCAGGATTCGCGCCGACCATGCGACTTTTCATCGGGCTTCGCGGCAACTGGATTTCATCGCGCCTGTTTTTGAGAGTGACACGGAAACCGCATCGGCAGCGCATGCGGTGGCGCAGCTTGGCAGAGAGGGTAAGCCACAGGGGATTCGAGCGACGGGGAGCGTGACCCTTGAGACCAAGGATCACGTGAAGCTCACTGCACCAGTTGCCGATGGCGATTTCGATAGCCAGGGCAAGCTGCATCAGGTGCGCCTGCGTGGAGGAGTTCATTCGAGCGAACAGCAGGCGGGCCGCACAGCCACGGCGGATGCGCGCGATGGCGTGATGACGTTTGAGGGGAACGGCACATTGAAGCACGTGGTACTGACGGGAGCGGTTTCGCTGCATGAATTGCAGGCGGGCGCGCGTCGTGATTTGAAAGCGGAGCGTGTGGATGCGGACTTTGTCGCGACGAGTGCTCGTCATAGCGATGCGCAAAAACTGACGGCGAATGGTGGTGCGGCTGTTCACATCGTGCAGACGGCGAACGACAGACGCGTGGAAGACTCTACTCTGAGTGCAGACAGCCTGGTCACGACCCTGGTGGGTGGCAAGTCGATCACACATTTGCAAGGGACCGGGAACGCGCATCTCTCGCGCGTGCTGGCGGGCGGACCGACGCAGACGGGTAGCAGCGATGAACTGGTCGTCGACTTTGCGCCGGCTTCGCCGGGGCATCCGCGTGGCGATATTTCGTCTGTGGTGCAGCGCGGGAATGTCGTAATTACGCAGACCGCCGGGGCGCCGAAAACGGGGGGCCGGGGGACGACGTCGACGGCGCATGCGCAAGTGGCGGAATATCGCGCCGTGACCGAGACGGTGACGTTGAGTGGGGATGGCACGACGGCTCCTCGAGTGAGTGACGGGTCGCTCGATTTCTCTGCAGAGCACATCGTGCTGGCGCGCGTAAGCGGCGATACGGTCGCGACGGGCTCGGTGAAGGCGACGTATCTTGCGGCCGGGTCGAAAGCGGCGCCGCTGCACGTGGTTGCGGATCGGGGAGAGATGTATCGCACGCAGCAGCGAGCTGTTTTTTCCGGGCATGCGCGGTTGTGGCAGCAGGAGAGTTCGATTGAAGCGCCGGTGCTGGAGATGGCGCGGGCGAGTGGGCAACTGGTGGCGCACGGTGATTCGGCATCTGCGGCTGCGGCGGTGCATGGCGTGTTTGTCAGCAATGCCGGAGCGCATCCGGGAACGCCGGTGCGAATCTCGAGCCAACGCCTGACCTATTCCGACACCGATCATCTCGCGACCTTTGAAGGATCGACCCTGGTTGAGAGCGCTGACGCGCGCGTGCGTGCTGACCAGGCGGTCATTACGCTGCGTGATCGCGCTGCGGCTGCGGCGAAAGTGGGGGCGCCGAAGGTGAAGGCGGATGCTGGCGGTTCGTTCTTTCCGGGCGTGTCTGGCGCGGTGGAACGGGTCGTTTCCACTGGGCACATCGTTCTCGAGCAACCTGGCAGAAGGGCCACTGGCTCGAAGCTCGTCTACACCGCCTCTGACGGCCGATTTGTGCTGACGGGGACCCCATCAGCTCCGCCGGAGTTGACGGATGCGGTGCGCGGAACCATCACAGGAAATTCGCTGATATTCTTGAGCCGCGACGACAGTGTCCAGGTGGGCGACGACACCTCGGGCACCACTACGACGCGCACGCGAGTTCAACGATAAAGAGATACATGCAGAGGCTCTCCACCGATCAAATCGCGAAGTCGTACCGCGGCCGCCAAGTGGTCAGCGGCGTCAGCATCGAGATCCATCAGGGAGAGGTGGTGGGGCTGCTGGGCCCAAACGGAGCCGGCAAGACGACCACGTTTTACATGATTGTCGGCCTGGTGCGGCCGGACGCGGGTCATGTGCTGGCGGACGGCGAGGATATCTCGCGGCTGCCGATGTATTTGCGCGCGAGAAATTATGGCATCAGCTATCTGCCGCAAGAGCCTTCCGTGTTTCGCAAGCTGACGGCGGAAGAAAATATTCTAGCCGTGCTGGAGACGCAACAGGGACTGGCATGGGAGCAGCGACGCACCCGGCTGGAGAAGCTGCTAGAGCAATTGAATCTCGGACATGTGCGAAAAACTCAGGGTTTCGCGCTCTCGGGTGGGGAACGCAGACGCGTCGAAATTGCACGCTGCCTGGCGATTCAGCCTTCTTTCATTCTGCTGGATGAGCCGTTTTCCGGAATCGATCCGATCGCAGTGCTCGACTTGCAGGAAATTATTTTCGATTTGAAAGCCAGCGGGATCGGGGTCCTGATCACCGATCACAATGTCCGCGAGACGCTTTCCGTCACCGACCGCGCGTACATCATCAACCAAGGAGCCATCTTCAAACACGGCACTCCGTCCGTTTTAGGGAGCGATCCTGAGGTCAAGCGTGTCTATTTGGGCGAGGGCTTTTCGCTTGGGTAAGATTTCTGTTCCACTGCGCGAATAACCATGTAGACTCAGGGCCTTGACCGTTTGGCCGTTCGCTTGCATATCAGGGTACAGAATGCCATCACTCCAGCCTAGATTGAATTTGAAAGTATCGCAGCGCCAAGTGCTTACCCCAGGCTTGGTGCAAATGGTTAACTTGCTTGCCTTGAACAAGTTAGAGCTTAAAGAGATGGTGCAGGCGGAGATGATTGAGAACCCCGTCCTGGAAGAGATGGACGAGACGGTTCCTATCCTGGATCACATCGCAGCCGCAGCGGAAACGCCGGTGGATGAGCGCAAGGAGCCTCAACCGCTCGACGAAATCGATTTCGGCAGCTACTTCGAGGAATACCTCGATCCAGGTTTCCGCGGCGGCCCCAGCACCATGGAGTTTCTCGAAGACCGGCCGTCGTTTGAGAACTTTCTCTCGACCCCAGGGACGCTGACCGACCATCTGCTCTGGCAACTGGGATCGTTGAAATTAACGGATGAGTGTCGCCGTGCCGCCGAGCTGATTGTGGGAAATCTCGACAATGCGGGCTACCTGACGGCAAGCGACGACGATTTGATGGAAGGGCTATTGCTGGAGTCTGTGCCGGATGGTGTCGATTCCGGGCTGGCACTGAATGGTTCGGCTGCTGCAAACGAGAACCACCTGCGCGGCGTTCTGACCAAGGCGCTGCACCTGGTGCAGCACCTCGATCCAGCGGGCGTCGCGACGAGGACGCTGAGCGAATGCCTGTCGATTCAGTTGGAGTCTCTGCGCGCGCAACAGGAGGCAGCATCGCAGCGGCGATCAGAGTATGAGGCGCAACGCGCGAACACGCATCGCAACGGCGCTGGCGAAGTTGATTTGCACGAAGATGCGTTGGACGAAAATCTGGGCCAACAGGTTAACGGCTCCGCAGCAGAAGCAGTTTCGGGCGAGGAAATCTTTCGCGTCGCTGGACTGATTCTATGCGACCACCTGCAACTACTGCAGAAACGCGATACGCGAGAACTTTCGCGCGTGACGCAATCGAAGGCTGATGTGGTCCAGCGTGCGATCGAGCTGATTCGAACGTTGGATCCGCGACCGGGTCAGCGTTTTAATGCGGGCGATGTTCGCCTAATCGAGCCGGATGTTGCGTTCCTCAAGCGGGACGATGAGTGGATCGTGGTCATGAACGAAGACGACATGCCGTCGCTGCGCCTGAGTCGCGCCTATCGTCGTATGCTTGCTTCGAAGACGACGGAGAAGGACGTTCGCGAGTATGTGAAGGAGCGATATAAATCTGCGATCCAGTTGATGCGCTCGATCGATCAGCGTAAGAACACGATTCTGCGCACTTGCGAAGCGATCGTCAGACGGCAGATTGCGTTTCTCGAGAACGGTGTTGAGGCGATGCTGCCGATGATGATCAAGGATGTTGCAGAAGAAATCGGCGTGCACCCATCTACGGTGAGCCGTGCTGTATCGAACAAGTATGTCCACACCCAGCAGGGAGTTTTCGAATTACGCTTCTTCTTTTCAGAGGGTGTTGCCGGTTCCGAGGGATCGACGACACCATTGATGTTGCTGAAGCGTAAAGTGAAGAAGATGATTGACGATGAAGATCCGCAACGCCCGTTGACAGACGAGCAAATTGCGCAGATGCTGCAGGGTCAGGGAATTGACGTGACGCGCCGCACCGTCGCCAAATATCGCGAAGACTTACACATCCCCAGCACGCATCAGCGCCGAGTCCGCGCCTAGACCTCTCACCAGTAACGGAGAACGAAGATGCAGGTTGAATTCACCGGCAGACAAGTCACCATCACTAAAAAGCTTCGCGCCCAGGCAGAACATGAACTGGAGCGTCTCGAGCGCATCCTCGGCAAATCCGCGAGCGTGCACATCATTCTGACTTCAGAAAAGAACCGTCAGATTGCTGAGGTCACGGCGACCACGAAGCAAGCCAACATCGTCGCAAAATCTGAGGCGAGCACGGTCGCGAGCGCGCTGCAGGCAGCTTTGGAAAAAGCGAAGGAGCAGGCGGTGCGTCAAAAAGAGCGCTTCCTCGAGAAGAAGCGTCAGCCGAAGGAAGATAAGGTCGCGGCCGAAATTCCGGTCCATAAGACCCATCGCGCAGCCAAGGCAAATGGAAATGGCGACCCGACGAACAATGGCAAGGTTGCGAGGGCCAGTGTGCCGGTGGTGATACACAGCTTTCCGTCGAAGAGCGAGATCCACGAACCGCATGTGGTGCGGACGGTCGATAGCGTGGCTCTGCGCCCGATGACGCTTGAGGAAGCGGTGAAGGAAGCAGCCTTCCGCGACCGTGAAGTATTTCTTTTCCGCAATCATGAAGGCACCCTGCTCGTCTTGCATCGCAAACGCGATGGGAAGATGGAACTGATCGAAGCTCCTCTCTAGATTGCCGCCGGTCGAACTGAGCGTCTGTTCTTTGGCGAAGGTAGGACCGCGGCGCTTCTCCGCTTCGACCTTCACCAAAAGAGAGCGATGATACCCTTTTCGTATGGCGCGCAAGAGCCCCCGTAAGTCACCGAAGCCGAAAAAGCGCGTCTCGGCTACCCCCCCTCCTTCCGACACTCATGAATTGGTAATTCTGACCGGGATGTCGGGGTCGGGAAAGCTGTCTGCGCTGAAAGCCTTCGAAGATCTCGGCTTTTATTCCGTCGACAACCTGCCGATGGAATTGCTTGGCCGCTTCGCCGATCTGGTGCAGCAGTCTCCTGAGATTTCGCGTGCCGCGCTTGTCGTAGATGTGCGCGAGGGAGCAGGGCTGGACCGTTTTCCGCAAATTTTGCAGGACATCCGCAAGACCCTGCGCACGACGGTGGTTTTTCTCGAGGCTGCCGACGACGCTCTGGTCCGGCGCTTTTCTGAAACGCGGCGCCCGCATCCCATGAGCCGGACGGAGACGGTAAAACAATCAATCCACGCGGAGCGCAAGCGACTGGGCCCGATTCGCAACGTGGCTGATATCACGATCGATACGACGAAGTTCAATGTGCATGAGCTACGCGCGCACTTAAACAAGCTCTTTGAGCGCCCGGGCAGCGGTGAAACGCTGCATGTAACGTCGCTGAGCTTCGGGTTCAAAAACGGCGTGCCATCCGAGGCGGACCTGGTTTTCGACGTACGCTTTTTGCCGAATCCTCACTTTGTGCCGGAATTTCGCAAGCTGACTGGCCTTGATCCGAAGGTGGCGAAGTATGTGCGCGACTTCCCACAGACAACCAAGTTTCTCGACAAAACAGCAGACCTGCTCGAATTTCTGCTGCCGCATTACATCCACGAGGGCAAGAGCTATTTGACGGTCGCTTTCGGCTGTACGGGCGGCCAGCACCGCTCTGTCATGATCGCGGAGGAGATGAAGAAGCGCTTGTCGCGCAATGGATTTCAAGTGACGTCGGCGCATCGCGACATGCCCCGGTAGAATGTTGGCAATGACATTTGCCGTCTGCGAGTCCGCCGCATGAAGCGGTTGCTACGCCTGATGGCGTATTTGCGCGCTTACTGGCCGCAAGCAATCGGCGCGGTGGTGCTGCTGGCCGCAGGCGGTCTTCTCGATGCATTCCGCATCCTGCTCATCGGGCCGATCTTCGACAACGTCCTGAACCCACATTCTCCCGGTCACGAAGTGGAGGTGTTTCCGGCGACCCGCTTTCATATTCATCTGCAGCACTTTGTGCCGAACCATCTGCACAATCCCTGGACCATCACCGCATTCGCGCTGGTGGTGTCTACCGTGCTGATGGGATTTTGCGATTACTTTGGCACCTATCTGGCCAATTATGCGGGCTTCGGCATGATCACGAATCTGCGCAACGATCTGTATGAAACGATGCTGCGCCGGTCCGTCGCCTTCTTTCAGCGTCATACCACGGGAACCATACTTTCGACGCTGATCAACGATGTTGAGCGCGTGCAGTTCGCCATGTCGTCGGTACTGGCTGAATTTCTGCAGCAAATATTTACGTTCATCTTTACCACCGCGATCGTGATCGCGCTCGGCGGCAAACTGGCGTGGATCCTGGTGCTTTTCGTTCCCGTCATCGTCACGTCGGTGCGGCGCATCGGCAGAAAGGTGCAGAGTACGACGCGCCGCGGTCAGGACAACCTCGCAGACATACAAAACATTCTGCATGAGACGATCACGGGCAATCGCATCGTGAAAGCGTTCGGGATGGAACGCTGGGAGATGGATCGATTCCGCAAGGCCGCGCGGTTGCTGTTCAGGGCCAATCTAAGATCCGTACGTGCGCAAGCCATCAGCTCTCCCGTGATGGACGTAATCGGAGCAGTCGCCATCGCTGGCTTGCTGCTTGTCGGACGCGGCCAGATCAACCATCAAGCGATGACGACAGGAGTCTTCCTCGCGTTCATCATCGCGGTCTTCAAGTTGTATGAGCCAGTGCGAAAATTCGCGATGTTCTACAACAACTTTCAGCAGGCCCTGGGCGCATCGCAGGAGATATTCAAATTCATCGACGTGAAGGACGATGTACTTGAAAAGAGCAAGCCGGCGGTGTTGAAGACCTTCAAGAATGAAATCGAATTTCGCAATGTGTCTTTCAGCTATGCGGACGACGAGGGCATAAAACAAGCGCTGACGCACATCCATCTGACCGTGCCGCGCGGAGAAGTGCTGGCGATCGTCGGCCCAAGCGGGGCCGGCAAGAGCACCTTCGTCAACTTGATTCCGCGATTCTTCGATGTGACTGGCGGCGCAATTCTGATCGACGGTCACGATTTGCGCGACTTGAGCCTGGCGTCTCTGCGGCAGCAGATTGCGAAGGTGACGCAGGAAACTATTCTGTTCAACGACACGGTGCGCAACAATATTTCGTATGGCCGTCCAGATATTCCAATGTCGGCGGTGATCGAAACTGCGAAAGCAGCACTGGCGCACGACTTTATTGAGCGGCTGCCAGAGGGCTACGACACTATCATCGGCGAGAAGGGATTTCGGCTGTCGGGCGGAGAGCGTCAGCGACTCGCCATTGCTCGCGCGCTGCTCAAAAATGCGCCGATACTGATTCTCGACGAAGCCACATCGGCGCTGGATGCCGAGAGCGAGTCGCTGGTGCAGGTGGCGTTGAGCAACCTGATGGCAAACCGCACGGTATTCGTAATCGCACATCGTCTTTCGACGGTACGCCGCGCGACGCGCATCGCGGTGCTCGAAGATGGCCGCATCACAGCAATTGCTGCGCATGAGACTCTGCTTGAAATCTCACCGACCTATCAGAAGCTACATCAACTACAGTTTATGGACATCGGCGAGCCGGTGGCAGCACTGAGCGAATGACAACGACAATTCCAGCATCCGAAACCGAAAAAGAATCAATTGCCTTCACCTCGCGTCCCGTTCGTTCTATGACGGGCTTCGCGCGCACACCCCATCGGGTATCTGACCGATTGGGATTCACGCTGACGCTGAAGAGCGTCAACCACCGGTTTCTTGATCTGCAGATGCATCTGCCCTCGCTCTTTGACGCGGTAGAGATTCCCCTGCGCAATGCCCTGAAAGCCAAACTGGTGCGGGGTCACGTGGAGTTGCGGATTGGGCTGGACCGCACTGTGCCGGGTGGTTTCGACTACAACACGGCGCTGATTCAGGGATATATCGCAGCGTTTCGGGAAGCGTCAAAAACGCACCACGTTGCTGGTGAACCCGACCTGAATGCCGCGTTTCGGTTGCCGGGTGCATTCGCTGCCGAGTTTTCTCTTTCTGAGAGCGATACGCGAGAACTGGAAGCCAGCGTCCTGGCTGCGATCGAGCACACGATCGATGCACTGAATGCGATGCGCGCGGAAGAAGGACGTGCGCTGATTCGCATCCTCGAAGGCTCGATGGACCGGCTCCAAGGCGCTGCGACCGAAGTTGTGGCGTTGCGTGAAAGCGTGCAGAGAGCCCATTACGAGCGTTTGCGTCAGCGCATTTCCGAGTTGATCGGCACGCAGGTTGACGCGGAACGTTTGCTGACGGAAGCCGCGCTGATGGCTGAGCGCAGCGATGTGGAAGAAGAGACGGTCAGGCTGCAGACCCATATCGACCATTTCCGTTCGCTGCTTGCAGAGGGCGGCGAACTGGGGAAGAAGCTTGATTTTTTGCTGCAGGAGATGAACCGCGAAGCGAACACGATGCTGTCGAAGACCAGCGGTGTGGCCGGCAATGGGCTCCGCATCACCGAACTGGGGCTGGTGATTAAAGCGGAAATCGAAAAGGCTCGGGAACAGGTGCAGAACCTCGAATAGCTGCGAACGAAAATGGCTGGCATCCTCTTTCTCATTTCCGCGCCTTCGGGTTCAGGCAAATCCACCCTGGTAAACCAGCTGCGTTCCCTCGTTGATGGTCTGGATTTCTCGATTTCGTATACGACACGGGCGCCGCGCGGCTCGGAACAGGACGGTCGCGAATATCACTTCGTTTCGCGCGATCAGTTTCTGGCAATGGTCGAGGGAGGCGGGTTTCTTGAGCATGCTGAGGTTTTCGGCAATTTCTATGGAACTCCACGCGAAAGCCTGACTTTGGCCGCGCAACATGGGCGCGATCTGTTGCTGGACATCGACGTACAAGGGGCCGATCAAGTAAGGCAAAGTATGCCGGATGCGGTCAGCATCTTCGTCCTTCCTCCGAATCCTGAGGTACTGGAGATGCGCCTACGCAACCGGAGCCGGGCTGAAGGTTCTGTCGCTGACGACGTCATCGAGAGGCGATTAGCGAAAGCACGAAGTGAAATACAGAATTATCGGCAATACCGCTATATACTCGTTAACAACATCCTGGACAAGGCAGTCGCGGAATTAACCGCAATCGTGAAATGCGAACGTTTGAAGCGCGGAGTACCTGAAAATGGTTCTGCAGCAGGCGATTCGATGCACCTCGCAGATCTCGCGCAAAGATGCCGACAGGGAAATGTAAACGGACTCGAAGGTGTGCTTCGGTCCTTTGGACTTGGCGCGCAGATGCGACTGCCCAACCAGCAACTGTTTCAGCCCGACGGAGAGTAGATCTCAATGGAAGAGCAAAATAACTTCGACAGCAAGTTCCGCATGGTTCTGGTTACGGCACGTCGCGCCCGTCAGTTGCAGAACGGCTCATCCCCACTGGTGAACACTACCTCCTCGAAAGCCTGCCGTGTGGCACAGGATGAGATTGCAGCGGGTTTCGTCAGCCATATTGTCACCTCAAAAGAATCGCCTAAAGCCGATGTGGTGCCGCCGGACTATAGCCCGATCCTGCACACATAAACGGGCGGTACAATCGCTGGTATGAAAGTGACGGTTGGCGTCTCCGGGGGGATTGCTGCCTATAAAGCCGCGGAGTTGGTGCGCGCGCTGCAGAAGCACGCACTCGACGTTCATGTCGTTATGACCCAGTCGGCGAAACAATTCATAGGGCCGCTGACATTCGCTGCACTTACCGGTCACAAGGTCATCACAGGGCTGTGGGGAGCCGAGTTCGATCAGAACTCCGTGCTCGACTCCGCCATAGAACACATCGCCGAAGCGCAAACGATCGACGCTTTGGTGGTCGCTCCCGCTACCGCAAACGTGCTGGCGAAATTTGCTCACGGCATCGCGGATGACTTTTTGACAACTTTGTATCTCGCGACTGAGGCGC
The DNA here is from genome assembly GCA_038199445.1 of Terriglobales bacterium. Lineage (GTDB taxonomy): Bacteria > Acidobacteriota > Terriglobia > Terriglobales > Acidobacteriaceae > JBBPYY01. The sequence goes on along the minus strand of JBBPYY010000114.1, from coordinate 12,746 downwards.
CGGTTATCGTCGCGCCCGCGATGAATGTCAACATGCTGAACCATGCGGCGACGCACTCCAATTTGAAAATTTTGGAAGAGCGCGGTGTCACGATTGTGCCGCCGGGCGAGGGATACCTGGCGTGCGGCATGACCGGCAGCGGGCGCCTGGCAGAGACGGACAAAATCGTCGCGGCCACGCTTGGCGCGCTGCACCACCGCCACGATCTCGAGAATGAAACTGTGATTATTACGGCGGGCGGCACCCGCGAGGCGATTGACCCGGTCCGGTATCTCGGCAATCGTTCGAGCGGCAAGATGGGTTACGCGCTCGCAGAGGCGGCGCGGAACCGGGGTGCGCGCGTTGTGCTGATCAGCGGGCCGACGGCGCTGCGCTCCCCGGCGGGGTGCGAATGCATCTCGGTAACGACAGCTGCCGAAATGCGAGAAGCGCTGATCAGCCGACTCGACGATGCGACGATTGTTATCAAAGCGGCTGCAGTAGCCGATTACCGCGTCGCAACTCCGGCGGACCAGAAAATGAAGCGTACCGGGCCGATCACGCTTTCGCTTGAGCCGACCGAAGACATATTGCGTGAAGTGGCCGAGCGCCGCAAACCCGGAACGCTGGTGATCGGGTTTGCCGCGGAGACGACGGACGCTTTGAATCACGGTCGCGCAAAACTCGAACGCAAAGGCGTCGACGCAATTGTGCTGAACGAAGTGCACCGCTCGGGTATCGGGTTTGATTCTGATCGCAACGCGGCGACCTTCCTGACTTCGCAGACCGCGATCGAGATGCCGGAAATGACAAAGCGCGAAATGGCGGACCGGATTCTCGACGAGATCTCCTCGTTGCGCCGCCCGCAGTCGGTCATGTCAGAGACGGCGCAGGTCGGTGACTGAATTGTCTGATCCACCGAAGCCGTTTAGTGAAGAGCAAAGAACGCAACTCGCTGCCTGGGTTGGCTACTATCGCGATCTTGGAATCTACGACTTTTATCGTCGCCCAGGCGAGGTCGGCGACACGTCTGCGGCATATGTAACAGAAAAAGTTACGAATAGTTCGGCGGAGCAGGAATTGCCACCACGAAAGTTGAGATTGCCTCCTGAGCCGGAGCTGGCGGCTCTCCCCGAAACCGTCGTGCATATCACGCCGCCGAGCGGTAGCAACGCAGACATTCTCTATTCGATTCGCGAGGACCTCGGAGATTGCACGCGGTGCCCGCTATCCGAAACACGCAACAAGATCGTCTTCGGCGATGGAGACGCGAATGCGCAGTTGTTCTTTGTTGGAGAGGGCCCCGGCGCAGACGAAGATGCGCAGGGAATTCCGTTTGTGGGGCGCGCTGGGCAGTTGCTCAACAACATGATCGCTGCGATGGGGTTGAGGCGCGATCAAGTCTACATCGCCAATATTGTGAAGTGCAGGCCGCCGCAGAATCGCGTGCCGGAACCGATTGAGGCGAATACGTGTTCGCCGTTTCTGCTGCGCCAGATTGCGGCGGTCAAGCCCCGCATGCTGGTTGCGTTGGGCGCCACCGCCGCGACCTATCTGATGGGCACAAAGCGAGCACTGGGTTCGTTACGCGGCCAGGTGCACGCGGCGCACGGAACGAATCTCGTCGTAACGTATCACCCTGCTTATCTTTTGCGCGATCCGCGGCAAAAGGCCGAAGCATGGAAAGATCTGCAACTCGTGATGCAGCACCTGGGCCTGACTCCGCCGCAGAAGCCCTGAATTGCGTCTCAGAGAATGCTGCGCACGACACGCCTGACGAGTTCTACTGTGGCGCCATAGACAAGGTGCGCGGCCCAGTGGGAGACCTGGTCTGACATAGGTTGCTGTGCCGGCGTCTTACCCAAACCGAGAGCGGGGACGGCGATTTCGTCCGCGCCTACGAACAATGCGCTGCCGAAAAGCGAGCCAAAACCCATGCGCGACGCAGGAGAATATTCTGCGATGCCCCCATATACTCCCCCCATCAGGCCACCGAAGGCGTAATGCACAATGGGTCCGCCTTTCTGTTTCTCATCGTCGCTCAGGTGCCGGCCGATGAATGTATTGGCCACCGCGTCCGCGACTTTGATGGTGGAGTCTTCACCTTGTTCTTCGCTCTTCGGCTGATCTTTTTCCTCAGCCAACGCTTCGGTGGCCTTGCTCACTCCCGCCAAGAACTGGTTCATCACCCAGGAAGCAGCCAGCCCTCCCAAGATGCCTGCGAATACGCCTCGCAACAAATCTGGCTTTTGCTTCGCATATCGAGCGCTCATTTGTCGTCCCCTCGAAGATAGATGCGCACGCATCCTTGAGTGAAGCCCTGACGATAGAAAGCAATTAGGATTCTGCTAGCCCTTTCCTCATGTCTTCCTTCTGCGACGTCGCGCTGCCGGTTCCCCTCGACCGCACCTTTACCTATGCGGCGGGAGATGCGTCGCCCGTGGTTGGCGGCCGTGTGCTGGTGCCGTTCCGTACAGAGAAGATGGCGGGCATCGTGTTGCGGGTGCATGAGGATGTACCCCTCTTCGAGCCGCGACCCATCGCCGCTGTGATGGATGAAGAACCGGTGGTTTCGCCAGAGATGCTCGAATTGGCACAATGGATTGCAAACTATTACATCGCGCCAATCGGCGAAGTGCTGCGGAGCATGCTACCCCTGATGGCTGAGGTGAAGCAGGTTGTAACTCTGCGCATCACGGATGCCGGCCGAAAAGTGCTGGTGGAGGGCGCTTCGCGCGGCGCCTCGCGGCGTTCGCAAATGGGAGCTGCGGATCAGGACCGCGAATACGCCGTGTTGAATTATCTGGAGAACGGCGATCCCGCCCGCCGGACGACTTTGCGCACCAATACGGGCGCGTCGCTGACGCTGCTGCAGGGCATGGTGCGAAAAAAATGGCTCCTGCGCGAAACCGAGGCAAGCCAGCGCGACGCGCGGCGTTTGGTGAAGTTCATCACGTTGCGGCCGGATGTCGATCCTGATGCGATGCAGCGGCTGAAGCCGTTGCAGCAGAAACTGGTCAGCGAATTGATCTACGCCGGCGGCGCGTTGCCGCTCGAACAGGCGAAGGCGATAGGGCTGACCCTTCCGATGTCAAAGACTTTGGCAAAAAACACGATTATCGAAATCGAGAGCCGTCCAGCAAGTTTTCATCTCGCAAGCGCGCACCTCCTCGGAGGGCGAGAATCGCATCTGCACATCCTGAATGATGCGCAGGATCGCGCGCTCGGTGAGATTTCGGGTGCATTGCACGCCAAGCAATTTCAGCCGTTGTTGCTGCATGGTGTCACCGGCTCAGGCAAGACAGCGGTGTATCTAGCGGCCATGCGTCGCGCCCTTGACGCTGGCAGAGGCGCGATTCTGCTGGTGCCGGAGATTGGCCTGACACCGGCGATGGCGGCGCAGGTGCACGCGGCGTTTGGGGATGCCGTCGCGCTGCTGCACTCGCAACTTACCGCTGAGGAGCGGGCGGAACAATGGTGGCGGCTGCATCGCGGCGAGGCGCGGGCGGTTGTCGGAACTCGGTCCGCCGTATTTGCTCCCGTCGCAGATCTTGGCCTGCTCATCGTCGATGAGGAGCACGACGGCAGTTACAAGCAGGAGGAGACTCCGCGCTATCACGCTCGCGATGTGGCCGTGATGCGCGGCAAATTGTGCAATGCGACGGTCGTGCTGGGCTCGGCTACGCCGTCGCTGGAGTCATGGGCGAACGCGCAGAAGGGTCGCTACAGCATCATCACACTGAACGAGCGCGTAGCGAATCGTCCGCTGCCGACGGTGGAACTGGTCGACATGCGACGCGAATTTGAAGAGACGAGTCGAGAAAACCTCTTTTCGCGCCAATTGATCGAAGAGACCCAGGTCACTCTGGATCGCGGCGAGCAGGCGATCATTCTAATCAATCGTCGCGGATATTCCTTCGTAGTGATGTGTCGCGCGTGTGGAACGCGCATGGAGTGCGAAAACTGCGCCATCGCGCTAACGCATCACAAGCCGCCGGCAAATACGAATGGGCATGCCAGCGCCGGCCAGCGGCTCGAATGCCACTACTGCGGCTATCGACGGACGATTCCAAAACGATGTGAGAAGTGCGACAGCGAACATCTCTACTTTCTCGGAGCGGGATCGCAGCAAGGCGAAGAGAAGCTACAGGAACTGTTTCCTGGTGCTCGCATCGGTCGCATGGATCGCGATACGGTACGCAGCCGCGCCGACATGGAACGGCTACTGGTGGCGCTGCATGCGGGCGAAATCAACCTGCTGGTCGGTACGCAGATGATCGCCAAGGGGCACGACATCCATGGTGTGACGCTGGTGGGCGTCGTCGGCGCAGATCAGGCGCTCAGCCTGCCTGACTTTCGCGCGGCTGAGCGCGTCTTTCAACTGCTGACGCAGGTCTCCGGCCGCGCAGGCCGCGGAGTCTTGCCGGGGCGCGTGCTGGTCCAGACCTACCACACCGAGCATTACGCGATCGTGGCAGCGGCAGAACACAACTTTGCCGCGTTCGTTGAAAAGGAGATGCGCTATCGCAGATGGATGCACTATCCACCCAACACTGCGCTCGCTAATGTATTGCTGCAGTCGGAAAAACTTGAGGAAGTGACCGGGTGGGCGGCAACGCTGGGGCGATGGTTCGAGAAAAATCCGCCGGCGCGCATCCGCGTGCTTGGGCCAGCTGCGGCGCCGCTCTCACGGATCAAGCGGTCGTATCGATTCCACTTTGTATTCAAGGCGGAGAACCGCGCTTCTTTGAACGCGACGCTGCGTCAAATGCTCGCGCACGCCGCGGAGCAGAGGATTCCGCGACGCAACATCACGGTGGATGTGGATGCGGTGCATTTACTGTGAGCGGTCTACTTCTTCCGCCATGCGAACTTCAGCCCTGACCACTGTTCGCTGACCGAGCAGACCTTGTAGTCAACCAGGCCCAGAGGCAAAGCGCGATCGCGCACGTCGTTCTGGTTGAAGTCGGGCTTTACGCCGCCGCTGCGTTTTGGATGGATGACCCAGACAGCACTGCCTTGCGGCAACTGCCCGACAAGATGTTCGAGTGCCCTGTCGAGGTCGTCGCCCGTCCGCACGAAATAAAGGGCGAGCTTTGTCTGTTTGCCCAGACGAGTCGAGATCGCCACACCTTCCGGCAAATCACCGAGCAACTCGGCAAAGCCATCCGGTGCGCCCAGGATGCTGACCTGTGTCTTCGCCACGATGCCGAGTTTGCGCACGAGACTCGAACCGCTCCAGCGCTCCATGTGCGGTATCGGGCGAACGGGATTTTGCGGCGGTGCCGTGATCGCGAGAGCGATGGCGGGCGCGATCGAAGTCCAACTCGAATAAACGGCGTCTGACAATTCCGCGCGAAGTCGCGCGACCTTGTCCGGCACACCGCCCGCAAAGACGATGGGTATGTGCCGCGTGCTTTTGCTGGTGCGCAGCATGATCGCCATTTCGCGACCGTGCGATGGCAGGCGGTCGAGATCAATCACTACGGCGTCAGGCGCTAAAAGGCGCATCTGGCCAACGATTCCGGAGCCATGCATAGCAGAGCTATCGACGGCATAGCCGGCGGCCTTCAACAGTTTGGCATGTTGTTTCGCGAGGGCCGCGTTCCAGCAGATGAGGCGGAGCTTTTGCATATGCCGCTAGTACTTTAGTGCAAGAAATCGAGCAGGCGCACACTCACGAACGGCGTTGCCTCAGCGCAGACGAGAAAGATGGCTACCGCCAGAGGGCCCAGCCAGCGACGATTCATCGGCAAATCGGGATGACTCGGGACGCGAGGATGGCGCATGGCGGGCAGCAGCAGGATTGCAGCCCACAAGAGCCAGCCCACCCAAAGAAATATCCCGGCCAGCACCAACAACCCGATTACGAGGAAAGTGCTATCGCGATGATGTCGCGGCAGGATGGAATAAAGCACGTGTCCGCCGTCAAGCTGTCCGGCAGGAATCAGGTTCAGGCAGGTGATGAATAACCCGACCCAGCTTGCCAGCAGCACCGGATGGGGCAGCATGACATCGAGCGGCGCCGTCTGTGGATGCAGCAATGTTGCCAGCCAGTGCAGCGCGCGAATGGCAAGAGGAGACTGAAAGTGGATCAGGCTTGCTGCGGCGGCAGCGCTATTTTCGTGCGAGAGCAATAATCCCAGCAGCGCCAGAGGCAAGGCCACGATAAATCCGGCGATGGGGCCGGCGATGCCAATGTCCATCAGCGCGGCACGGTGGGGAATCGCAGAGCGCAGGCGTATGACGGCGCCCGCTGTCCCGCTGAGCGTGGGAGCGGGCAATACGAAGGGCAGACTCGCCTTTACGCGATTGCGGCGCGCGAAAACAAAGTGACCCATTTCATGTGAGAGCAGAATCGTGAGCAGGGTCAATGAAAACGGGAGGCCGGTGTACAAGTCTCGCGGGTGCCGCAACACCTCAAGGTACGGAAACATATCCCGGTCGGCGGAGAACGCCGGCAATCCCCGATTGAAATTCTGCATGAATCGCGCACCCATAACTGTGGTGGTCACGAGAGTCATCAGCAGCAACAGAACATGCAGCCAGAGGCGCTTGGTCGGAAAGGGAAGGGGGCGTAACGGACGAATCGAAGGCTGATCGAAGCCATGAGCCCGGGTTATCTTTGGAGGATCAGGAACGGCGACGCTCTCTGAGACGGGATGCTCCATGGTCGGGGTTGGGAAGCCAGAACATCCTGTCCAAGCGGTTACCGGCGGTTACTTTGATTCGTCGGAACCAGAAGCTTCGGTGGGTTTCGTGTCTGTATCGAGCACGTGCAGATCTTTGCCGGGCTTGAAGCGAACAGCGCGACCGGGCTGAATACTGATTTCTGCACCGGTGCGTGGGTTGCGGCCGATGCCAGTCTTGCGCGGCCGCACATTGAAGACTCCGAAGCCGCGTAGCTCTATACGATCCCCGGCCGCCAGCGCTTTCTTCATACTTTCAAAAACCGTATCTACGGCAGCTTCTGCTTTGTTTCTTTGCAGGCCGGTCTCTTCGACTACGCGATGTATGATGTCCTGTTTAATCAATCGTTTGTCCCTTGTCCGGGTGCGAGCGCCGTGGTTGTTTCTGAGACCTTGGTGTGCCCCCGATGCTACGAGTGAGCGAAGCGATTGTCAACGCGCTTGTACTACCGTAAGATGCAATTTCTGAACACCATAAGCCCTTTCGTAACCTTCACCGAAAGGGTTGGTTTGCATCAATTTTGCCGAGGAGACGTATGTCGATCAAGAGTGATCGGTGGATCCGCGAGCATGCCCGCGAACAAGGCATGATTGAGCCTTTCAGTGAAAAACAAGTGCGGGAGGGCTGCATCTCTTACGGACTCTCCTCGTACGGCTATGATTTGCGGGTTTCCGACGAATTCAAGATTTTCACGAACGTCAACAGTGCCATCATCGACCCGAAGAATTTTGATGAACGATCGTTCGTTTCAGTACAAGCTGATTCCATCATCGTTCCGCCGAACTCGTTTGCGCTAGCCCGTTCGGTTGAATACTTTCGTATTCCGCGGGATGTGCTCACGATTTGCGTCGGCAAGAGCACGTATGCGCGGTGCGGAATTATCGTCAATGTGACGCCGTTCGAGCCCGAGTGGGAAGGATTTGTGACACTCGAAATCTCGAATACAACGCCGTTACCGGCGAAGATTTACGCGAATGAGGGCCTCTGCCAGATTCTCTTCTTCCAGTCTGACGAGGTATGCGAAGTCAGCTACGCGGACCGGAAAGGGAAATATCAAAAACAACAAGGAATTGTGCTGCCTAAGTTGTAGTCACTCTAGTTGTATTCACTCTGCCTCACCCGATCTGACGACTTAATTTTATGAAGACGGCGCCTCCACCGTCGGCCCCTCCACCCGCGCGCCCTGCGCGAAAGACGCGTGTTGCCGTGCTTGCGGCAGATCCTTTGAGAAGCGCTGGACTTACCGCGCTATTTGAAGGCCATCCGGAGTTTGAAGTGATTCCGGTCAGGACGTCCGACGTGCTGCGTGACGGCACGATTCAGCTCGCCCTGCTGGGATCGCAGTCGGGGTCCGGTGTGTACGAGCTCCTCGCCACTCTGCTTGCGGCGCGTCCAGGGCTTAGAGTCATCCTGATGGCGTCTGGCGGAGGCGACGAAACAATTCTCAAAGCCATTGCCGCAGGCGCTAAAGGGTATCTGGATGATGCCGCATCGCCCGAAGAAGTGCTGCAGGCTCTGCAGGTGGTCGAGAAGGGCTCCGTTTGGGCTCCACGCCGCGTGTTGTCGCTGTTTATTGAGCGGGCCACGGCGGCCACCGCGGCCCAGCCAGCGGCTGCCTCCGTCCGTTTCACCCTGCGGGAACGCGATGTGCTGGAGCTGCTCGTTTCCGGCCGTTCCAACCGCGAAATCGCCGAATCGCTGCAAATTGAGCTGCGTACGGTGAAGGCGCATGTGGAGCGCTTAATGCGAAAAACCGGTGTAACGAACCGCACAGCCCTCTCTATTCATGCGATTACAAACGCCTTGTTGCGCCCTCACGAGGATAACTAGTCAGTAACACCTATTGGTTACTTCTGGCCACAACCCCTTCGTACCCTTGTTACCAAAGAAGGTTACTGCGATGCTGTCTTCAACAATCATGGATCTGGGAGACTGGGGTTAGGGCTGATCGCCCTAACCCCGCTTTTTTGGTGCGGACGGACCATGCGGCTTGCGCATTCGGTGGACACCATCTCGTTTTCAGTATGGTTTTTGTGTGGACAGAGGCGGTTTTTCGATGGATATCTGCATCAGAATAATTGGGCGAAGATTACCAGCCCCAAAGAGGCGCTCATCCCGAGTCGTCCGAGTTTTTTCAAGTGAGGATCAAAATTACAATGAAACGAATTTTTTCCGCTGTGTGCCTTGCCGGAGCTTTGACAGTTTCCGCCTATGCGGCTGATACAGCTACCCTGAACCAACGACTCGCAAATTCGAAGTCCGTCCTCGACGAGGTGATGGCGACACCTGACAAGGGGATTCCGCAGGAGATTCTTTCTGACGCCACTTGTGTTGGCGTTGTTCCAGGCCTTAAGAAAGCGGCTTTCGTGATTGGCGGCGAATATGGCCGCGGCGTCGTGACCTGCAAGACGGGACATGGTTGGAGCGCTCCTGCTTTCATTGGGATCACGGGTGGCAGCTTCGGCTTTCAGATCGGCGGACAATCGACCGATCTCGTTATGGTCGCTGTGAATGACAAAGGCTTCCAGGATCTGCTGAAGAGCAAGTTCAAGATCGGCGCGGATGCAGCAGCCTCCGCCGGGCCTGTGGGCCGTAATGCCAAGGCCGGCACCGATTGGAAGTTGAATGCCGAACTGCTCACCTATTCCCGCAGCAAAGGCTTGTTTGCCGGCATCGACCTGGATGGCGCTGTGGTGAGCGCGAATGACGAAGACACCCATGCTTTTTACGGGAATGATGCGTCGTATCAGAACATTCTAAAGGGCAGTGTTGCTGTTCCTTCGAATGCGCGTGCTTTCGTGTCGACGGTTGCGAAGTACTTCGTGATTGCAAAGGCAGATGAAAACAGGAAGTAGCTATTACAGCATTCCGAACAAGACAACGGCGACCCATCGGTCGCCGTTGTCGTTTCCAACAAATTCGATTCAGCGGATAGCCTGCTCGATTTCGCTGAGCCAGTCGGGCGACTTCAATATCTCGCGTGGCCGTGAACCGTCCGCCGGTCCGACGATTCCGTCCCGCTCCATCATGTCGATCAGGTGAGCGGCGCGGCCGTACCCGATCCTCAGGCGCCGCTGCAGCAAGGAAGTAGACGCCTTGCCGAACTCCAGCACTAGGCGCACGCCGTCTTCGAACAGTTCGTCGTGCGAGCTATCTTGGTCAGCCTCGCCATCCAGTTCGCGGCCCTTCTCGTCTCGCGGTGATTCGAGAAAGCCCTGCACATATTCAGCCTCACCCTGCTTTTTCCAGAAGTCGACGACCGCGGAAATCTCCTTCTCCGTAACGAAGGGCGCATGTACGCGCTGCAGTCGTGAGGTGCCCGGGGGCAGGAAGAGCATATCGCCCCGCCCGAGCAAGCTCTCTGCGCCGTTCGCATCGAGAATAGTGCGAGAGTCGACTTTGGTCGCCAGGCGGAAGCTCATTCGCGTCGGTACATTAGCCTTGATCAAGCCGGTAATGACGTCGACGGAGGGGCGCTGCGTCGCCAGCACGAGATGAATGCCGACTGCGCGCGCCATCTGCGCGAGGCGCGTGATGGCTTCTTCTACGTTCGATTTATCGAGCATCATCAGGTCGGCCAGTTCATCGATGATGATGATGATGTAGGGCAGCGGCGTCTGGTCGTCGGTATCTTCAAACAGGCTTGGCGTGCCATTTTCAAACAGGCGATTGTACTGATCGATGTTGCGCACACTGCGCGACGCGAGCAGCTTCAAACGGCGCTCCATCTCACGAACGGCGTTGCGCAGCGCGTTCGCGGCAAGCTTCGGCTCGGTGATGATTGGCGTAAAGAGGTGGGGAATGCCCTCATACATCCCAAGCTCCACACGCTTGGGGTCGACCAGGATCATCCTCACCTGCTCGGGAGTGGCCTTGTAAAGAACCGACATGATCATGGCGTTGATGGCGACTGATTTCCCGCTACCGGTTGAGCCGGCGATCAGAACGTGCGGCATGGTCGCGAGATCGGCGGTCACGATGCGGCCGTTGATGTCTTTGCCCATGGCGAGCGTCAGCTTGCTCTTATGTCCGATAAAGCCGCTGTCTTCGATCACGTCACGCAGCCAGATGGTTTCGCGCTCGTGGTTCGGCACCTGTATGCCGACGGTGCTTTTGCCGGCCATGCGTTCGATCAGAATGCTCTCGGCGCGCATCGCAAGACAGAGATCTTCGGCAAGGCCGGTGACCCGGCTGTACTTCACACCAGCGTCTGGCCGAAATTCGAACGTGGTGACGACCGGACCGGGATTGATTTGTGTCACTTGGCCATGTACGTCAAACTCAGCACACTTCTCGACGAGGATGCGGGCTTCTTCGCGCAACTCTTCTTCGCGAATAATGTGGCGGTCTTCGCCACGATGCAGCAGGGAACTGGGCGGCAGCTTATATCCATTCGCGTTCTTCGCGGTGACCGTTACAGGACGGGCGGCAGCATCGGCGCGAGTGCCGATTTGCATGGCCTCGGTCTGTGTCGAAGCAGACTGCATATGCGCGCCCGGCGCGGGCGTCGTCGCGGCGAGCTTTTCGGGGACGCGCTCCGGTTCGGGCTCAGGCTCGAGCATCGGCATCGTTGCGCGAGGCAGCGTGTTCCACATAGTCGGCGCCGGATCGGGCTGCATGTCATACGGAAGCGCCGTTCCTGCGACTTCGGCGAATAGACCGCGGCGGCGCGGTGCATCTTCCTCAGCCGTTAAGTGCGAGCCTGTTTGAGGGGTTTCCTCAAACATAGACTCGAGCGGCAGCGGGGTTTGCAAAGGCCGCTTACGACCGGTCTTCTCGGCTTTGCGCGCTTCTTTTTCCTGGCGGCGACGTTCTGCTTCGAGACGCCTTTCTTCAGCGGCACGCGCGCGCTGCAGCTTCCAGTTCGCGTAACGATCGCGCCACGCGTAGAAGAAAGCTAGGTGGACGGCGAACCAGTCGCGGGCAGTGGAAAACGAAAAAGCCGTCGAGAGATACGCTGCGATCACCATCATGGCGAGGGCGATGATCAGCGCTCCGGGCAGGTTCAGATACTGGATGAATGTGTCTGCAAGCAGACGCCCGGTCAGGCCTTCGATGGGAATAGCATGCATCCAGCGCAGATGGCCCGGAGCGATGCCTAGTAATACGGGAAGGAAAATGAGCCATAGAACGCCGCCGGTAAATTTTGCCACGGGCGAGGTCGTAATCCGTGACCGCAGCCATAACCCACCCATTGCGCCCAGCATGACCGGTAAAAAGAACGATGTCAGCCCAAGCAGTTGGAGAATAATATCGCTGATGGTCGCACCGACGATTCCAGTCCAGTTGTGCGCCGTGTTGACTGCGCTGACGGTGTTGAGCGACGGGTCAGATGGTGTGTAGGAGGCCAGCGCGAGAAAGAGTAAGGCAGCGCCAACCAGCAGCACCACACCGATCAGTTCGTTCGCGCGGCGGTGCTTCGACGGCGTAAAGGCAAAGCGAATCGGCTTCATGGGCGTACGCAGAGATGGCACGCCCGATTATCCCAAAGCAATTCAGCGAAGTACGCGAAAACCGGGCGCCGGGGTGTGGGGGAATCAAGCGCATTAATGGCGGGTACGCCAGTTTTGCACTATTTGTGCTACAGCCAGTGCTTTAGAACGGCAACGATTAGCAGGGCCCCAGCGAGGATGCGGTAGATGGCAAAGGGCGCGAGGCCATGCCGCCGCACCCAGCCTAGGAACCACTCCACTACACCGAGGGCGACGAAAAAAGACACGATGAAGCCGATGGCAAGGATGATCCAACGATGGGCATCCATGGTGAGCGGAGCAATGGCAGCTGCCGCATCCGAGGCTTTTGGGTGCAAGGTCTTCAACAGGTCATAGCAAGTAGCCGCAATCATGGTGGGGATCGAGAGCAGGAAGCTGAATTCCAGTGCCGCCGGGCGCGACATACCTGCGATCTGGCCGGCTGCGATGGTGGACATCGAGCGCGAAGTGCCAGGAAATACCGCCGACGCTGTCTGACAAATACCAATCCAGATCGCTTGTCCGAGTGACATTTGCTCGACCTCAACCGTGTGAGGGTCATTGCGCGAGGAGTACGCGTCCACTGCCCACATGATGATGCCGCCG
>JBBPYY010000113.1:0-16703 GCA_038199445.1 Terriglobales bacterium | reverse complement strand
TGCGCACCCTCACCCCGCGTGAAGAGCGCGTCATCAAAATGCGCTTTGGCCTCGAAGACGGCTCCGAACACACCCTCGAAGAAGTAGGCCAGAGCTTCCAGGTCACCCGCGAACGCATCCGCCAGATCGAAGCGAAAGCACTCCGCAAACTCCGCCACCCGTCACGCAGCCGCAAACTAAAGGCTTTCACCGACGGAATGCGCGATTAAGCTTTGCTAAATATTCGCATCTTGGCCATCTCGCCTATTTTGGCGAGATGGCCTTTGGTTTTTCCGGCTCCCTGATAAGAGAACCAATCGCGCTGGCCCATAAAATGAGCCCTGCGCCCAAACAGCCCCCCGGATTTGCCGCTCCTCCCGGAGCGACTAGCGGATATACGATCGCCAAAAGGATCAGCGCCGCGCCGGTGATATTGAGCTGTGGGTTTCCAAACGCGCGCGCGAGGGGGAAGAAGTGAATTCCGATAATCACCATCGCGGATGCAAGGACCCAATCCTTTAAACCCACATTGGCCAGAACATTACCGGCGACGAGAATTGCAACCCACTGCGTCACGTTGACAATCATGAAGGTGCGGCTCGCCTTTTTCTGTGCGGTAGAATCGGCTTCCGCATCGTGCTCGCTTCGGTTCATCTGATATTGCCGCAACGCCGCCGCGAAGACCGCGCCCGCGCCAACGGCAATCACCGCGAGGGCACTGGGTCGCAAGCCAAACGCTCTCTGGCTCCAGACACCCAGCCACAGCGCTCCGAAGATCGCGAAAAACATGGCTCCGATGGCTCGGCTTGCGCGGGCGGCGGAGATGTTACTCATATTCGTCATTGGCTACGCATGCCAGCAGGCGGGTCGATACTCGCGGGCACGCTGCGAGCGAGTTATTTCGTCCAGTTCTCAATCTTCAGCCCGCGGACGCGCCGAAACTCGCGTTCATTGTTGGTCACAAGAGTCAGACCTGAAGCAAGCGCGTGTGCCGCAATCCACAGATCGTTGCTGCCGATAATCTCTCCTCTTCGCTCCAGATCAAAGCGTAACCGCCCATACTGCTCCCCGGCTTGTTCGGGGAGCGGCAACACTGGAACAAGGTTTGTGATGTTCGACAAGGCCGCCAGGCCCTGAACCACCCGACTGCTTCGCACCACCCCGAAGATTAGTTCTCCGTACGTCACCGCTGACATTGCAGCGTCCCCTGCGCGCAGCGCCGAAAAATGTTGCTGCGGCGCAGAGCTGCGAGCTCGCTGAAAATCGATGCAGATATTTGTGTCCAGCAGATATTTCGTCGCCACTAGATACGCTTTCGCTTTTGTGGCGGCGGGTCTTCGCGGCCTTCCGGAAACATGTCATCCGGCAGTTGTCTGAACAAATCAATCACATCGCCAAGACCCTTCTTTGGCTCGCGCAAAATAAGCTCGTCCTTGCGCCGAAAAATCTCGACGTCGGTACCCTTCATCCGAAATTCCTTCGGAATGCGAACCGCCTGGCTGTTCCCGGCCTTGAAAAGCTTTGTCATCGCCATAAGCGAATACCCATGTGTATCTACGTGAAGTATATACATTCTAACTCCGGCGGCGATCTCTTCTGCCGGATAGGGCGTCGCACTGATTCGTGTAGCCTCGATCCCAGTGGACAACAACGTCCCCCAATTCGCGATCCTTCCCGGCGCCGAAGTCGACGCGCCTCCCCAGCCCCCCGCCGTTCTACTCTTCGACGACTGGTATCCCGCTCTCCGCGCCTCCTCACTCCGTCGCGGCAAAATGACCACCGCAACCCTCCTCGGAATTCCGCTCATCCTCGGCCGCAAAAACGACGGCACAGTATTTGCAATGCGCGACAGTTGCCCCCATCGAGGGATCCCGCTCTCCTGCGGACGGTTCGAGAACGACTCCGTCGTTTGCAAATATCACGGCTGGCAATTCGAGCCGGCCAGCGGCCAGTGTCAGAAAGTCCCTTCGCTCTCAAGCCACGACACGCTCGATGCGACGAAGATTTTCGCGACCGCATACCCCGCCGAAGAACGCGACGGTCACATTTGGGTCTACATCCCCGCCGCTGGAGCGACCCGCCGGCGCCCCGACTCTCCCGCCCTCCCGCCCGTCCCCGAACTCCCGAAATTTTCCCCACGTTTTCGCACCGCGCATCTTTCCGCCGATCTGCCTTGCAACGTCGATCACGGCATCATCGGCCTGATGGACCCCGCCCACGGCCCGTTCGTCCATCAAGCCTGGTGGTGGCGTTCCCGGGCCAGCATCCACGAAAAAGAAAAGCAGTTCGAGCCCATCCCGCAAGGATTCCGCATGTCCGCCCACGCGCCTTCCGGCAACAGCGCGCCCTACAAATTGCTCGGGGTCTACGGCGAGCCCATCGTCACCACCATCGATTTCGTACTGCCCAACCGCCGCTACGAAACCATTCGCGCCGGCAACAAATGGTTTGCCTCGCTCACCACCGTTACCCCCGTGACCGCGCGCACTTCCCGCATCGACGTCGTCGCCGCATGGAACGTCTTCTACGCCGTGCCCTTCGTCACCACCATTGCAAAATATTTCGGCGCGCGCTTCGTCGAGCAGGACCGGCAAACCATGGTGGAGCAAGCCCGCGGCCTGCGTTACAACCCGGCACTGATGTTGATTGACGACGCCGACAAACCCGCGAAGTGGTACTTCGCACTCAAACAAGCGCGCCTTGACGGAAAAAAAGACCATCCGCTGCATGGTCCCGTCACGCTGCACTGGCGCAGCTAAGCGCAGGCCGCCGCGCCCGCGCAGTCAGCGGTCAATTCCCGGTAACAGGGTCCGTCACGCGGCCAAATTTCTTCTCCGCATGAAACACGGCATTCGTCATCGCATCCCGCGCCTCGGTGCCGATCACCGCCGAGCCATGACCCATCGCCACGCCATCCAGATCGAGCAGCACCAGCTTGTGCACGCTCTCCAGCGCGCCGTGCGGATACCACGTCGCCATATCGGCAAACGGGAAATACCACGGCCCATCTCCGACGGAGCGCAGCCTACCAAACCCGACCAGCGCATCTCCCGCAATCAACGTGCCGTCTCGCTCGTCGAGAAATGAAAAATGTCCGGGAGTATGTCCGGGCG
Organism: Terriglobales bacterium; assembly: GCA_038199445.1. Classification (GTDB taxonomy): domain Bacteria; phylum Acidobacteriota; class Terriglobia; order Terriglobales; family Acidobacteriaceae; genus JBBPYY01. The sequence goes on along the minus strand of JBBPYY010000113.1, from coordinate 13,611 downwards.
TCGCAATCGCACGCAGATGACAGACGTGATCGCCCTCGTTCAAAAACTGCGTCGGCGCAGTTTTCGCACCGGGATACATACCGCGCAGTTTTGTCTGCGGTTCATCCGGATCAAGCGATAAATCTTTCTTCAGCAGCCTCGCTTCGCGTTGGCCGATCAACACCGCTGCCTTTGGCAACCTTGCGTGCAGCGCGTCGAGCGACCCGATGTGGTCCGCATGCGCATGCGTCAGCAAAATCCGCTGAATCGGACCACGCGCATGGGTCGCTGCTTCAAGAATCAGTTTGGTCGAGCCTGGCAGGTTGGTGTCGACCAGCGTCAACCCATCATCCTCCTGCACCAGGAAGCTGTTCACAAAGCCAAGCCGGGTCAGTTGTGTGAGATACGAGGTCAGCCTTTTGATTTGCATACTGTTACCTCCGTTCGCATAAGAGCGATGGACACCACCGCAACGCTAATCCGGCACCCCGTCCGTTTGGAGACGCTCCGCCGCAATCAGCAGCGCGTGACCTAGTGCGCGATACCGGTCTTCCAGAGCCGACGAACCGTTGCTGCCCGAACGGAAGCGCGCCACCCACACCTCATGCCAGATGTTCTGCGCCTGCCAAAGGTTGACTTCAAAGGGAAAATCGCGCACCAGTTGCGCTAGTTCCAGCGCTTCCTCCACAGATGCGCGCGCAGCGTCCACCGGCGTGCCAGAAGCATCGAGCAGCCGCGCGCGCAACCGATCCATTGCGCGCTTCACCCGCTGGCTGGCAACATAGCCAAGTAGAGCGGAATTCAGCTCGACGTGATCGGTACGGCCTAGCCGCAGCAAGGTGCGCACCCGTGCCCCGTCCAGCGTTTCCGCCTCCAGCGCCTGGCGCAACCCTGCATTAATGGCAAAGCCCGCGGCCAGTTGCAGTGACGGCGGCAGCGGCAATCCACTGGAGCCGAGATAGTGCAGCAGCGACGCGTGGTCATCGTAGAGTTTGCGCAGGCTGGTCTCAACTTCCGCCACCGTTGCATTGAGAATGCGGTCGAGAATGCGCCGCTGCTCGTCGCGAAACAGCGAGCTAAGCGAGTACGCCGTCCCGCCGAAGTAGCGGTCGATCAGCCGCATCACCTCCGGCAGGTCGGCACGGTCCACCGCGGCTTGCACGACCGCGGTAAAGGCGCGAAATGCCGCGTCGTCTTCGGGCCGGTGGATCTTCACCGCCGCCGACAGGTTCTGATCGCCCAGATGCAGCACCGCAAACGCCGTCGAGCCGGTCTCCTTCGTAATGCGCGTATGCACATCCGCGATGCCAACCGCGATCTGACCGCGCCCTGAGTGGAAGCTGTCATAACTGCGCCTCTCGACGTCATAGCAAAACAGCGGCGTCGTCTCCGGATAGTTCTCAAAGAGGGAACTGATGGCATAGTGCGCGCCAAAAGCCTTCAGCCCGATGGCACGCGGCAGCACGTCGCGGCGATATACATCTGCACCGGTGCCGACCGCGGCCACGTTGCTCTTGGCGTGCGCCAGCCCCTCGATAAACTTCGCCTCCAGCTTCAATCCCTCTGCACCGAATAGCTCTTTGGCAAGCTGCAGCGCACGTCCCGCATAGGCAATGATCTGCACCGTCTCGATGCCGGATATCTCGTCGAAGAACCACCCGCAACTGGTGTACATCAACATCGCGTGGCGCTCCAGCTCAAGCAGCTTCAGCGCCGCGACGCGCTGACTTGCTGTCATCTTGCGGCCGGTGACGCGCGCGCGGTCTTCCGAATCGGGCGCAACAGCGCCCTCCTGCTTGCCCTGCTCCGGCCCAGCAACATCCACCGCCGCGACGCGCCCGCGTTTCCCCAGATTCCTTCCTGCGACCCGGCGATCTATTGTCAGCGCAACGTTACCGTGCTTGGCAAAAAATCGGTCGACGTTCTCCGCATCGCGATCGAGAATGACCTGCACGTACGCGTCCCGCGCAGCGTCGAAATCGGTGAACAATTTCGCGCCCTCTCTGGAGCACAGCGGCGCGAGTGAATCGCGCAGTTTGTCCAAAGCCTTGCGCAGAGGCGTTCGCCACTTCTGGTTCCACCCCTCGCGACCGCTGTTGCAGCCGCAGTCTGCGCGCCAGCGCTCGATGCCATGGAAACAACTCCAACTCGAGCTTTCTACGATTTCCGCTTCCTGCACGGGCGGAAACAGGGCGAGAAACTGGCTGTAGTTCGTGATTTTTGCGTGGCCCTTTTGCTCTATCCAGACCAGCGCATGGGTCAGCGCCATTTCCCCGTGACGATGATGATGGCCATAGCTTTCTCCATCGGTCGCGATATGAACCAGTTGTGGCCGGGGGCTTGAATGGTCGAACCCTCCGACCAGCCGCTGCGCAAAGTTTTCGCCGTTATTCAGCAGTCCTTCAAAAGCCACCGCGCGCGATGCAGGCCCGTCGTAGAAAAATACCGCGATGCTGCGGCCTTCTTTCAGCGCAACGCGATACGGCTCGCGCGTATCGACGCTGCCATGCGGCGTCTCCGTCCAGCCGTGCAATGCATCTGTAACAGTGTCGGTTACAGATGTCGCACCACGAACGCGCGCGCACTGCGTCGGCGCCAGCACGGTAAACGCGATCCCTTCCTGCGCCATTAAATCCAGCGATTCCAGATCGACCGCGGTCTCGGCCAGCCACATCCCCTCCGGCCGCCGGCCGAAGCGATGTGCAAAATCTTCGATGCCCCAGCGGATCTGCGTGCGCTTGTCGCGAGTGGAAGCCAGCGGCATGATGATGTGGTTGTAGACCTGGGCCATCGCCGAGCCGTGCCCGCCGAATCGTGCCTGGCTGGCGCGGTCCGCCTCCAGTACCATGCGATAGGTTCGCTGAGCGTGTTCCTTCATCCACCACAGCAGCGTCGGGCCGTAGTTGTAACTGATCCGCGAATAATTGTTGACGATGCGGATGATCTCGTTCTTGCCATCCACTACGCGCGACGCGCCATTCGGCGCATAACACTCCGCCGTGATCCGTTCGTTCCAATCGTGATACGGCGTTGCCGAATCCTGTATCTCCACCATCTCCAGCCACGGGTTTTCCCGGGGAGGCTGATAGAAGTGGCCGTGAATGCAGACATAGCGCTGGCTGTTCTCTGACATGGAAAGCAGGGTCCCTGCGCGAATTCATCCCGCGCCTATTTTTCTTTCGATTTCTGTTTTTGCTTCGCGCGGTGCGCCAGCAAGTCCGCTTGCGCCAGGTCGCACGCGCGCCACATGTACCAGCTTGCCACAGAGCGCCACGGGCGCCACTTCTCCGCACGGCGTTCGATCTGCGCGGGCGTAGCCAGCAGGTCTGGCGTCAATTTGCGATGCGCCTTCAATTTCAAAAAGGTCAGCGCGAATCCTTTGCGCACGCCAAAGTCAGTGACGGGCAATACATCCGGGCGGCCGAGACGGAACATGAGAAACATCTCCGCCGTCCACGTGCCGATGCCCCGCACGCTGCTCAGGCGCTCGATGATTTCTTCGTCGCTCATCCGGCGTATGCGTTCGATGGTGGGTACCGTGCCGTCGACGGTTTTGGCAGCGAGATCGCGAATCGCCGCTGTCTTCGACCCCGATAGGCCAGCGCCCCGCAACTGGCTTTCCGGCACGCGTAGCAACAACTCGGGCGACGGGTGCATATCGCCGAACGTGCTCAACAATCGCGCCAGAATCGCTGCCGCGGCCTTGCCGTTGAGCTGCTGGTAAATGATCGATTCCAGCAGGCTCTCAAAGGGAGAATGCGTGGATTTCAAACGCAGCGTGAAAGGCCCGGCGCGGGTAATCAGCATCGCCAGCTTGGTGTCAGCCGCGCTCAGATGCGCGATCGCTGCATTATGGTTGTAGCGCACAGCGCGCTTTCCATCGGTCATGGGGACAGTGTATTTCACCGCGTAAACATTGGGGAAATATCGACTTTTTCGCACCTTTATGCAATCCAAGACGCCGCCGCAAACGCTTGCTCAATACAAGGTGCGCTCTACACCCGCACACGGAGGCGTTTTTTAAAATGGCAGACTACCCCGAGATTATTTCTCCCGACATGTCACTCACCGTCGATCAAATCGACAACCTTACCCCAGATCAAATTTCGCAACTTTCTCCAACCCAATCGGCGCAGTTCCTGACCCGCATGGGTCACAAGCGCGCGCTGAATCGCCGCCGTTTTCTGGGCGGTTTGGCTGCGTCCGGTGTCGCGGTCGCAGGCGCTGGCTTGTTGGCCGGGTGTGGCGACAGCAAGAAAGCCATCGCGGCTGGCCCGTCTGAAGCCGACGTGCTCAACTTTGCATTGAACCTTGAGTATCTCGAAGCAAACTTCTATCTCTTTGCGACAACCGGCGTAGGCCTGCCCGCGGCCGATCAAGGCGCCAGTCCCGGTGCCGTCACCGGCGGCGTCAAGACCGTCTTCACCGACCCGGAAGTCGCTGCCATCGCCGCCGACATCACAGGCGATGAGCAGAAACATGTTGAATTGTTGCGCACGGCTCTGGCAGCCAACGCCGTAGTTCAGCCTGCCATCAAACTCGACGCGCTTGGCAGCTTTGCCACTCAGGCAGGCTTTCTCACCGTCGCTCGAGCGTTTGAAGATACGGGCGTCAGCGCCTATGCCGGCGCTGCCACCTTGTTGACCGGAAATAACCTCGCAACTGCGGCGAAACTCCTCGCGACTGAGGCCTATCACGCAAGCGGTGTCAGACTGAAGGTAATCGATACCGGCATCTCGTCGACCCAACCCAAGTTGGACGGGCTGGATGTTCCGCCTGCGTCTCCAAATGCTTTCTTCACCGTAGATGCTGGCGGTTTGGCAATCGCCCGCACCCCTTCGCAAGTTCTCATGATTGTGTACGCAACCACCTCCACCGGCGTATCCTCCGGCGGATTCTTTCCCAGCGGTGTAAACGGCAACATCAAAACGACATAGACCCTCCTCCACAACTGCATGTCCTGCAAAATACGGCCCGCATCGACAACGATGAGGGCCGTCTTTGTTTTTTCCTACCCCTCCCCCTCCCTCAATTCGCAAAGTCTTCAGTCCACGGACTTTAGCGCCAAAGTCTCATTTATTGAGTGCTAAAGTATTCAGTCCAGGTGCTTTAGCTTGCCTTTTCGGGGGGTGACGCTTGGAGCGGGCTCCAAGCGTGGCTCTACTCTATCTGAGGGAGTGATTTGTCAAGTGAGGAAGGGCAGTTTGAAACAGGGCGCGCTCAGCTGCCCTGTAGCAGGATCGCGGAAGTCGGCGCGGTCGACCCGCCCACTGGTTCGAGGGTCACGCCAAAAGCCTTCGCCTGAATGTCAGCCGGCAACTGCGGAAACAACACCGCGGCAGAGCCTTGCGTGTCCGGCGCAAAGGTACCCGCCGGAATCGGCTTTCCCGCCGCCGGAATCAGCCATAATTCATATACCTTGCCAGCGGGCAAAGCCGCGAGATTCTGCGCGGTAAAAATCAGCTGCCCGCGACTGCGCAGATAGTTGGCGCGGCCGGTCGGCTGCGGCACAGCTTTGCCGGCGGTTAAAGTGACGCGCTGCGCCTCAGGCGCGGTCAGCAGCGCAAGAATATCGTTGGACCGGCGCGCATCCGCCTCCAGCCCCTGCGATACATGCGAAAGATTGGTCAACCGATCGCGCAGCAGAAAGTTATCGATGCCCGCTCCCACCGCGAGCATGCCGCACGCAGCGGCAAAGCCCCAGGGAATCCACGATGGCCGGCGCGCGGGTGTTCCCTGCTCTGCCTGCTTCGGGGCGCTGCGAGTCGGACTCGACGGCATCGCCACCAGTTTTGGAGCTGCGGTTGCCGGTTGCCGGAAGCCCGGCAGCGACGCCTCGTTCTCGACCCGCGCCATAAAGCGCTGACGAGCGCCCTCAGTGGGCGAAACGCTCGGCACGTCGAGCGCAAGATACGCGAGATCGAGGTTCAACTGGCCCAGCTCAGCACGACACGGTTCGCAATTTGCAGCGTGCGCGCGGATCTCCGCGGCTTCCGCCGGCGTCAATGAGCCGAGCGCGCAAAGCGTCAGGTCTTCGGGCGACGGATGTTGAGGGCCGCTCATTGCAGCGCCTTTCTCAACGACAACAATGCGCTGCGAATGCGAGTTTTCACGGTTCCCAGCGGATCGCCCGTGGCTTCCGCGATTTCTGTGTGGGTCTGGCCTTCGAAAAACGCGAGCTCAACCATCCGCCGCTGTTCCATGGGCAGCGCAGACATGGCCTTGCGCACTTTACCCATCATGCATTCGCGTTCCGCCAGGTCTCCGTAGTTGATGCCGCTCGCCAGAACGATGTCCTCAGCGCTGTCTTCGGGCCGGCGGCGGCGCAGTGCATCGATAGAGCGATTGCGTGCCACCACAGCAAGCCATGCGCAGAGTGACCCGCGCTGCGAAACATAGGCATCGGGATTGCGCCAGAGCTGGATAAAAACTTCCTGCAGAACGTCTTCGGCTGCGGCGGGCTGGCGCAGGATACGCAGAGCGACTGAATAAACGACCGACGAAAAACGGTCGTAGATTGCGGCCATCGCCTCGGGCTTCCGCGAGCGAATACTGCTCAGCAGCGATTCTTCATCGGCACGAGCCAGGGCCTGTGGGTCCTGTGGATTAGCGGATTCTGGCACGCGCTCCTCGAACAATGGCGTTGTTCCTCGTGGCCGCACGCTAGGGGACAGGCGCCCAAGCGCGGGATAGCCTCCACTGAGATGCGCAAACGCCGGATAGAGTGCAGTAACGCTCATGGCAAGTGTACGCAGAGAATCCGCACGTGGATGCTCGTAGCCCGGAAATATTCCGGGTATCTGTTTTAATCAGAGCACCACCGAGTTTGATCAGCGCACCGCCAAGCAAACGACGATGACAATTCCTGCATCAGTGCTGTGAATTATCCTCTCGCGTGCTCCACACCTATAAGCCATCCGAGACCGCATGAAATCAGGCGCGAATGATGCAGCGGAAATATTCTTGAATTCGTGAATGCGCCAGGGTTGCCAGATAAAAAGCTGCTGTTATTATTGTCAGTTCCAGTCAGCAGCAAGATTTCACACGTTGCTGGCACAGACGTCGGACCCCGAAACGCCCTACATCAGTAACAACAGTCACCGCACCATCAACGCTCAGGAAGCCGAACGAAATGGCGCAGATTTTTGACCGTAGTTCCAACGCTCTGGCCCGCGCGAGCCTGGTCCTGACGGGGGTTTTGGTAATTGCCCTCGGTGTCACTCTGGATCAGTTGCAGCGTTCGCCATGGGTGACTCGGCAGGGGCAGCGTGCCGACCAGCCGGTTCCGTTCAGCCATAAGCATCATGTGCAGGGGCTAGGCCTGCAATGCCAGTACTGTCACACCTCGGTCGAGAAGTCGAGCTACGCTGGCATTCCCCCAACCAAGACCTGCATGAACTGCCATTCGCAGATATGGACGAATGCGAATCTGCTGGAGCCGGTCCGTCAAAGCTGGGCCACGGGCCAATCCATCACCTGGACGAAGGTGCATGATCTGCCCGACTACGCTTACTTCCCGCACGAGATTCATGTGAACAAAGGATTGGGCTGCTCCAGTTGTCACGGGCGCGTCGACCAGATGCCGCTGATGTATGCGCAAAACACCCTGCAGATGGAGTGGTGCCTCAACTGCCACCGCAATCCCGCGAAAAACCTGCGGCCGACGACGGAAATCTACAACATGGCCTGGGAAGGTCCCAGCGGCGATAAGCCAGTGTGGTGCGGCGCCAGCGGGGCTAAAGAAGGAACGCCCACTGCTCAGACCGTGAACTGCACACAGACGGATCCGACGAAGACGAATCCTGAAGTTGCTTCTCTCGGTCTCGCGAGCGGACGCCTGGTAAATGCAGCCTTCTTTTCCGGCCAGAGGCCGACCACCCAGACTCCCGACACGCCGCAATCAGGGGCAGCCGGGCCGACGCAAGGGGATTCGTCCATGTCTCCTGCGAGCGGCAGCATCGTGAGCGGCGGTTCGCCGCAGGCTGGCGTGACCCTGCCTTTGCAATACACGAAGTTCACCGATCAGATGGCACTCGGCCACTTTCTCGAGAAGCAATACCACATCCGCAACCCGTATGAACTTTCGAGCTGCGAGGTGTGTCACCGATGAACGACCTGGAACGGCAGAGCGACCTGAACCAGACGACAGGAACGATGCAAGCAGAAACGGCACATCAGACACATGAGCTGAGTCTCGACGGAGCACGCGAGGTGCTTGCCGGCAAGACGGGCAAGCGGTATTGGCGGTCGCTCGAAGAGTTGGCCGAAAAGCCGGGCTTCCGCGAGATGCTGGAGCGTGAGTTTCCGCGCCAGGCGTCTGAGTGGGTAGATTCCGTTTCGCGGCGCGGTTTTTTGAAACTCGCCGGCGCATCCCTCGCCATGGCCGGTCTCGCAGGCTGCACCAAGCAGCCGGATGAACCGATCTATCCCTACATCAAACAGCCCGAAGACCTCATCCTCGGCAAGCCGATGTACTTCGCCACCGCCTATCCGTTTCCCACCGGCGCCATTCCGCTGCTGGTGAAGTCCGATGCGTTCCGGCCCATCAAGATCGACGGCAATCCCGAACACCCTCTCTATAAAGATGGCGTCAACCCCTGGGGACCGTCCGATGCCTTCGCCCAGGGGACTTTGCTCGATTTGTACGACCCCGACCGCGCGCAGCATGTGACGTATCGCGGTGAGACCAGGAGTTGGGGCGACTTCCAGAAAGCGCTGCAGGCTGCGCTCGCGGCGAAACAAGGCGATGGAGTTGCAGTGTTATCGGCGACCGTCACTTCGCCGACGCTGGCGGCGCAGATCAAACAAGCGCAGCAGAAATATCCGGCGCTCAAGTTTGTGCAATATGAGCCGATCAATCAGGATTCATCGCGCGCCGCATCGAAGGCCGCGTTCGGTCAGTACATGGACGCGCAGTACAAGCTTGACGCCGCGGACGTGATTCTCGCGCTTGATGCCGACTTCCTCTCAGGCACTCAGTTTCCCGGCTTCTTGAAGCTAGCGGGCGACTACGCGAAGCGCCGCAAGCATCCGGAGGAAGGCTTGAACCGGCTGTATGTTGTCGAGAGCATGCCGTCGACCACGGGCTTCAAAGCAGAGCATCGTCTCGGTCTGCGCGCGAGCGAAATCGAAGCGTTTGCCAATGGCTTGAACGACCACGACAGCGGATATCCGTGGACGCCGGAGCAGCGCAAGTTTGCTGCCGCTCTCGCGAAAGACCTGCATGCCAGCGCGGGTAAGTGTGTGGTCATCCCAGGCGAGCACGCCTCGGTCGGCACCCACCTCGCGGCCTATGCGCTCAATCAGCAGCTCGGCAACGTCGGTAAGACGGTCCTCTATACCGAAACCGTGAATCCAATGCCGAGCGAACAGACCGCCGATCTGAAGCAGTTGGTCGCAGACATGAACGCCGGCAAAGTGCAATTTCTGGTCATGCTCGGCGTCAATCCCATTTACAACAGCCCGGCTGATCTGAAATTCGAGGAAGCCGCGAAGAACATCCCCGTACTCGCGCAGCTGGCATCGCACCTCGATGAGACAGGCCAGATTTCGCACTGGACCATCAACCAAGCGCATTACCTCGAGCACTGGTCCGACGCTCGCGCGTACGACGGAACCGTTTCCATCGTCCAGCCGATGATCGACCCGCTCTACAACGGCAAGAGCGCGCATGATGTCGTGCAGAGCATGCTCGACAATCCTCAGCTTTCCGCATACAGCGCGGTGCAGGCGAACTGGAAACTGAGCGATGCCGCATGGCGCAAAGCGCTGCATGCGGGGTACGTCGAAAATACCGCGTTCACCGCGAAGGGCGGCGGTGCCGGTGGCGCAAAACCCACTCCCACTGCGAATCCCGATCCGAACACGATCGAACTCATCTTCCGTCCCGACCCCACGCTCTACGATGGCCGCTTCGCCAACGTCGGCTGGCTGCAGGAACTGCCCAAGCCGATCACAAATCTCTCCTGGGACAACGCCGCTCTGATGAGCGCGCAGCTCGCTGACAAGCTTGGTGTCGAAGAGAGCGACGTGATTGAAATCACGCTCGATGGCCGCAAGGCAATCTCTCCCGTCCTGCGCGTCCCCGGTCATCCCAACAACTCGATCACGCTGCTGCTCGGTTCCGGTCGTCCGTTCGCCGGACGCGTCGGTGCAGGCCACGGCCACGATGTGTTCCCGCTGCGCACTTCCGCCGCACCATTATTTGCCACCGGCGCCACGGTCAAGAAGACCGGCGCAACCTACGAACTCGCGGTGACCAAGAGCCACTTCACCGACCATCGCGGTACCTGGACGAGGAATTACGGCGAGCCGGACGCGAAAGACCATCCGAATCCCGGCAACACCTCCATCGAGGCAAAAGAGGCGCACGACCGCGCCATCATCCGTTACGCGACGCTCGAGGAATATAGGAAGACTCCGGGCTTTGCGCACGAGGGTGAAGGCAAAGAGCCGGTCGCTCGCGACACCTCGATGTTCCCGAACTACGCCTACGACAAGAATGCTTGGGGCATGTCCATCGACATGAACTCCTGCGTGGGCTGCAACGCCTGCATCGTCAGCTGCTATGCAGAAAACAACATCGCGGTTGTGGGTAAGCATCAGGTCAAAATCGGCCGCAACATGCAGTGGCTGCGCATCGACACGTATTTTGAAGGCGACCTTGACGCGCCCAAAGCGCACTTTCAGCCGATGACGTGTCAGCACTGCGAAAACGCGCCGTGCGAGCAAGTGTGTCCCGTGGGCGCTACGATTCACACGCCGGAAGGCCTGAACACCATGGTCTACAACCGTTGTGTCGGCACCCGCTATTGCTCAAACAATTGTCCGTATAAAGTCCGCCGCTTCAACTTCCTGCTCTTCTCCGACTACGACACAGAGAGCTTGAAGCTGATGCGCAATCCCGATGTCAGCGTGCGTTCGCGCGGCGTCATGGAAAAATGCAGCTACTGCGTGCAGCGCATCAATGCCGCCAAGTTCGAAGCCGACAAAGAAAACCGCCAGGTGCGTGACGGCGAAATCGTCACGGCGTGCCAGCAGGCATGCCCGACCAACGCAATCACCTTCGGCAACATCAACGAAAAAAACAGCAGAGTGGCAAAGTTGAAGAGCGATGAGCGCAGCTACAAAGTGCTCGAAGACATCAATACGCGGCCCCGCACCACCTACGTTGCGGGCGTCGTCAATCCGAACCCTGAGCTCGGGGAAGGGGCGGAGGGATAGCGATGGCAACCAAGCAAGTCGTGCCCGATCCAGTAGTCGACCAGGCGACCGGGGAATATCGCGTCATCGCCCCCGGCCACACCTTCCGCACCGTCACGGAACAGATTTCGCGCATCGTCCTCACGTCGAGAACGCCGCTCTTCTGGCTAGGCATCTTCACCGTCGCTGGCGGTCTCGCCACTGTCCTGCTGGTCGCCGTCACCTGGCTATTCCTCAAAGGCACAGGCATCTGGGCCATCACTGCCCCCGTCATGTGGGGCTTCGCGATCATCAACTTCGTATGGTGGATCGGGATCGGCCACGCCGGCACGCTGATCTCCGCCATCCTGCTGCTCTTCAAACAGCAGTGGCGTAACTCCATCAACCGTTTCGCTGAGGCCATGACGTTGTTTGCCGTGGTCTGCGCCGGTATGTTCCCGGTCATTCACACCGGTCGTCCATGGCTGGCCATCTACTGGCTCTTTCCCTACCCGAATACCATGAACGTCTGGCCGCAATTCCGCTCGCCGCTGACCTGGGACGTGTTCGCGGTCACGACTTACGCGTCGATCTCGGTCCTGTTCTGGTACATCGGCCTGGTTCCCGATCTTGGCACCATGCGTGACCGCTCACGCAGCCAAATCGGCCAATTCGCGTATGGAATTCTCTCGCTCGGATGGCGCGGTTCTGCGCGCCATTGGATGCGCTACGAAACAGCATCCCTCCTCCTCGCCGGGCTTTCCACGCCGCTGGTGCTCTCGGTTCACACGGTCATCAGCTTCGACTTCGCGGTGGCGACTCTGCCGGGCTGGCATACCACCATTTTCCCGCCCTACTTCGTGGCCGGCGCCATCTACTCCGGCTTCGCCATGGTCATCACGCTGGCGATTCCCATCCGCAGGCTCTATCACCTCGAAGACCTGATCACGCTGCGCCACATCGACAACATGGGCAAGGTCATGCTCGCGACCGGCCTGATCGTCGCCTACGGCTACGGTATGGAAGTCTTCATGGCCTGGTACTCCGCATCGAAGTGGGAATTCTTCATGATGTGGAACCGCATGTTCGGGCCGATGGGCTGGAGCTATGGCGTTCTCCTCATGTGCAACATCCTCATCCCGTTGACCAGCCTCTGGTCGCGGCGCATCCGGCGCAGCGTTGCTGCGATGTTCATTCTGTCGCTCATCGTCAACTCGGGCATGTGGTTTGAACGCTTCGTCATCGTCGTCACCAGCCTTTATCGCGATTACCTGCCCTCCAGTTGGGGGACCTACCGCGCCACCCGCTGGGACTATGCCACATTCCTCGGCACGTGGGGCTTGTTCACCACGCTGTTCCTTCTCTTCATCCGTTTCCTGCCCATGATTCCTATGTCGGAAATTCGCATGATGCTCCCGCAATCCAAAATTGTTCGCGGCGGTCCCGATGCTGAGCAAAAGCTCGAGGAGACAGTCTGATGCCTATCCGCGAAGGAATCTACGGATTGCTGGCTGAGTTCAATACCCCCAGCGAGTTGGTTGCGGCGGCAGAGGAAGCCTACGCAAGCGGCTACCGGCGCATGGACTGCTACACGCCCTATCCAGTGGAAGAAGCCGCCGAAGCCATCGGCTTCCACCGCAACCGGGTCTCCCTGGTATGTCTCATCGGCGGGCTTCTGGGATTTTTCGCTGCGTTCGGTCTGCAAGTATGGGTTTCGGTCCTCGCCTATCCGCTCAACATTGCCGGGCGTCCCTTCTACTCCTGGCCTGCGTTCCTCATCCCCGCGTATGAGTGGACCATTCTTTTCTCCGGCTTCTCCGCCGGCATTGGCATGCTGGCGCTCAACGGGTTGCCCAAGATGTATCACCCTGTCTTCAACGCGCCGAACTTCCGCAATGGCGCGACCAGCGACAAATTTTTCCTGTGTCTTGAAGCCGACGATCCTAAGTTTTCCATCGGCGATTCACGCGCGTTTCTTGAGCGCTTCGACCCGGTCAGTGTGGTGGAGGTTGACTATTGATGACTATTAATACCGTCAAATCTCTCCGCAAACTGCTCGCTCTCACTGCCGCCGCCTCGGCGATGCTGCTGGCGGGCTGCCGCCAAGACATGCAGAACATGCCGAAAATGGTGCCGCAGCGCGGCTCCGCATTCTTCGCCGATGGCCGCTCCTCGCGCCCGCAGGTGGTAAACACCGTCGCCCGCGGCCAGCTCCGCGAAGACGCGTATTTTTACACTGGCCTCTCCAATGGGCAGGAGAAAGACATGATGCCCTTCGCCGTGACGATGGATGTCATGCACCGCGGCCAGGAGCGCTACAACATCTATTGCACTCCCTGCCACTCGCGCGTCGGCAACGGCGCCGGCATGATCGTGCAGCGCGGCTATAAGCCCGCCGGAAATTATCACGATGCCAAGCGTCTCGCCGAACCGATAAGCCACTACTTCGTT
>JBBPYY010000112.1:0-55013 GCA_038199445.1 Terriglobales bacterium | reverse complement strand
GAGCTGCCCGAGTCCGTTTCTATTCCAGTCGTTGGCATCTCATCGCACAACAAAATGCGCGGGGTTACAAACGTAGAGCTGGATCACATTCGTGGTGCGCGCATGGCACTCCAACACTTATACGACCTCGGCCATAGGCGTATCGCATTCATGAGGGGCCAGCGCTTTTCGCTGGATGCTGAGACACGTTGGCAATCGATCGCCGATATCGCGCGGGAAATCGGGATCACGGTTCGACCTGAACTGTGTATTTTTCTTCAGAAAAATTTTTGGTCGCCGGAACTCGGCTATCCGCCGGTGCGCGAGTTGCTGGCACGGACACGCGATTTCACCGCGATTTTCTGCTTCAATGACACAGCAGCGATCGGCGCCATTCGCGCGATTCAGGACGTTGGCCTTGCGTGTCCCCGCGACATCTCTGTCATCGGGTTCGATGACATCATCGCGGCGGCCTATCACAGCCCGCGTCTGACGACGATTCGACAGCCCCTGCACCAAATGGGATGGACCAGTGCACAACTCCTGCTCAGCCGAATTGCATCCCCCGGCAATCCTTATCCCGAAGTCATTACCTTTGAACCCGAGCTCGTGGTCCGTGAGTCCACCGCTGGCGCGCGCACGATCGCAACAAAAAAATCGCGTACGAAATGAGAGCAGCGAGGCCGGCCATCAACCTCGCCCATCGTGAGTTAGAAAATGCCAAAATTGCGCGTGACCGCCGACGGAGGCTTTCCGCCACATTCGTCTACTTTGTCGCTGGCGGCATCGCGACCGTCATGCTGGGGCCGACCCTTCCTATACTCGCGCTGAGATGGAATATTCCCGACGCGCAGCTTGGCACCGTGTTCGTCGCAATGTTTCTCGGCCAATTCAGCGGGGCGTGGCTGGCAGTGCGCAGACTCCATGCCAGTCTCATATTTGGCGCTCTGGCCACCGCTCTGGGTTCTGTCGGACTTGCATATCTAGGATTCGCCGCCGCGCACGGAGCGCTGTTCCTCATCGGAATGGGTTTGGGAGCCGGACTCACAGCGGGCAATGTGCTCGTCGGCACCATTCGCCTCGATGACATCTCTGCGACGACTGGCAAAGTCTCTTCCCATTCCAAATTGATCGCTGTCCTCAACATGTGTTGGGGCCTGGGCGCCATCGCCTCACCCCTATTGATTCACGCGAGTCTGCGCCTCAGCCATCGCAGCTCGAGGAACATCGACGGCCTGCGTTTTTTCTTCCTACTGTTGGCAGCCGTGCTCTTTTGTTCTGCCCTGCTGTCAACGTTTTTGCTGTCACGAGAACTGCGATTCTCATGCGATGAATTGCCTGATGCGCGAAAGCTGCCGGTTCGGATTTTCGCTTTCTTTCTCGCGAATATGCTGCTCTACCTCGGCATTGAGAACGCGCTCGGCGGCTGGCTGCCTACCCATGCTCACCGTACTCTTTCTCTCGGTGCAGGTGCCGACGTGACGTCTTCCATCGCGCTTGGCTTTTGGATTGGTGAGTTCAGTGGTCGCGGCCTGACCACATTGCTCTTGAACTTTGTCTCAGAGCGGGTGCTCTATCGCGCATGTCTTCTGTTGCTGATCGCGGCGATCGGTGCAATTTGCCTGGTGCAGCACCTGACCACGGTTGCACTGTTCGCGCTCGTAATTATTTCCGCTCTCAGCCTGGCGCCTCTATATCCGCTCGTTATTTCGTTCCTGCTGGCGCGCGTGGGAAGTCAACCGCGCCTTGGCCCACTCTTTGCGATTGGCGCCCTGGGCGGAGCAATCTTGCCATGGTTGACAGGTGTCGTATCGACTCAGTTCCACACGTTGCGTGCGGGTCTGGCAGTGCCGGCCGCAGGAGCGGTCCTCCTCTTGCTCCTGTCCGCGGGCCTGCCACGTAGCAGCAGCCAGACTACTTCGTGACCGCGAACTCAGCCGACAGCGGCGTGTCAGCCGATGAATCCCCCACAAATATCTGGAACATGCCGGGATCGACGCGCCATCCCTTCTCATTGACGTCGTAATACGACAGCGACCGCTGATCGAGAGGCAATGTCACGTGCTCAGATTGACCGGGCTGAAGTCGCAGCTTTTTGAACGCTTTCAATTCTTTCGCGGGACGCTTTATCTTCGCTGAAGGATCACCGACATAGACCTGAGCAACATCCGCGCCTGTCCGCCGCCCCGTATTCTTCACATCAAACGAGACATTGAATTCATGCCCATCGCCTTTGCCGCTCGCCGGAGTCACCTTCAGATTGCTGAACGCAAACGTCGTGTACGTCATACCGAAGCCAAACGGATATAGCGGCTGTTTCTGCATGCTGGTGTAGTAGCGGTAGCCGAGAAAAACCCCCTCAGCATAAGTCACGGTCGGATGAGTTTTGCCTGCCTCAGGATAGTAGTGGTCGTGCACCGGGTTTTCTTCCCAACTCCGGTCGAAGCTGATTGGCAGCTTGCCCTCCGGCGCTTCATCCCCAAATAAAACTTCCGCTAGCGCGTTGCCGCCCCGTTGTCCGGGATACCAGTTGTAGATCAGCACCGGAACATGGTCCAGCCACGCGCGCGTGTCCACCGCACCGCCCGCCGTAACGTTCACGACGGTCTTGGGATTCGCCGCCGCTACTGCGAGAATCAAAGCATCCTGTCCCCACGGCAGCGTGAAACTGCGATCGTACCCTTCGCTCTCCGTGCTTGGGTCGAATCCAACGGCGAGCACAACTGCGTCAGCGGATGCAGCAATCTTGCGCGTCTCTGGTGAAATCAAATCTTCTTCTGCGCGAATACCAAAGCCCATGCGCGCGGTCTCTGCGTCTGGTTGATACTGCAACTCGATTGATATCGGTTTGCCCGCCGTCAGTGTCAGCGTTGCAAATTGCGGTGCCTGACCTTCCCGGCTCGGCTGTGCGATCAACTGCTTTCCATCTACCAGCAGCGTGTAGGTGTCTTCACTCGCGGCCGCTGTAAGAAAAAGATACCGGCCGCTTTTTTCAGGGGTATAACTGCCGGTCGAGCGGATACCGCGCCGCACCGTCGCATGCGGTGTCCACATTTCCGCTCGCCATCCATCCATCTTATCCACTGAACTGCTCGAGATCGGCTTGCCCTTCATCTCCGGATTGTCGAAGACCTCGACCTTGAGTCCATTCTGGCCGTTCGTCCCGTCAAACTTCGTCTCTTTAAAAATGGATTGCGGTGTCGGCAAACCGGCCGCATATAGAACCTGCGCATTCGAGCCAACCGCATCGCCGATTCCTTCTAAGAAACTGACCGGAGCGAAAGCGGTCGTGTTCGAGCTGCCACCCGCGCTGGGTACCGCGGAATATGCATCGGGTCCGATGACGGCAATTGTGCGCACCGCGCCCTTCTTTAGCGGTAGCAGGTTTCTTTCATTCTTGAGCAGCACCAGGCTCTCGCGCGCTGACTCAAGGGCAACTTCATTTCCACTTTTGCTGTAGAGAGACTTGCTGATCTCCAACTGGCTCCTGTCGAGAAATCCGAAGCGGATCGCGGTTCGCAAAATGCGGCGGACCTTCTCGTCGATAGTCGCAACACTGACTTGCCCGCTCTTGATGGCGTCGCCGAGCACGGCCAGCGTCATAAACTTTGGATTGGGCATTTCAAGATCGAGCCCGCTGTTTGCCGCCGCCACTCCGTCGTAGGTCGAATCCCAGTCCGACATCAGAATGCCGTTAAAGCCCCACTCGGTCCGCAGAATGTCAGTATTCATGCGCCTGCTCTGCGTTAAGTGCTCGCCATTGAGCAGGTTGTAGCTATCCATGACGGCACCCGAGTGCGCCTCCTTCACCGCGGCCTCAAACGCCGGCAGATAGATCTCGCGCAGTGTCCGTTCGTCGACGATGGTGTCAATGTTGTGGCGGTCGTACTCTGAATTATTGGCAGCATAGTGCTTTACTGTGGCCACGACACCTGTGCCTTGCAAGCCATCGATGTAACCCACTGCCGTGCGTGCCGCGAGGTACGGGTCTTCCCCGAAATATTCCATATTGCGGCCGTTCATTGGCGCCCGATAGATATTCACGCCGGGGCCGAGCAGAAAGTGCACTCCCCGCGCACGCGCATCGTTGCCGAGCGCCTCGCCCAACTTTCCCGCCAGCTCGGGATCCCATGCTGCTGCGAGGCCAATGCCCGCGGCATAGGATGTTGTCGGTCCCCAGGTGCGCACACCCACGGGTCCATCCGACATTTTCAGTCTAGGCAAGCCAATCTCAGGCTCGGCGCGTACAAACATATCGTCGACGCCGCCGATATACGCAAGCTTCTGTTCAAGGGTCATCTTGCCCAGCATCGCGGTTACTTTTGCTTCAATCGACGGACCATCCGGGACCGGAGCCTGAGCTTCTATCCGGCTTGCACTAACAACCAGCGCGGCAAGGATGAGTACGCACTGAAACGATTTATTAAACGCTGCCGTAGTTTTTCTCATGGTGCAGAGCGTACATTAAGCGCTTGAAAGTCGGCAAAAAGAAAACAGGACAATGCTGAGAAACTCTCCGGCTCAGACGGACAGCAGTCTGCGATACTCTCGGTACTACAACGCCCAGTCAGAAAGCTAGAGTACAGTGAAAAAATGGATGCTGTCTGCGGGTCTTATGCTTCTGCTGGCTGCTGCCTGTCATGGCGCGACGCCACAGCAGCCTTCGCGACACATCGCTTTACGCTGGGGCGTAGTTAGCAATTTTCATCCCGATACAAACGCTAGTTGCGAACTCTTCCTCATCAATCAAGACAGCCGTCCTCTACCTGGCAGCGAATGGACGCTGTACTTCAATTCCTCGCGAGAAATAGTTCTTCAAAGCTTGCCGCCGTCCGTCCGTATAACTCACATCAATGGCGATTTCTACAAGCTGGAACCCACCACGGCCTTTCATCCCCTGATGCCTGGAGCCGAGTTGCGGATTCAGTTCGCGACTGTGGAACCAATCATCAATCCAACGGCCGGGCCCGATGGTTTCTACTTCATATTTTCAAACTCCAACGGCCAAGGGTTGCCGCCGCAGGCCGTTGCGAGCGTAACCGTTGAACCTTTCCTGGCGATTGAGCAGACAAGCCGGGGAGCTATGGACCACGTGCCGCTCGAAACTCCTGCCCAACGATATGCCGAAAATCAAACGCTCACGCTGCTGCCCGCAGACGCAGTCGGAAAAATCCTTCCAACACCGTCCCACTTTGAATTACGCGGCGACCATCTCGATTTGGGATCTGATATCAGAATTCACTACGCTCATGGTTTGCTCAATGAAGCAGCCTACCTGGCGGACGCTCTACGCCCGCAACTCGGCCGCCGCATTCCAATTGTCGAGAGCCGCGCCCGGTCACCGCATACCATCGCGCTGTCACTCGGCGATGTCACCGTCGACGACCACCAAGAAAAGCCAGGTGACGAAGCCTACTCTCTGTCCATCGATCCACGTCGAGGCGTCGCTATTACGGGTACGGACTCAGCCGGGGTCTTCTATGCCATTCAAAGTTTGCGCGAGCTTATCCCTCCCGCTAAGTACGATCCGCTACAGAGCACAATTCGCTTGCCAGCAGCCGTTGTTGGAGATGCGCCTCGCTTCCCCTATCGCGGCTTGCACCTCGACGTAGCGCGTAACTTTCAGTCGAAACAATCTGTGATGAAGCTGCTCGATCTAATGGCCTTCTATAAGTTGAATAAACTGCAATTTCATCTGACCGATGATGAAGGCTGGCGGCTCGAGATTCCCGGACTACCTGAACTTACGACCGTCGGCAGCCGTCGAGGCCACACCTTGAATGACGTGAAGTACCTGGTGCCGTCGTTCGGTTCCGGACCGCTCCCCAATCCCGCCGTCTCGCACGGAACCGGGCACTACACGCGTGACGACTTCATTCAGGTTCTTCGGTATGCCACGCAGCGGCATATCGAGATTATCCCCGAGTTGGAGACGATGGGACATGCGAGAGCATCCGTCGAAGCCATGAAGACACGGTACCTCCGGCTCAGCACGCATGGAAACGAAAAAGCCGCGACGGAATACATGCTCCACGATCCACAAGATCATTCGGTGTATCAATCCGTCCAAAAGTGGAACGATAACGTCATCAATGTTTGCCAGCCATCGGCACTCCGGTTCTTTGACAAGGTGGTATCGGAAATCAGCAGCATGTATCGCGAGGCTGATGCGACTCTTACCGCGATCCATATCGGCGGTGATGAATTACCGCCCGGCGTCTGGACCGACTCTCCTGCATGCCAAGCGCTGATCGGATCAGACGCTCTTGCAGGAGCAAAAAGTCCGGCGAATCCGACAACCTCACTCAATCTCTATGAATATTTCATCTCTCTGTTGAATCACATGCTGAGTGATCACCACCTTATTACATCCGGGTGGGCAGAGATTGGTTTGCATCGCGTCTCACTCGACGGCAAGACTTTCAAAGAACCGAATCTTGCATTCTCCGGGAAGCACTTCAGGGTATTTCCCTGGGATAGCACTTGGGGCGACGGCAACGAGGGCGTTGCCTATAAGCTCGCCAACGCCGGCTATGACGTGGTGATGGCGCATGCCTCAAATTTCTATTTCGATATGCCCTATGACAAAGATCCCGAAGAGCCCGGCAACTACTGGGCTGGATTCGTCGGCACCCAGCAGCCCTACGAATTCGCTCCCTTTAACCTCTACAGCAGCGCGCGCACCGATGTCATGGGAAATGCAATCGATCCTCAGACCGCATTCAAAGACAGTGCGCGGCTGACTCCGGCGGGCAAAAATCATGTGCTCGGTTTGCAGGGAGAGCTATGGAGCGAAGTTACCGAGGGCCAGGAAATGATGGAGTATCAGATGTTCCCTAAATTGCTTTCCCTGGCGGAGCGCGCATGGGCAAAAGAGCCGGCGTGGGAAACGATGTCGCAGACGAGCGAGCGCGACGCGAAACTCGCAACGGGTTGGAATGAATTTGCCAATCGCCTGGGTCAGCGGGAATTGCCGCGTCTGTCTTACCTGGATGGCGGGGTAAGCTATCGGCTCCCGCCGCCAGGTGCTGTCGTCGAGCAGGGGCTTCTCAAGGCAAACACCGCTTTTCCCGGGCTGGAGATTCGCTACACCACAGATGGCAGCGAGCCGACGATCCATTCGAATGCCTACACCGCCCCGGTTCGCGTTCACGGAACAATCAAGTTAGAGACATTTGTAGTCAAAGAAAGACACAGCCGAACCTCTCTAGTGACAGCACAGGATGCGACGGAAAAGTAACTTGCCGTTTCCCTGTCTCCCGATTGTCTATTCCGTCACAACTGCTTTTACGAGATTCCTTGGGTTGTCGACATCGATACCTCTCAACGTAGCGATGAAATACGCGAGCAATTGCAGTGGCACTACTTCGCAAATGGGCAAGACGTATTCGCTGCACGGTGGTAGAAAAACACAATCCCTACTCAACTCCGCGACTTCGTCGTCGCCCTGACTGGCAATCGCGATCACGTAAGCCCCCTGCTTTTTCAGGTCTCGAAGCAGCCGAACGATTTTGGATTGACGCAACGTCGAATCAGGATCGCTGCGATCGTATGCGGCCAGAACGATCAACGCAGCGCTCCCGCTCACGAGGGCATTCGGGCCGTGCTTCAACTCACCGGCGGGATAACCCTCTGCCTGCAAGTAAGAAGATTCCTTCAGCTTCAGCGCACCTTCGCGCGCAATCGCGTAATGGATCCCGCGGCCCAGAAAGAGGAACGTTTCTGTTTTCTTCAGCCGTTCCGCAATGACAGCGATCGCATCTCTCAAACGCGGAGTCGCATCCCCGATCAAATTTGGCAGCCTAGTAAGTTGCTCAACATATAATTCCGTCACGCGGGCTGTCGCCCGGCCACGCATGCGTGCAAGATATACCGTCAGCAGATAGAGCACCGCTAGCTGCGTTGTAAAACTCTTAGTCGCTGGAATGGCTTTCTCTTTACCCGCCAATGTTGGCATCGACGCATCCGCTTCGCGCGCCATTGTAGAGTTGGGATTATTCGTAATCGCGACGGTTGCTAATCCACGACTTTTCGCTTCACGCAACGCGGCTAAGGTGTCCGCCGTTTCTCCCGACTGCGAAATGACGATCGTGCATGGATCCTGCAGCGTGTGAGTGGAGCGATAGGTGTATTCACTCGCGTATTCCACATCAACGGTGACACCCGCCAGATCTTCTAGCATGATCTCGCCGGCCAGACCCGCATGTCGGCTCGACCCGCTCGCCGCAATCACAAGCCGCTCATGTCCGGTTAACGCGGAATGCGCAGCTGCGAATACATCACTGTGAAGACTTGAACCCCGCAAATAATACTCCAAAGTGTCACGCAGCGCCTCTGGCTGCTGAAAAATTTCTTCAAGCATGGCATGAGGAAACTCAATTCTTTCGGAATTGTTGATCACAGTCGACACCGCCTAGCGAAGCATTGACTCGCCTTATACCACAACGTTCGACGGAGACATGGCAGTCAAAAAACTGACTATCAGACAATTCCTCTGAGCATACGTGTCCTCTCCGACAGTGCCCGCCAGTTCTCACATGCATAGCTCGCCAGAACCGCCCTTACATGGCTACGACGATCCACGGCTCGCCTTTTATCAGCGTGGGTTGTTTCAATTATTTTCCTTTCTGACCCGCGCCCCAAAGCGCGGGTTTTCTCTTTATCACTCGCTTTCTGCCTGGTGGCCATTCCCCCGCGTATTTAGGAAGCGCTCGCATTCCTGCGGCGTGAACAGGAGTCGCCTGCAAATCCGCTGGGGGCTAGCCGGATTTGCTTCACCCTAGCAACCGCGTTACTTGTTTGCTCTCCTGCATATCTTCCCTTCCTTGCCTTTAGCTCCGTCGTGGTTCGGTCTGCTCGCGCGGAGTCCTATATCGGAAAGGCTCTTTCCCATGAGCAGAAGGTCAGATTGCTCCCTGCTGCCGACTCCAAGCTCGAAATGGCAGAATGCCCGGTTAGCGATGACCCTTGCTCTTTGCACAACCATGCGAGGAGTCGAAATCAAGAATCTTCGCTGGTGGGATATAGATTTGCTTCGTAGGTCCTTTACGGTGAGACGCAGCCAGACGGAGGCAGGGCTGCGGTCGATCCCAATGAACGAAGACGCTTATGACGCCATTCTTGAGCTTCGGGAGCGCGCAAAGGCATTCTCTTGCATTGAACCGGAACAGTTTCTGTTCCCTGCCTGTGAAAATGGCAAGATCAATCCAGAGCGTTACAAGAAGAGTTGGCGCACGCATGGCGCAAACTTACTAAGGCTGCAGGGGTGAAGGGATTCCGATTCCATGACTGCCGCTACGATGCCGTCACCGACTTGCAGCACTGTCATGGCTCTCGCAGGGCATGTGTCAAGGAAGATGCTGGAGCACTACAGTCATCTACGCCAGGAAGCGAAGCGGGAAGCGGTTAACGTGCTCTCAGACAAATGCCCAAGCAAGACAACAACGAAGGGTTATGACACAAACCACGACACAAAATCCACTCCAGCAGAGCTCGTGTCACCGTATGTTGTTGAAAGGATGGTAGGCACGAGGAGACTCGAACTCCTGACCTCTACCGTGTCAAGGTAGCGCTCTAACCAACTGAGCTACGCGCCTTCGCCAGTGCAATAGAAATGAGTTTAACATTTCATCCGCGTCATCGCACACGCGGGAGTGCCTTCTTCTTTGTAATCATCCTCGGTTGCCGATTTCGTGCCCCCGTCTGCGCACGAGCCCCAGGATGGCGCGAGGGCGCGACAGCATCCGTCTATACTCGGGGCAGGTTCTGCGAGGTCATTTGCAGCAACGTCCCAAGCCCATCGCACTGCGAACTCGATTCCTTACACTGCTGTTCCGCCTCAGCCCCACCGAGCGTCAGCGCCTGCTCGTATTGACCATCATTAGCGGTGCGCTTTGCGGACTCGCCGCGGTCGCCTTTCACGTCGGAATCAGCAAAGCAGAATCGCTGATGATCGATCGCGCGCTGGCTGCTCCTAACTACAGTTGGATCTACTGGACCATCCTTACTCCCGCGTTGGGTGGACTTGTCGTCGGTCTTGGCCTGTTCTACTGGGTCCCCGGCGCAGTCGGCAGCGGCATTCCCCAGGTGAAAGTTGCTTACGCGCTCCAGTCGGGGCGCGTCCCTTTCCGGGATGCAATCGGCAAATTCGTTCTCGGCATCGTGCAGCTAGGCAGCGGAGCCTCACTCGGCCGCGAAGGCCCAACCGTACAAATCTGTGCAGGCATCTCCAGCTTTCTTGCCCGCATTTCGCCGCTGTCGCCGCAGAGTCAGCGCCGCATGGCATCGGTCGGTGTCGCGGCCGGCATCGCTGCGGCATTCAACGCACCGATCGCAGCCGTCACCTTCACTCTCGAAGAAGTTGTCGGCGACCTCGATCAAACAGTCTTGTCGGGAATCATCGTCGCCGCAGCCATCGCCGCTGTCGTCGAACGCAGCATTCTCGGCCAGCATCCCGTCTTCGAAATCCGTCATGCCTACACGATGGGGCCAGCGTCCTCATTATTTTCATATGCCTTGCTCGGCGTCCTCTCCGCTCTCGCATCCGTCACTTTCACCGACTCTCTTCTAAATCTTCGAGGGAAATTTAAGCAGTTCACCACCGTGCCGAAGTGGGTCCATCCCGCCATCGGAGGACTCCTCACTGGCGGCCTTGCGGTGCTCGCGGTCCTGCTTTTCAAGCAGCACGGGATCACTGGCGGTGGCTACGCGACACTTTCGCTCGCGCTCTCCGGCTCACTCTCGTTCAAGGTGCTCATCGGACTCTGCATCTTAAAACTCGCCGCGACCGTCTGCTCCTACGCGAGCGGCGGCGCCGGGGGCATTTTCGCACCCGCTCTCTTTATTGGAGGCATGCTGGGTGGCGCGGTCGGCTACATCGACGTCGCCGTTTTCCATCATTCGACGGATTCCATAGGCGCATTTGCACTCGTCGGCATGGGCGCTGTATTCGCCGGCATTGTCCGCGCACCGATGACTTCCGTCCTCATCATTTTCGAAATGACCGGGGGCTACGGGCTCATTCTTCCCTTGATGATCGCCAACATGAGCGCGTACGCCCTCGCGCGCAACTGGAGAAGAACGCCGATCTATGAGGCGCTGCTTCAGCAGGATGGCATCACCTTGCCGCATGGCCGCGCGATCACTCCGGCTCATCCCGCAGAAGAACTTCTCGGCGAAGTGCCGCCATAGTCCTCGCTTGCCGTCCGTCGTGTTGTGATTCACGGGGTGAACGAATTGACTGGTTCACTTTCAATAGATGAATATTGAGTCCAACCCTTGCGGTGTTCGGGAAGCGCGGTGCAATTCCGCCACTACCCCGTAACTGTGAGCGCTGAGATCGAGAGCACGGCTTCGAAAGCCAGCCACTGGGAAGTTACGTCCCGGGAAGGCGCTCAAAATCGCTGAAGCGCAAGTCAGGAGACCGGCTGCGAGGGAATTCATGCTGTGTACTTCCGAGGGGAAGACTCATGCCTATTCTCAACACGTCGCGCCTGCGGCCGCTTCGCCGTCTATTCCTGTTCCTCGCCTTCACGCTCTCACTTACTTCCTTCGCCGCAGAAATCCGGGGTACTGTCCGCGATTCGCTCGGCGCATTCATTCCCTCAGCCAAGGTTGAACTGCTGGACGAACACCAGTCAGCGGTTTCTTCCACCGTTACCGATCAAATCGGCGCGTTCAGCTTCACACTCGACCATGCTGGCCGGTACAGCGTGCGCGCCAGCTCGACCGGCTTCGCCGCCATCACCAGCGATTCGGTCTACATCGCTTCCTCTCAACAGGCACGCATCGACCTCACGCTGAAAATTGGAGAGGTCCAGCAAAGCGTCACCGTTACCGCCACAGGCTTGCCCCAACTTGAATCGCAGGTCGGCGCTTCCGTCTCTGTCCTTGAAACTCCCTATCCCGGCACGCTCGATATAGAGCAGTCATTGCGTCTGCTTCCCGGGCTGCAGGTCAGCACCTCGGGCCAGCGTGGTGCGGTCACTTCTCTCTTCATTCGCGGCGGCGACTCAAGCGCCAACAAAGTCCTCATCGATGGCGTCCCCACCAATGACATCGGTGGCAGCGTCAACTTCGGCAGCATCGCAGCAAATGGCCTCTCCACGATTGACGTATTCCGCGGGCCGAACAGCGAAATCTACGGACAAGATGCGCTCGCCGGAGTCGTCAGCTTGAATACAGAGCGCGGCGTCACCCCGCTGCCCTTCTTCACCTACAGCGGCGATGGCGGCAACTTCAACACCTATCGTCAAGACGGCTCGGTCGCGGGTGCCTATCGCCCGTTTGATTACTACGCTGACTTCGGCCGCTGGGACACATCCAACAGTCTTCCCAACAGCAAGGCGCATGATGCAACCATCGCCGGCAACTTCGGCTACACATTCTCTCCGCGCACTCAGTTGCGCACGACTGTCCGCCGCGTGTCGCAGAAAGCAGACGAGCCCAACGCGCTACTGCTTTATGGCGTACCCGACACCTCCAACCACCTTGAGCGCGACCTCTATCTTTCGGCAACGCTCGAAGATCACACCACTGAGAAATGGCACAGCCTGGCGCGTTATGGAGTGCAGCGTCTGCGCGCACTCAACAACTCGCCTCTACCCTTCGGCATCCTCGACAACAATGGGCCGCTGGATGCCAATTGTTTTGCTCCGCAGCAATTTGTTGGAACTCCCGTCACCCTCCGCGGCGCCAATGGCTTCACTGCTTCAGGAAGCGCGTCCACTGGCTCGTGTCCTGGCTTCAATCCCCAGACGTTCAGCACCACCACCAATCGCGACTTCGTTTATGCCCAGACTGACTATGCGCATTCGCAGAAACTGGTCGC
The DNA here is from genome assembly GCA_038199445.1 of Terriglobales bacterium. Lineage (GTDB taxonomy): Bacteria > Acidobacteriota > Terriglobia > Terriglobales > Acidobacteriaceae > JBBPYY01. Next base: position 42,205 of record JBBPYY010000112.1, on the reverse strand, counting down.
TCTCGCTGCTTTCCGCTTTGAGAATGCACGCGGCAAGCAAGTCTTCGCCGAACCCGGTTTCGTACTGCCCTCAACCGCTAGTCGCGATGACTATCTCGGCACGCTGCAACTCGGCGGAACTCTCTTCGAACGCCTTCACTACACCGTCGGAGCGGGGCTCGAACATAACTCGGTCTTCGGCTTCGAGCCGACTCCGCGCGTCTCGCTTGCGTACTACGCGCTACGCCCCAAGTCCTCCGGCTTACTCACGGGAACACGCCTGCGTTTCAACTTTGGCAAAGGCATCCTTGAGCCCTCCGTCCCTGCACAACAGAACTCTCTTTTCGCGCTTCTTAGCGGCCTGCCAAACGGTGCTGAACTTATCCAGCAGTTCCACGTCTCGCCGATCCACGCGCAGCGTTCGCGAACCTATGACAGCGGCGTCGACCAGGAATTTCTCAACGGTCGCGCACTCGCCAGCATCATTTATTTTCACAATCAGTTCGGCGACGTACCGGAGTTTCTCGGCAGCCTGCAGTCTCTAACTGCTCTTGGAGTTCCCCCTGCCCTGGCACAAATCGTTGTCGACAGCTTCGGCGCATACATCAACTCACTCGCCTTTCGCGCCCAGGGTCTTGAGGCCATCGGCGAATACCATATTTCGAATCATCTCTTTGCCCGCGGCGGCTATACCTTTCTCGACTCCACCGTGCAGCGCTCCTTCTCAAGTGGAGTCTTATCGCCGTCTTTCAATACGAACATTCCCGGCATCCCAATTGGCCAGTTTTCTCCACTAAAAGGAGCCCGGCCCTTCCGCCGCGCACCGCAGTCTGGCTATTTCGCGCTCGGCTACTCCCAGTCGCGCTGGGCCGCAACTCTTACCGGTACGCTGGCTGGACGCCGCGACGACAGCACGTTCCTCACAGATTCCAACGGAGGAAACACCCTGCTGCTCCCCAACAAGAACCTCGACCCCGCCTATCAACGCCTCGCGCTCAGCGGGAGCTACGATTTCACCCACAATATCCGCGCCTTCGCTTCAACCGACAACCTGCTCAACCAGCGATATCAAGAGGTCTTCGGCTTTCCCGCGTTGCCGTTTACCTTCCGTGCGGGGCTGCGCTTCAGCCTCGGTGGTCAGTCCTGGCATCTGAAATAGGCCAGCCTTTCCACTACCCAATGCGACAATCTGTAGCGTGCAGATCGTCATTACCGCAGCCGAATGTATTACCCCGTCCACGCGCATCCTTGATCCGGTTGTCTTCATCGAAGACGGCCGGATCACGCGCACCGCATCGCGCGTAGAAACGAACATCCCACACAACGCGCAGCACCAAGATTTCAGTGGCGCCACGCTGCTGCCCTCGTTTGTCGATATTCACATTCACGGCAGCGCTGGCCATGACGTGATGGAAGGCGCGCCATCCGCAGTTGCCGCCATTGGCCGATTCCTCGCATCGCGCGGCGTTGCCGCATATCTGCCGACGACCGTAACCGCCGGCGTCGACAAAACGCTCGTGTCTCTCGAAAAGCTCGCCGACCTCATCGAGCAAGACGCGCGCCCGGGCCAAGCGCGGCCCATCGGCCTCCATCTTGAGGGCCCCTTCATCTCCCACCAGAAGCGCGGTGTTCATCCGCCCGCAGAAATTCAGCCGCCCTCCATCCCACTCTTCGACCGTTTCTGGCAGGCTTCGCGCGGCCATATCAAACTGATGACCATTGCACCCGAAACGCCCGGCGCAATCGAACTGATTCGTCACGCCGCCGCGCTCGGGGTCGCGCTTAGCCTCGGTCACAGCGACGCCGATGCCGCGCAAACGCTGGCCGGCATCGCCGCAGGAGGTCGCAGTTTTACGCACACCTTCAACGCCATGCGCAGCCTTGATCATCGCGATCCTGGCATAACCGCCGGTGCGCTCGGCCTCTTCAGTGAAAGCGCCGACCTGTACTCAGAAATCATTTGCGACGGTATTCACGTGCACCCCACGATGGTGCGACTCTGGCACAACGCCAAGCATCGCGACCGCGCCGTGCTGATCACCGATGCGATCAGCGCGACCGGCATGCCCGATGGCGACTACATGCTTGGAGATTTAAAAGTCCAAGTCGCCGCAGGCCGCTGCATGTATCAGGGCAAGCTAGCGGGCAGCGTCTTGACCATGGACCGCGCGGTCGAAAACCTGCGCAACTATACCGGTGCATCCGCCGCTGATCTGGCGCGCGCCGCCAGTGCGAATCCGGCGCGTCTCATCGGCGAATCGCAGACCTACGGCGAACTCGCCCCCGGCCGTGACGCCAACATCGCCGTCGTCTCCGCCGAGGGCAGGCTCATCACATCATTCATCGCCGGCCAGAACGTTACTTAGCCTTGTGCGCGATGACCTTGTCCTTGATCTTGTCGTAGGTCCCGGCTGGAATAATCCCCTTCTTTATCAACTGGGTCTTCGCCGTATAGGGCCGGCCCTTGACGATCTTGTCGGCGTAAGCGTCGCCGATGCCAGGCAGCGCTTTCAAGTCAGCCTCGGACGCGGTGTTTAGATCAACCAGATCGCTGCTCGCCGCAGGGGCGGCAGCAGCAGACTTGGCGCTCTTGGAAGTCTTTGCAGCGGGCGTTGCTGTTTGCGCGAATAGACTGGTGCCGACAGCGACGGCCGCCAACAGAACGAGAGAGTACGAGAGACTACGAAAAATTTTCATGCGCAGCAGCCTACCCTGCGGGCCGTCCCTCAGGCAACCATACAAAATTCGTATTTGACAGACAGCGGCCCACCCATTAGCGTCGGACTTGCCATGTTCGTGCGTCTAGACCATCGCAGCCACGCTCATCACCACGCCAGAAGCGTGTCGGCGGCGTAGTCTACCAGGCAAAAGTTGTCAAAAAGCCCGCCGATGCGCTTCCTGCGCCGGCGGATTTTTATTGTCCCCAGCGTAACGGGCTCGAACAGGATAATCAGAGACGATCATGACCACAGACGCAACCGCCAGCAACACGCCACCGTCTATCGATTTCGCGAAAATGGAGGGCCTGCTACCCGCCATCGTCCAGGACGACGCAACCGGGCAGGTGCTGATGCTCGGCTTCATGAATGAAACCAGCTGGAGACGTACCCAGGAATCAGGCTTCGTCACCTTCTGGAGCCGCACCCGCCAGAAGCTCTGGACGAAGGGCGAAACCAGCGGCAACCGCTTGCGCGTCGTAGGCGTGATCACCGACTGCGATCAGGACACGCTTCTCTTGCGCGTCGAAGTACAGGGCGACGGCCTCGTCTGTCATGAAGGAACGGTCAGTTGCTTCACCCGGCCACTCGAAGTTGCCACCGCAGCGACAGGAGACGACAAATAATGCCTCCCACAATCAGACTCGGCATCCCCAAGGGCAGCCTGCAAGATGCCACCGTTGCGTTGTTCGAACGCGCCGGCTGGAACATCTACGCAAATGGACGCTCCTACTTCCCTACTATCGACGACCCTGAACTCGAGTGCATGCTCATCCGCGCGCAGGAAATGGCGCGTTACGTCGAAAAAGGCGTGCTCGATGCGGGACTCACCGGAAACGACTGGATCGTCGAAAACGGTCTGGATGTTGAAATCATCACCAGCCTGACCTACTCGAAACAGTCGCGGCAAAAGGTCCGTTGGGTACTGGCCGTTCCTGAAGATTCGACCTACAAATGCGCCGAAGATCTCGCCGGCAAAACCATCGCCACGGAACTGGTAGAGGTCTCGAAGCGTTACTTCGCTGGGAAAAATATCCCCGTCAAAGTCGAGTTCAGTTGGGGCGCCACTGAGGTAAAGCCGCCTATGCTCGCCGACGCCATCGTCGAAGTCACCGAGACCGGCAGCTCTCTACGCGCCAATCGCCTGCGCATCATCGACACTATTATGGAGAGCGAGACGCAACTGATCGCAAACAAGTCCGCTTACCAGAACGCAACCAAGAAACAAAAGATAGATAACATTGCCCTCATGCTGCGCGGAGCTATCGACGCGCAGGGACAGGTCGGCCTGATGATGAACGTGCAGAAAGACAATCTGGCCGCGGTCCTCGCCGTGCTTCCCGCTCTCAATGCGCCCACTATCTCGCAACTCACAAACAGTGATTGGCACGCCATCAACACAATCCTCTCCGAACGCAGCGTGCGTGACGTCATCCCGCGGTTGAAAGCGACTGGTGCCACGGGCATCGTCGAATACCCACTTAACAAGATCGTTCTCTAACGCCGATGAAACTTTTTCGCACCACAGGACGAGACGCAGAGCAAGCAGAGAAGCTTCTGCGGAAGTTGGAACAGCGCGGCGCTGCTGACACCGCCCGCGTTGAATGCGACGTCCAGCGCATTATCGCCAGCATCCGTCGCTCCGGCGATACGGCCTTGCGCAACTACGCGCACAAGTTCGATGGCCTCTCGCCACAGTCGCAGTTACAAATCACACCGGAAGAGATGACCGCCGCGTTCGACTCGATTTCACCCGAGGTACGTGCGGCCCTCGAAACTGCAGCCGCGAACATCCGCGCCTTCGCCCAACAGCAAATGCCGCACGACTTCACGCTCGACGTCGTCGCTGGCGTCCGCGCTGGGCAACGCGTCCGACCCCTCTCGGCTGTCGGTTGCTATGTTCCCAGTGGCCGTTACCCATTGCCCTCCACTCTCCTCATGACCGTTATCCCGGCACAGGTCGCGGGCGTCGAACGCATCGTCGTCGTCTCGCCGAAGCCTGCCAAAGAAACGCTCGCCGCCGCTGCGTTGCTGGGCGTCGAACACTTTTACCGCGTCGGCGGAGCTCACGCCATCGCTGCACTCGCCTACGGCACCGACACCATCGCGCGCGTTGACAAGATCGTTGGACCCGGCAACATCTATGTCACCTCAGCCAAAAAACTTGTCGCCTTCGACTGCGCCATCGACATGCTTGCCGGTCCCACTGAAATCGTTGTCGCCTCCGAAGCCGGCGATCCCGAATGGCTCGCATCCGACATCGTCGCGCAGGCGGAGCATGACCCGCAGGCGCTTTCTATTCTCGTCACAGCAAATCCAACACTCGCTCGCGACATAATCAAGCAGGTCAAGCGGCAGTCGGGGAAGAACAACATCGCCCGTGAGTCGCTATCGAAACACGGCTATGTCTTCCTTACCGGATCCACCGAAGAAACTCGGACTCTCACCAATCGCCTGGCCGCCGAACATCTGACCATAGATAGCGCCAGCGATCTGGACTGGGTCACAAACGCAGGCTCGATTTTCGTAGGCTCGAATACCCCACAAAGCATGGGCGACTACATCACAGGCCCCAATCATGTGCTGCCCACCGGCACCTCCGCCCGCGCCCGAGGCGGACTTAGCGTCTTCGATTTTGTAAAACTCATTGCGGTCCAGCAATATTCAGCTAGCGGTCTCGCCGCTCTTGGGCCAAAAGCGGCCGCACTTGCTGACGCCGAAGGACTCGTCGCGCACGCCGCGTCGGTGCGCGCGCGTCTCGAGCGGGCGAAGAATGACAAGGGACCGAAATGACAGCAACAAAAATGATGGCGCTGCAACCGCGACCTGCGGTCGAACAGATGGGCGAGTACCATCCCCAGCTCCACGGCCGCTATGGTTTGCGCCTCGACTTCAACGAACATACTGTCGCGCCTTCTCCGCGTGTTCTTGACTGTCTCCGCTCTCTCACTGCCGATGATCTGACGAAGTATCCCGAACGCGAGCCGGTCGAGCGCATCGTGGCCCAACATTTCGGTTTCGCTCCCGATCAAGTCATGCTCACAAACGGTGTCGACGAAGCCATCCACCTTCTCACAGAAGCCTTCCTTGACCCCGGCGAAGAAGCCATCATCGCCGTTCCGACATTTGCGATGTACGACATCAACGCCCAGGCACGCGGCGCAATCGTCCACGACGTCCTGTCCGATCAGGATTTTGCATTCCCCATCAATGCCGTGATGGAGCGGATCAATGAACGCACCCGATTCATTCCTATCGCGTCACCAAACAATCCGACCGGCGCCGTCGTGTCTCCCGAGCAAATTCTGAGCATTGCCGCAGCGGCACCGCAGGCCGCTATTCTCGCCGACGAAGCCTACTATCATTTTCACGGCGAAACCCTGTTCCCGAGCATTGGCTCGCTGCCCAACCTCTTCGTCACCCGCACCTTCTCTAAGGTGTACGGACTTGCCGGTCTGCGCCTCGGCCTCATCATCGGTCCCTCCGAGGCGATGCGCTTCGTGCGTAAGGTCGCATCCCCCTACAACGTCAACGCCGTCGCGCTCGCATGCCTGCCACCTGCACTCGAAGACGAGGAATACGTGCAGTGGTATGTCGAGGAGGTCCGCTACAGCCGCGAGTTGCTCGACGACACTCTTACAGAACTTGGCGTGCCCCACTGGCCGAGCCACGCAAACTACATCCTGATGCGCATTGGCGATCGCCATCGCGAACTCGTCAGCGTCATGCGCGCGCGCGGAGTGCTGGTTCGCGACCGCAATACCGATCCCGGCTGCGCCGGCTGCGTTCGCATGTCGGTGGGTACGCGCGAACATACGCAGACCGGTATCACAGCCCTGCGCGAAACGCTGAGGGAGATGCAATGGCGATCGCCAAAGTAGTCCCGCGCAAATCAACGCGCACGGCGACGCTGGTGCGCAACACGACCGAGACTCGCATCTCTTTGCGGCTGAGCATCGATGGCAAAGGGACCTATCGCGTCGCCACCGGCATTCGCTTCTTCGACCACATGCTTGAACTCTTCACGCGTCACGGCGGATTCGATCTCGAGCTGAAATGTGACGGCGACCTCGACGTCGATCAGCATCACACCATCGAAGACGTCGGCATCGCCCTCGGCAATGCATTCGACCAGGCACTGGGCGACAAGAAAGGCATCCTTCGCGCCGGATACTTCCTTATGCCGATGGACGAAACGCTCGCCATCGCCGCCGTCGACCTCAGCGGCCGCGCCGCCTGCGTGGTCGATACTCAAGTCCGCGTGCGCATGGTTGGCGATCTGCAAACAGAGCTTGTGTTCGATTTCTTTGAAGGCTTCGCCCGCGGAGCCCGCGCTAACGTCCATCTAAAAACGATGTACGGCCGCTCGAATCATCACAAGATCGAGGCAATCTTTAAAGCCTTTTCCCGCGCGCTGCGAGCGGCCTGTTCCCGCGATGCGCGCATGCGCAACATGCTTCCCAGCACCAAGGGACTTCTGTAACCGCGGCAGTTACTTATTATGCTTGCAGTCATCGACTACAAAGCCGGCAACCTCACCTCCGTGATCAAAGCGCTTGAATCGCTGGGCGTAAAAGATGCAGTGGTCACCGCCCGGCCCGCAGATGTTCTGGCCGCCGATCGAATCATCCTCCCCGGCGTTGGACATTTCGCTGCCACGCGGCTGCTTGCCCAAACCGGACTCGCGGATGCCGTGCGCACCGCGATCAAGGACAAAAGGCCTTTCCTGGGCGTATGCGTCGGAATGCAATGGCTGTTCGAAGGCAGTACCGAAGCGCCGGAAGTGCCGGGACTCGGTTCGTTCGCCGGCATGTGTGAGCGTTTTCCCTCGACCGTCAAATCTCCACACGTTGGATGGAATTCGCTCGAGATTTCCTCTTCGTCCCGTCTCCTCAAAGGTGTGCCTTCCAACTCGTTTGTGTATTTCACCCACTCTTACCGAGCACCACTTACAGAATTCTGTGCCGCGTCCACGGAATACGGCGGCACGTTCGCAGCTGCCATCGAACGCGACAACGTGATGGGCGTCCAGTTTCACCCGGAAAAATCCGGCGACGCCGGCCTTCAAATTCTGGGGAACTTCCTCTCATGCTGACCAAACGCATCATCGCCTGCCTCGACGTAACCGACGGCCGGGTCGTTAAAGGCATTCGCTTTGAAGATCTCCGCGATGCCGGCGACCCCGCGGAACTGGCGGCACGCCACGCCGCAGCTGGCGCCGACGAAATCGTCCTCCTCGACATTACAGCCACGCAGCAGGGCCGCGGAACGCTGCTCGAAACCGTGCGCCGTGCGGCGCGCCAACTCTTTGTGCCCTTCACCGTTGGCGGGGGAATTCGTACCGCGGCCGACGCCGAAGCTGTTTTCACCGCCGGCGCTGACAAGATCAGCATCAATTCTGCAGCCCTCGCCGATCCAAACCTCATCGGCGAAATCGGCAAAAGCTTCGGCGCGCAGGCTGTCATCGTCGCGATCGACGGCAAGCGCGATTTGTCTGTAACTGACTCGGTTACAAATGCGCAGGTCTATGTCAGCGGCGGCCGCATTGCCGCCAACAGAAAGGTTTTCGACTGGGCGCGCGAAGCAGAAGATCGTGGAGCCGGCGAAATCCTGCTCACTTCAATGGACTCCGACGGCACCCGCGACGGCTTCGACTGCGAACTCACAGCGATGGTCAGTCACGCCGTACAAATTCCGGTCATCGCCTCGGGCGGGGCAGGCACTGCGCAGCACTTCGTAGACGTCTTCCAGCGAGGCGCGGCCGATGCAGCTCTCGCCGCCAGCATCTTTCACTTTGGCATCGCAGATGTCCGCGCCCTCAAGCAAGAACTAGCGCACGCAGGAATTTCCATGAGGCTGCCGTGTTGAGCACGACGCTTCCATGCTGATCCCCTCCATCGACCTGATGGGAGGCCGCATCGTCCAGCTCGTCCAGGGCGAGAGGCTAGCACTGGCCTTCGACGATTTCGAGTACTGGATCGAACGCTTCGCAAGCTACAAGATCGTCCAACTGATCGACCTCGACGCCGCAATGCGCCAGGGCGAAAATCGCGACCTGATCGCCATGATCTCCAAACGACTCCCCTGCCAGGTCGGTGGAGGCATTCGCGACATCTCAACAGCGCGCGCAATCCTCGACGCCGGTGCGCGTCGCGTCATCATCGGCTCCAGCCTTTTTCGTTCGCCGTCGCACCATTCCCCGGCACCGGTCGACTTCGTCGCGCTCGACTTCGCGGCCAACCTCGCCGACGAGGTTGGCCGCGAACATCTCGTCTTCGGCATCGACACCAAATCGGGCCAAATCGCCGTCAAGGGCTGGAGAGAACAAGTCGCGATCCGTCCGCAGGATGCGATCCCGCTCCTCGAACCGCACTGTGCCGCTTTCCTCTACACCCACATCGACACTGAGGGAACGATGACCGGCTTCCCTATCGACCGCGCAAAGGAGTTGCGCGCCCTTACCACGCGGCAACTCATCGTCGCGGGAGGCATCCGCGAACTCGCGGAAGTAACCGCCCTTGATGCACTCGGCGTCGATACTGTCTCGGGAATGGCAATCTACACTGGTCGCATCCCCGCCTAGCGAGTTGCCGATTGTCCGCTGCTCCCGCCACAATACAAGTGCATGCCCACCGGAACGAAATCCCTCCGCACATCCAGACGCCTTGATGAAGTTGGATTTTCCGACATCGTCAAGGTCCGCAACCAAGTCATGGCCCTTCGCGCCGCCGACAAAAATGTATTCGGCTTCCATGGTGGCGAGCCCTATTTCGACACCCCCCAGCCCATCAAAGACGCGATGACGCTCGCACTTTCAGAAAACAAAACGCGCTACGCGCCTTCCTCGGGAATCGAGCCTCTTCGCGTCGCCATCGCCGAAAAACTGCGCACTCGCAATGGCATGCAGCACGTCAAAGAAGAGAATGTACTCCTCACCGTAGGCGGCGCACACGCTCTGCACGCGGCTTTTCAGGCTGTGCTCGATCCGGGCGACGATGCGCTGCTTTTTTCGCCCTACTGGACTCCGATTCACGACATGATCGTCATGGCGCAGGCACGACCGCTGCTCGTTCCCACCGAGCGCGCGTGCAAGGAAGGTCTCGCCCAATCGCTGGAACGCTATTACACAAAGACCACGCGCGCCATCTACTACAACACTCCCCAGAATCCATCGGGTACGGTCTTCGCGCGCAAAGATGCAGAGCAGGTCGCCGCATTCGCCATTAAATACAATCTCGTGGTCTTCGCTGACGAAGCTTATGAAGATCTTATCTACAAGGGCGAACACGTCTCGATCGCCACGCTGCCCGGCATGGCCGAGCGCACCATCACTTGTTATACATTTTCAAAAAGTTACGGCATGACCGGCTGGCGTGTCGGGTACGCGGTCGCGCCAGAGCCCTTCATGACAGCGATGCGCAAAATTGTTCTCTACTCGACTAACGGTGTCTCCACTCCTACCCAGTGGGCCGCGCTCGCTGCGATGAAGATGCCGCAATCGTTCTTCGCAACTCAGCGCGCCGAATATAAAAAGCGCCGCGACCTGCTGGTCGCGGGTCTCAACGAACTCGGCTTTGAATGCGGCGTGCCGGCCGGCGCGTTCTATGCCTTCGCCCGCGCAACGAATATCCACAAGCAGAGCCGCGAAGCCGCTACCCGCCTGCTCGAAAAAGCACACGTCGCAACCATTCCCGGAGTCATCTTCGGCCCCCAAGGCGAAGGGCATCTGCGTTTCGGATATGCCGTCCCGCTTGAGACGATCGCGAATGGTCTTGAGGCACTGAAGAAATACCTCAAGCGTTGACCCGTATTCTTACGGGATACGGAAGTTAGTCCCGCGGTATCGCGTAATAGCCTTTTCGCGCCTGCACTTTCAGCAGGTTCTCGTCCGAGGGATTCTGCTTGCACTGAATCTCAATCTTCCGGTACGACCCATCGAGCGCAGGATTCGTCGGCGTGTAACTCGCCACGTATTGCGTGCGCAACTCCGCCTCAATTTGCGCGAACGCGTCCTGCAGCTTCTTCTCGTTATTTCCCACATCGATCACGCGACCGCCCGTAGCTTCGGTCAGCTTGCGCATCGCGCTATCTCCACCGTATCCGATGTTGATCCCGCCGCCGCTGTAAAAGCCGCGGTCCGCACACAGCAGTACATACACAATCGTGTCGGCTTTCTGCGCCGCTTCGATGGCTCCGATCAGCGTCACGTCACTGCCCTGATCTTCTCCGTCCGTCAGCAGCACCATGGCCTTGCGCCCGGTCTCGCCCTGCAATTTTTCATGCGACGCCAGATACACCGCGTCATAGAGCACTGTTCCCTTCGTGTGCGTCTGCGGAATTGCACCGCCATATCCCGCGCTGCCCGTATTGATCTCCGCTTTATCCATCGCTGTGCGCAGCACTCGCGGATTATTCGTGTAATCCGTCAACAGTTGCGAGTTGATGTCGAACGAAATCAAAAACGCTTCATCTTTCTCCCGCAACACCCTCGATAGAAATTGCGCGCCCGCCTGCTGTTCGATTCTCAGCACGTTCTGTTGGCTGCCGCTTGTGTCGAGCAAGATGCCCATCGTCAACGGCTGATCAGCCTGCGCGTTGAAATTCTTCAACGTTTGCGGCTTCTTATCCTCCAGCACATTGCAGTTTTCTTTCTTCAAATCCGGCAGCAGCGCTCCATGGCGGTCGCGTGCCGTGAAGTACAAACTCACGAGGCTCACTCGCACCTTCAGCGTTTGCACTGGCTCCGATTCATCCACTTCCGGTTTCGCCGACGACGCGGGCGGTGGCGCGTCGGGCGACGGTGCCAATTGCGCGCGTGCCGCCATCGGCGAAATCAGGGACGTGATAGCGAGCACCACCGCCAGCCCAGCCATCAAATTCTTGTAAGCCATACCCATCAGACGGTCAGTATCCCGCGAAGGAAGCGCATTCGCAAACTCGCGCCGCCCACCCGTGACCATCAAAAGAACGCAGGTTTGCATCTGATAACCTGTCGGTTGCCGGGAATATTCACTTTGCGGCTTGCTTTCTTTGAAGGAGTTTTCCGTGCGGGAAGTCGTTCTTGCCGTCCTGCTGCCGCTGCTTTTCGCCGGCCAACAACCCCCCTCCAGCGTTCCAGACGCCCCCGCCCCTCAGCCGACCAGCATCCCCGATCTGAGGGAAACAGTGCAGCCGGGTGCTGGAACGGGCCCCGCCGCCGCGACAGCCCAACCCACGCCACCCGCACCTCCGCGCGCCAAGCCAGTTCCCCAGTCGTCCGACCCCAATGACTTCCCGCCCGAGATGCTGCCCGAAGCGGGCAAGGGTCCCATCACCACCATCCGTGTTCCCGTCAACTTCGTCGTTTTGCCCGTCACCGTGAAAGACAAAAAGGGACAGCTCGTCGCCGGACTCACCTGGCGCGATTTCAAAGTCTACGAAAACGGCGAGCGCCAGCGTCTCTCCCTTTTCACCGTCGATCCTTTCCCTCTCTCCGTCGCATTTGTGATTGACCAAGGCGTCACGCAAGACACCATGAAGCGCGTCAACGAAGCGCTCAGCGCCGTGCCTGCGGCGTTTGCGCCGTCTGACGAAGTCGCCGTCTATACCTATGGCGTCTCGGCGCACCTCGAGACCGATTTCACCGCCGCCACCGGCGCCCGGCTGCCCGCCGTCATCGAGCGCGCTAAACGCTCCGGGCGAGAAATGGGTGTGCCTATCACCAGCGGCCCCCTTGCAGAGGGTCCAACGGTTAACGGCCATGTCTTCGATCCCAACCTCACGCCTCATCCAAATAATCAGAGCCTGAACATCGTCCCCAAAGATGTTCACGCTCTCAATGATGCGATTTTGTTTGCCGCCACCGACCTCGCGCGCCGCGAACGCGGACGTCGCCGCATCCTTTACATCATCAGCGACGGCAAGGAATACGGCAGCAAGGCCAAGTACAAGGACGTCGTGAAGTTTCTGCAGACCAACAACATCTCGGTATACGCCACCGTCGTCGGAGAATCAGCCCTGCCCGTCTTCGGCTTCCTCGACAAATATCACCTGCCCTTCCTGGAGCAGCGTGGCAATATCCTGCCGAGCTATGTCGTCGCCACCGGCGGCGCGCTCGATGCGGAAATTACCCGCAATGGCATCGAGAGCAGCTTCGCGAAGATTACCGAACAGGTGCGCACGCAATATACCCTCGGCTACGTCAGCCATACCTCGACCCTTAACTCAAAATTCCGCTCGAGCGAGGTGCGCGTAGAACGCCCGAATGTCGAAGTGGATGCGCCGCCGGGCTACTACCCTACCGCCCGGCCGCTCACGCAGCCCTAGGGAATGAACCCTGGCACGACGCTCTTTGGAGTCTGCGCGGCCGTCGTCTGGGGCACCGCTGACTTTACTGGCGGCATCTCCGCCAAGCGCGCGCCTGCAATTCCTATCGTTGCCATCGCGCATGGCAGCAGCCTGATCCTGCTGCTTCTCTGGGCGCTGCTTACGCATACACCCGTGGTCGATCTGCACAATCTGGCCTGGGGCTTCACTGCGGGAATCGCGGGCAGCATCGGCCTCATCTGCTTCTACCATGCGCTCTCGCTGGGTCAGATGGGCCTCAATGCGGCCGTCTCCGGTCTGATCACCGCCGCAATTCCGGTCTTTTTTTCCTTTATCCGCAGCGGAACACCCGGCCCCATTCGCCTGGCAGGCTTCGCGCTCGCGGCCGTGTCGATCGTCTTCATCGCCTACAGCCCGCGCGCGGCCGACGGGACTGGACGGCCCAAAGGGCTGCTATTCGCGATCGTCGCCGGAATCGGTTTCGGGATTCTGCTGCTCGGCCTTAAATTCGCTGGCACGAACGGAGTGATCTGGCCGCAGATCGCATCGCGTATCGCCAGCGTGATTGTGGCCGGCGGAGCATCGATCCCACTTCTGCGTCGACCCAGCGAGCAACGCACGCGACTGTTGCTGCCCGCGACGCTCGGCCTTGCGGGCCTCGCCGGACTGCTCGATACCGCCGGCAACATGTTCTACATGCTGGCCACCCGTGCCGGTCGCCTCGACGTCGCCGCCATGCTGTCCTCGCTCTACCCGGCAGCAACCATTCTGCTCGCGCATTGGCTGCTCAAGGAACGAACCACCCGGCTGCAGACTGCGGGCATGGTGCTCGCCCTCGCCGCAGTTGCCTTGATCTCCATCTAGGCAAAGCTCAGGCACCTCTCCCCATGCTGCGCAAGCCAGGGTCAGGGAACGTTCTCTGTCAAGCTCCGGCTATAGCTTGATCATCGCTGGATCGAACGTCGGCCGCGGGTACTTCATCTTCAACTGCTGCATCGCCGCGACCACAATCTCCGAAATCACTACATTTCGATACGTCTTGTCGTCCGCGGGAATGACAAACCACGGCGCATGTCTGCGGCTGGTCCCCTCGATTGCGTCCGCATAAGCGGCTTGATAGTCCGCCCAGTGGGGACGCTCGGCAAAGTCCGCGTTGCTGATTTTCCAGTGCTTGTTCGGGTCTGCCAATCGCGCCTCAAGCCGCCGCGTCTGCTCGTCTTTGCTGATATGCAGAAAGAATTTCAGGATGGTGACTCCGTTGGCAGCGAGCATCCGCTCAAACTGCACAATATCTCTGCACCGGCGGGCAGCTTCTTTCGCGTCGATTGTCTTGTGAACGCGCGTGACCAACACGTCTTCATAATGCGAGCGATTGAAAATCCCAATCATGCCGCGGGGCGGAACGGCATTATGAACGCGCCATAAGAAATCGTGACGCGCCTCGAGCTGCGTCGGCACCTTGAACGCTGTTACATCGCAGCCCTGCGGATTCACGCCCGTGAAGATGTGCCGGATCGTGCCGTCTTTTCCAGCTGTGTCCATCCCCTGCAACACGATCAGCAGCGCATGCTTCTGCTCAGCGCTCAACAGCTCCTGCAGTTGGGACAGCCGGTCGAGGTTCTTAATTAGAGATTGCTGCGCCGCTTTCTTGTTGGTCGCTTCCTTTACGCGGGTGGGCCGCTTCTCCAGTTTTACCTTCGCATGCGGCTCGACCAGGTACCTGTTCTTCACTTTCACCATAGCGACTCACACCGTGCCTTCGTCTTTTAGTCGCGGGTTCTCACCGAGAAACCGCGACCTCCGCTGCATCTTATTTTCAAAATTCAAAAGGCCCCGATTTGCGGGGCCTTTCAATGATCATTTGCGTTTCTTCGCGGATGTGCGGCGCGGCTCCAAGAGCGGACTGCGCCTACTTCAGTTGGCTGGGGGGAACATCCGGTTTGATCGAGGGTGGTTCGTCTTTCGACGGTTCCGTGGCACCCTTGATGCCGTCCTTAAATCCCTTGATTCCCTCGCCGAGCCCCTTGCCAAGTTCGGGTAACTTGCGTCCGCCAAAGACCAGGAACGCAATACCCAGCACGATCAGCAGATGCATCGGTTGAAATAACTCGCCCATCGCAATCCTCCGCACTCCCCTGAGGCCGGAATGCACATCTCAAATTGTCGCACACGTTGGCCGAGACCATCGTCGGCGTACTAGCACTGTCATACATACGTCAAAATCCACGTCGCGGATTGGGGGGCTGGTACGCCCCACCCTTGCTGCGCAAGAATGGGGCACCCGGCTACTGCTCTCTTGATAGGTCAAACTTTTTCCGCACCATCTCGTAAAACTCAGACACGGATTCGCCCTCGCCGATGGTCAGCCGGCGATACACCTTCATCAGCGGAAACAGCCTCGACCCCCGCACCGTCACTGCCGGCATTGCAGCGTTGCCGCCCGGATACTGCTCCAGACTCCACTCGCCGTCCCACCGCCGACGAATTACTTCGCCGAAATATCCACCCCAGCGCTTGGTTTCCGTCTCCAGAATGTCCGGTTCGTCAGCCGCGACATTGGTCAGAATGGTGTCCATCCACGTCACACTCTCTTCCGAATAGTCCAGTTCAAACCCGTACCGCTCGCGCGCCAGCCGCACCGCGTCGACGGCACACGCGTCCATCATCTGCCCTAAAGACTCATACACTTTCGTCATCACTCCCAGCCTAACAGGGCTGCTCCGGTACACTATTTCCTTGGAGAAAAGAATGTCACAAAGTGTTTCCCGCGCCTCCGGCTGGGTTCTCAGCGCATGCCTGTCTGCAACCCTTCCGGCCGCATTTGCGCAGGCCGCACCGTCTCCGGCCGCGGCCCCGCCTCCGGCGCAAACCGCTCCTTCCACCACTCCCCAGACCGCCCCGGCTACACCCGCGCCCGCGGCCCGGGTGGCTCCGCCAGAGGCCCCCGCAGCGGCGCGCTACGACAATACCTATGAGATTTCAGGCGGTTTCGCCTACGACCATCTGCATGTTTCGCCGCCGTTACCAGAGGGAGCTAACCTGGGGGGAATCAACATCATCGGCACCCGCTGGTTTACAGACCGGCTAGCCGCCGCAGCCAGCGTCCGCGGCTACTATGGCACCACCGGCGCCACGCCCAACATCTTCCGCGTAGCCGGCCCGTCCGTGAACCAATACCTGTTCCTTGGCGGGCCTGAGGTTCGCGGCCCCCACAATCAGAATTTCGCCACCAGCGTGCACGCACTTTTCGGCGCCGGAAAACTCAGCACTGAGAGCGACCTTAAAGGCCATTCGCCCGCCATCCTGGGAATTCTGCCCAGTCAGACTGCATTCGCCAGCGCCATTGGCGGCAGCCTCGACGTCAACCGCTCGCCCCGCCTCGCTTACCGGGTGACTCCCGAACTCATCGTCACGCGTTACAGCGGGGCGCAAAACTCCAGCACGCAATACAATTTGGGCTTTACCGCCGGAATTCTCTACCGCTTTCTCGTAAAGTAGAAGCCCCGACTGTCGCCGTGGCTCGGGGTGTGGCTTCGCCGAATGCACGCTCAAGCCGAGGGATTGTTGGGGCCGCTCTGCATCTGAGGTGTGTCTTTGCAGATCGCGCAATGCAGGCCTCGGCGGGCCTGGTAGATACGAGAAACGGTAAAGATCGTGGCCGCTCCTGTTGCCCACCAGAGTCCCTGGGTTGTCGAATACGCGATCGGATGACCCTTCAAAGCCTGCGCGCCAGCAATGACGACAAACGCGCCCGCGAAGACCAACAGAAAGCGGCGAACCCAGAATGCTGCGCCCATCAAGATCCTCCTTGAATGCTTTATTTCAGTGCCGCTAAGGCTGCGTAATCACACCGCAAGCAATCCGATTCCCCGCAGCGCCTGCCGGGTCGGTCATCATGTCATCCGCCTTCTCATGCACCACAATCGAAGTGCCGCCGTTCGCGAACACGGAATTCGGCGCTCCGGCATCCAGCGTAATCCCCGTTGCGACGAAGCTCGAGTTCACCGTGCCATCCGGGCCGACCGTCAGATTCAGCGGCAAGTCCCCCGCGTGGGGTCCTTCGGGACTTTTCAAGCCATGCTTCTTGTTGTCAGGATTGAAATGCGGGCCAGCCGTTTTGAAATCGGGACCATCGCACTTCGCGACCCCATGCACATGGATCGCGTGATCGCCGATCGGCAGGTTCTTTAAGTTGGCCGTCACCTTCACCCCGCCCCTCTTCTTCTGCTTGAGGGTCACCGTTCCGGCATCCTTGCCGTCACCAGTCTTCATCGTTACCACGACCGGAGTTTCCTGCGCGCTGCCATACGCCTGCGCGGCCATCGCACCCATTGTAACCACGCCAGTTACAAATAACTTTTGCCATTGCTTCATTGCGTTTCTCCTCGTGATACGGCATCGGCAACTATACCCGACCAAAATCAATGCCGCACCCATAGCGGAGACGCTCCTTCTAGCGCCAGAACAAGCAACAAGCCCGCGGTCGTCGCCGCGGCTTTTCTTGCCTGCAAACCTAAATCAGCTCAAGCCCCGCGAAGAAATACGAGATCTCAAACTTCGCCGTTTCTTCCGCATCCGATCCATGGATCGCGTTTTCTTCAATCGAAGTCGCAAAATGCTTGCGTATCGTGCCCTCTTCCGCACTCGCCGGATTCGTCGCGCCCATCAGCTTGCGCAGATCGGCTATCGCATTGTCCTTCTGCAGCACCATCGCAACAATCGGCCCATCCGACATGAACTCGATCAACGACTCAAAGAACGGCCGGGCCGCGTGCACCGCGTAAAATCCAGCCGCCTGCTCCCGGCTCAACGACATCTTTTTAATTGCGATTATCTTGAATCCCGCCTTGTCGATCATCGCGAGCACTCCGCCCGTCTGGTTGTTCCTTACCGCATCCGGTTTGACAATGCTGAACGTATGCTGCAACTTACACTCTCCTGATAAATGATTGGCTTAGCTGTCAGTGTACCGTCTCGCACGGTATGCTTGCGGACATGCGTCTTCGCCCGCTTGTCGCTGTGGCTCTCACTCTTTCGTGTCCCGCGCTTTTAGCCCAGTCCGCCGCCTCAGCCTCCGCTCCTGTTCTGCAGAACACCTTGAAAGTTTTCGATCCCTCGTTCGTCGACACCAAGGTTGACCCCTGCGAAAACTTCTACAAGTATTCCTGCAATGGATGGTTTGCGAAAAATCCGCTGCCCAAGGATCAGGTCTCCTATGGCCGTTTCACTGAGCTGACAGAAATCAACCGCGCCGTCCTGCGATCGCTTCTCGAGAATGCTGCTGCGCCCAGCCCTTCGCGCTCCCCGAATGAGCAGAAGATCGGCGACGAATACGCTACCTGCATGGACACCGCCGCGATCAACGCCAAAGGAATGGCGCCCCTTCAAACCGAGCTTGACCGCATCGACGGCCTCAAGGACAAAAAGCAGTTGCCCGCTCTGCTCGCACACTTGCATCGCAACGGCGTTGGAGCGTTTTTCCGCGAAGGCTCTGACCAGGATTTCTCGGACGCCACATCTGTCATTGGCTTCTTCGGCGCCGGTGGTATCGGCTTGCCTGATCGCGATTACTACACCCGTACAGATGTAAAGAGCGTCCAGCAACGCCAGCAATACATGCAACACATCACCAACATGTTCAAGCTGCTCGGCGAAAAGCCGGAGCAGGCCGCGAAGGATGCTGAGTCTGTTCTTGCGCTCGAGACGCGCCTGGCAAAGGCCAGTCTGACGCGGGTCGAGCAACGCGATCCTCAGAACCTCAACCATCCCATGACCTCCGCAGCCTTTGCGCAGACCGTGCCGGACTTCGACTTCGCCACCTACATCAAAGAGGTCAACGCCCCCACGCTGGTCAAAGTCATGGATACGCAGCCGAAATTCTTTACCGAATTTCAGGCGGTCATCGCCGATACCGACCTCGCCGCAATCCGCACGTACCTTCGCTGGCATCTCGTCAACAGCTTCGCAGGCACCAGTTCCCCGGAGGCATTCGACCAGGAAAACTTCAACTTCTATAACCACATCCTTCGTGGCCAGGAAGTGCAGAAGGCCCGCTGGAAGCGCTGTACGGAGCGAGTCGATGATGAAGTGGGAGAAGCGCTGGGGCAGGTCTATATTGCTAAAACATTTCCGCCTGAAAACAAACAGCGCACGCTCGAAATGACGCAGCGGATCGAGGTCTCGATGGGTAAAGATATCGACTCGCTCGACTGGATGAGCCCCGAGACCAAGAAATACGCGAAAGAAAAACTGCACACCGTGGCCAACAAAGTCGGCTATCCCGACACGTGGCGTGACTACTCCAAGCTCAACATCATCCGCGGAGATGCGCTCGGCAATCAGTTTCGCGCGCACAGTTTTGAGAACGATCGCGAAGCGGCAAAGATCGGCAAGCCCGTCGATCGCGCGGAGTGGGGCATGACGCCGCCCACCGTCAACGCGTACTACAGCCCGCAATTGAATGACGTGAACTTCCCCGCCGGCTATCTGCAGCCACCGTTTTACAGTCAGAAAGAAGACGACGCTGCCAACTACGGCGACATGGGTTCCACGATCGGCCATGAGCTGACGCACGGTTTCGACGACGAAGGCCGCCAGTTCGACGCGCAGGGAAATCTAAAGGAGTGGTGGACAAAGGAAGACGGAGCGAAATTCACGGAACGCACCGATTGCATGGTCAAGCAATTTGACGCCTTCGTGCCCGTCGACGACGTCCACGTGAACGGCAAGCTGACACTCGGCGAGAACATCGCCGACCTCGGCGGACTGTGGCTCGCCTACCTAGCGTGGCAGGACAAGGCGAAAGCCGAAAGCCTCGCCTTCGACAAGAAGAGCGACAACTACACGCCGGAACAGCGCTTCTTTATCGCGTACGCGCAGCAGTGGTGCACGCAGACGCGCCCGGAAGATCTGCGAACGCGCGTCCAGACCGACCCGCATGCTCCAGACGAGTACCGTACCAACGGCATCCTCGTCGACCTGCCAGAATTCGGAAAAGCCTTTGCGTGTAAAAAGAATCAGGCTATGGTCAGCGAACACGCTTGCCGCATCTGGTAAGCATTTGTTGGGATGCTGCGGAAAGCGTGCTGGGCGCGAAGTACAACGCATGAGGTGGCGTGGTACTCGCAAGACATAGCTCGGTTACACGAACGATCAGTGCAGGCGCGTGCGGAACAGATTCGCCTTCTCAAATTCTTCACGCAATTGTGGGTTCTTCAGGTGTTCCCGCATTCTCTGCAGCCGTTGTTCCAACGCCAGCAATGTTGCGGCAATCGGCTCCGCGTTGGTGTGGGCGACGTCCCCCCACATCGAAAACGGGCTTGCCCCGAGTCGTGTCATTTCGCGCAGCGCTCGCCCGCCTATGCCGCCTAGCTCAGCCGCATCGCCAAACTCGTCTTCCAGCATCGCTGAGAGCGCTGTCGATAGCATCTGTGGCAAGTGACTTATCCACGCGCACACGACGTCATGCCGCGCGGGCTCCATATCACGGATGCGCGCTCCCATCTTCCGCACCAGCGCGCGCCATTCTGTTGCAATCGCTGGTTCGAATTCAAGCTCATCGATCGGAGTGAACAGCCAGACCGCATCGCGGTAAAGTGCGGCATCCGCATGCTCCGCGCCGTGGACTTCTTTCCCTGCCATCGGGTGTCCGGGCAAGAAATAAGCATGCTCCGCGTCCCCGAACAATGTTCTGGCAAGCTTCACAATCTCAAGCTTCGTGCTGCCCGTATCCGTCAGCAGTTGGCCGGACCGCATCACAGGGGCGAGCTTGCGCATCCAGTCGAGAATCGCGAGGACCGGTACTGCGAGCAGCACCACATCTGCCTCGCGCGCGGCCGCAACAGGATCATTAGCGGCGCGGAGAATGCTGCCATTCTCAAGCGCCAGATTCAGCTCGAGCGGGCTCTGATCCCAACCAACAATTTCTCCGGGAAATCCATCGTCGCGCAACGCGCGTCCCAGCGATGCACCGATGAGGCCCGTCCCGACGATCAGGAGGCGTGAGATAGGCATTCGTTACGCGATGCGCCTGCCAACGGCGGGCGCAATGATTCGCAAATCATCCATGAGCTTCGCAAACTGATCGGGGAAGAGAGACTGCGCTCCGTCAGACATTGCCTTATCCGGGTTCGGATGCATTTCTATCAACAAGCCATCGCACCCCGCGGCCACGGAGGCCCGTGCCATCGCTGCGACCTTGTCACGCCGCCCGGTACCGTGCGACGGGTCCGCGATGATGGGAAGATGCGATAGCTGTTTGACAACAGGGATAGCAGAAATATCCATTGTATTTCGCGTCGAGGTCTCGAAGGTGCGGATGCCACGCTCGCAAAGCATCACATCGTAATTGCCGCCGGCGAGAATATATTCTGCCGAGAGCAGTAATTCTTCGATGGTCGCAGCAATCCCGCGCTTCAGCAGGACCGGCTTGCGCACCAGACCGACCTCCCGCAGTAAATTGAAGTTCTGCATGTTGCGCGCGCCGATCTGCAAAATATCTACATAGGGCAACATCAGCTCAATCTGAGAAATTTCCATGACTTCGCTGATGACCAACAGGCCAGTCTGGTCGCCGACCTCGCGCAACAATTTCAAGCCGTCGAGGCCCATCCCCTGAAAGGAATACGGCGAACTGCGCGGTTTGAAGGCGCCGCCGCGCAGGAACTGCGCCCCTGCTGTGGCGACCTGTTCCGCGCTTTTCAAAATCTGCTCCCGCGATTCGACCGAGCAGGGCCCGGCCATCACGACAATCTGATCCCCGCCAACTCTTACGCCGTTCGCAAATTCAACGACAGTCCCTTCAGGACGAAAACCGCGTCCCGCAAGCTTGTACGGCGAAGAGATACGATGCGCCTCATGCACGCCCTCAAGCACTTCGAATATATGCACGTCAAAATGGTCGGGCGTTCCGACGCCCGCGAGAATTGTCTGGGTCGTGCCCGTGGTCCGGTGCACGTTGAAACCCAGGTCCACCATGCGCGAGACAACCGTTTCGATCTGCGCGTCTGTCGCCCTCTCTTGCATCGCGACAATCATTTTTGATCCGCCTTCTGTTTTCCAGATGCCAATTCGTTTCGTTGCAACGCCCGCATAACATCGATGATGCGCTCGTAGATATGCGTCAACTCGATATCGGGGAGAGGCCCCTGGTTGGCCGCGCGTACGTTGGCAAAGATTTTGTGCTCGCGATCAGGCTCGTATACCGGCAGGTCGGTCGTGCGCTTCAGCACGCCGATAGCCTGCGCCGCCCTGGCACGTTCGCTGATGAGGGCAACGATGTCGCGGTCCAGTTGATCGATCTTTCGACGCCACTCAGCGATGTCCATAGCACGCTCCGGCAGAGCTGGTTTCGAGGCCGTACGTTCCCATACGCCAGGCCTGTCGACCTATTTGGGATGGAGACAATTTCATCATAAGGCAGCATGCCGATGCGGCGGCTCCGCCTGGCGAAAAAACCACGAGCACGTTACAGCACGCTCGCAGGCAGTCGACCAGCCGCAGCGTTCACTGGGGCGGATCGATCTGCGGCTTCAATATCTCATCGAGACGGGCTCTCGTGCCGTCCACGCGCTCGAGTTGTGGATAGCGCAAGCCGCCGTGATACTCCAGCTCGATGTTCTTAAACTGATCTCCGCGCTTGACCAGCAATTGCAGCGTCGTTTTGGTATTTTCCGCCGCGATGATCGCTGCACGCAATGCAGCCGGCGTGTAGGCCGTGCCATCCACTGAAATCAGATGCATATCGCCGGTGAGCCCTGCCTTAAAGGCGGGACTGTCCCACCAGATTTCTCCGAAGGCGCCATCGTTCCCAACCGTGAAGCCGAGAGACGTGGAGAAGTTGATCGTCTGCGTCGCCGGCGGCGCAGACGCTTCCACATGCTTCAACCAGTCAGGCGGAGTATCTGAATAGGTCAGCCGATACCCTCCGCGCGACAGACCATCCTTCGGTGTCTGCGGAGCGAGTTCGTCGACCCGCGTATGCAGGAACGCGGCCCAGTCATAGGGCTGAACCGTATTCAGCGCCGCGACCACATCGTCGAAAGTGTAAGTGCGCGTGATGTAACTGCCGTTGTCGATTCCATAGAAAAGTTTTGCGAAATCATCCAGCGACTTCTTGTCGCCGCTCAATTCGCGAATCTTCGTATCAGCATCAAGCCAGATCAGCATGCCCTCGGTGTAATAGTCTTCGGGTCGCTGCCAGCTTACCCAACTGACCGGCGATCGCTGTGACATGGTTGGCTGATTCGTCGTGTCGATCATCGGCCGCCACGTGCGGCCAGGGCTCGCATCAAAATTAGCCGCGACCGCGGCAATCAGGTCTCGCGTTTGCGCTGCGGTGCGCAGCCCGGCGCGCGCCGTCAACACATAGCCATAGTAATGCGTCATTCCCTCGTAGACCCAGAGTAGATCATCCTGCATCGGCACATTGAAATTTGCTGTCCACAAGTCTGCCGGTCGACGGAATTTACCATCCCATGAATGCGTGTACTCATGCGCGAGTAGATCGCGCCCCGGGATACCCGCGTCCCAGTCGGTAAGGTAATGCGCGCGCGCGCCATCTTCGCTGGACTGGTGATGCTCGAGCCCGATGCCGCCCACCTTGTCGCTCAACAAGAACAAGAAATCGTAGTGATCGTAATGGCGCGACCCGTAGAGTTTCGCCGCTTCTCGCACCAGGTTGCGATGCAACCTTATCTCTTCCGGCGTGATCGCAAGGTTCTCGGGTGCATCCGCGAAGGCATCCAGGTACACATGATTGCTCGCATCCGGCGACAGGTCGATGCGCCTGAAGTTGCTGCCCGCATACACCGGGGAGTCAACCAGCGTGTCCAAGGTCGTGTCTTTGAAGTGAATGACGCTGCCCTTTTGCGAACGCACATCCAACGCGGAGGCAAACTTCCAGCCCTCCGGCAACTTCACGCTCGGGGCAAGATTGATGCGGCGGGCAAAATAGCCCGCTGGATACAGGACAACCGTATTCCAAGCGAGGTCTGCAATCTCAGAAGACATCGAGATGCGCCCCTCCGCGGGACGCACGGGAGAAAGAAATTGAAAGTCAATGTCGATCGTTTTCACGCCCGGCGGCACATCCACATGGAATGCGTACACATCCACCCGATCGCGAATCCACTGGATGCGCTTGCCGGCCGCCGTCACTGTCAGACCACCGAATTTTGAGATCGGTCCTGTCGGCGAGTGATTGCCCGGGATCCATTTCGGATACAGCAGCGTGAGCGCTCCCGCCGCAACAGGGACCGTCTCGTGAACGCTGAAGATGTGGCGGTTCGTGTCCGTCAGATCGACCTGCAAACCGATCGTCCCCGGATAAGCGGTGTCAGCCGGCGCAACTATCGGGGGCGGGAGCGCGACCGGCTGAGGTCCAGCCGAACCCTGCGCGTTTGCAGCCCACGTGAAAGCAAAGAAAAAGGTAAGCAGCGCGTGCTTCGCGCCGGGGCGAAAAGAAATGGTCACGTGATCTCCAGATTCCTTTTCGCAGTGTAACTGTTTCTGCGCGTCGCGCTCACGCGCCTCGCGTTACACGCCGTTAACAGGGGAGCCTCTGTGGCAGACTATGAGATGTGCAGCTGTACAGGCTGTACAGCGCAGTTCAGCCTACCGGGCTGTCCACAGAAACTCAGCAAGATCAATAGGCAGGGCCTGTAGCTCAACGGTTAGAGCAGGGGACTCATAATCCCTTGGTTGGGGGTTCGAATCCCTCCGGGCCCACCAGATCACGTACCCCGCCGCTTCCAAACCATCACACCCAGTCGAAACAGAAACCTGCGCTTCAACTCGAACTCGCATCCGGTTTTTTCGATCAATCGTTTAAACTCTGCGTGCGTGTACGCGCAGCGCACCGAAACCGGGCCGTCGTAACGCGAGAGCCGGCTGGAATCAAACAGCGCGTACAGGCGCGCCAGTAAATAGCTCGCTCGCCTGCGCTCGAGATCGTTCACGATCACAGCGACTCTAGCGACGCGCAGCGCTTCACTCAGAAACCGCGCAGCCTGCCGCTCGTCCAGATGGTGCAGAAATAGACAGCATGAAACGACATCGACACTCTCGCTGGCCCGCGGGATTTCGAGCGCATCGCCCTCGATTACGTCCGGAGCGGGGAGGGACGCATCCCACTCCCCGGCGCGCGGCAGATGTTGCCGGCTGCGGTCGAGCAACGTTATCTTCAACTTCGTTCCTCGAGGCATCAGCGCTTTTGCCGCGGCCTGCAACACATCGGCCCGGCCTGATGCAACCTCACAAATGTGCATCTCCCGCGCTCGCATCCGATCTGCCACCCCTAGCAGCAGCAGCGTGTGATTTCGGTCCCCGCCAAACCATCGGTTCACGCGCCGAATCGACTGAAGCGAAGCAGCAATCTCCTCCTGGCTCCCCAGGTCGCTATCCAGCAACTCCTCTTCAATCACTCGCTTCATCTGCGGCACAGTGTAACTGCTTATGTTGTTGCCGGACCTGAGTCGCCTGCAATCGTCGCGCCTGCGTTAGCATCACACTCGTGCCGCTGCTCTCCGTCCGCAATCTCAACATCGCGTTCCGCAACGACTCCGGCGAACAGCCTGTCGTCCGCGACGTCAGCTTCTTCATTGGTGAGGGAGAAGTTTTCGGCCTGGTCGGCGAATCCGGTTCCGGCAAGTCGGTCACTTCTCTCGCCATTCTTCGCCTGCTTGGAGACGCCGCGCGCATTGACGGACAGATTTATTTCGACGGCGCAGAATTGCTCACGCTCCCCCAAAACGCCATGCGCCAGCACCGCGGTCGCGACATCGCCATGATTTTTCAGGAACCGATGACCGCTCTCAATCCGGTGATGCGCGTGGGGAAACAAATCGCCGAAGCGCTCACCACTCACCATCGTGATATTTCGCGCAGCGAAATCAAGGAGCGTGTTGCCGAGGTGCTCGATGCGGTGGCTTTGCCGGTAGCCCGGGCGCGCGATTATCCGCACCAGTTCTCCGGTGGCCAGCGTCAACGCCTCATGATCGCGATGGCCCTGGTGAACCGTCCACGCCTGCTGATCGCCGACGAACCGACGACTGCGCTCGACGTGATCGTACAGGCACAGGTCCTCGCTTTGCTCGCTGCACTCCGCGAACGATACAAGCTAGCGATGCTCTTCATTTCTCACGATCTCGCTGTCGTCGGCGAGGTTGCCCAGCGCGTCGCAGTCATGCGTCACGGCCAGCTTCTCGAATCAGGCACCCGCGATCAGATCTTCGTTCGGCCACAGCATGCATACACGCGCAGCCTGCTAGGAGCCGTCCCAACTCTAACCACGCCGCGTGATCGCCCACTCGCGACCGTCGGCGTCGAGAGCAGCCATGCGGCAACGACGCTGCGCGAAGTCGAACACGGCCACTTTGTGCGCACTGTGCTCTAAGTCTTCCGAACGACTGCCGAGCGCGGCCCCCCTCCTCGGCATGCCCGTTTTTGGTGCAGCCGTAGTATCCTCGCCGAGTATTTCCACTCGCCATGCGCGCCCTCATTCTTTCTGATATTCACGCCAACATCGATGCGCTCGAAGCGGTCCTTGCCGCATCTCCCGCCTATGATGTTGTGTGGAATCTCGGAGACATCGTCGGCTACGGCGCAGCCCCCAACGAAGTCGTCGAGCGCGTTCGCGCCCTCGGCGGCATCTTCGTTCGCGGCAATCACGATCGAGCATGCAGCGGAACGCGCAGCTTCGACGATTTCAATTCCATCGCCGGCCGTGCTGCAAAATGGACCCGCAACATCCTGACTGAGCAAAACTCCGCATGGCTGCAAGCGCTCGAGCAAGGTCCAGTTGCGACGGCGAGTCCGCTCGTGACCTGCGTGCATGGCTCGCTGCTGAACGAAGATCAATATGTCGTCTCCATGCGCGACGCATGGCTCGCGATGAAAGACTCCGGGTCGCATATTACATTTTTTGGCCACACGCACGTGCAAGGAGGCTTTGCCGCCAGCACGAAAGAGTGGCAGGCGGTTCAGCCACGCTTTCCCGGCGCGAAAGGATTGCAGTCCGAATCGATCGGCATCGAACCCGCGCGGCGTTATCTCCTCAATCCCGGATCCGTCGGCCAGCCCCGCGACCACGATCCTCGCGCTGCCTTCGCCATCTACGACGATGCCGCGCGCGTCGTCACCTTTTTCCGCGTCGACTATGATGTCCGGCTCGCGCAGATGCGCATCCTGCGCGCAAAACTTCCCGAACGCCTCGCCGAACGACTTCTCGAAGGCCGCTGAACAAAATTCGCCGTCGTTCTTCCGTCCCGCTCCGCTCGTTCATTGCGAAACGAACGATTGCCGTTGTGAGCGCCGTGATGGACCTCGGGTTGTGTTCTCCGCCATTCGCGAAAATTGCGCTGTCACAAAGAAAAGAAGGGCCCGGCATCTCTACCAGGCCCTTCTCAACCCGCGATCATTAAGCGCCGGTTTCTTCACCGCTCACTGTCACCTTAACGTGCGCCGTCACCTCCCGGTGCAAACGCACCGGAATATGGAACTCGCCGACCTGTTTCAGCGGCTCGTCCAGCTGCACCTTGCGGCGGTCGATGTGGAATCCCTTCGCTTCAAGCGCCTGCGTAATATCAGCCGCAGTCACTGAACCGAAAAGATGATTTTCCGCGCCGGTCTTGCGCGTGAATTCGAGGGAAACATTCTCGAGCTGCCGCAACAGCTCTTCTGCCTCACCCTTTTCCTTTGCAGTCTTGCGCACCGAGGAGCTTTTCATCTGCTCGATTACTGCTTTGTTCGCCACCGTGGCAGCGATAGCCAGCTTCTTCGGTAGCAGAAAATTGCGGCCATAGCCTTCTGCCACTTTCACCACGTCGCCGCGATGTCCCAGTGTTTCTACATCTTCTTTCAGAATGACTTCCATTTGAAACTCTCCCGATCTTCTCTCACCCGCCGCCCCGCTCGACGCGGCGGCGAAATAGTCAAAGTAGCGAAACTGTCTAGTGGCGTGCCGCGAACGGCAGCAGCGCGATATTCCGTGCCTGTTTGATGGAGTGCGTCAGCGCGCGCTGATGGCGCGTGCATACACCCGTCAAACGGCGGGGAACGATTTTGCCGCGCTCCGCCACAAACTGCTGCAGCAGACGAACGTCACGGTATGGAATCGCGTCGATCTTCTCCACGCAAAACTTGCAGACCTTCTTGCGGCGGAAAAACTTGCGTCCGCCAGGGCCGCCAGGTCCGCCCGGACGGGGTCCGCGACGCTCGCCGCCGGGGCCTGAGGAGGAGGAGTGTCCGCCCGACGAATGGCCTCCGCCCGAGTGACCGCCGCCAGTGCGACCACCGCCGCCCGAATGCGAGCCGCCCGTGCTGCCCGTGCTGCCGCTTGAACCCGAACCACCCGTGCCGCTCGAACCTGTGCCGCCGGTGCTTGAACCTGTGCTGCCTGAACCAGTGCTGCCCGACCCAGACGTCCTTGGTGTGCTGTTCTCTTCCGCCATTGCGAAACTTCCTTTCGAATCCCTCTAACTTCTTAAGTCGATCATCAATTTGCCAGGCGGCGCTAATCTCGCACCGCGTTCGCCTGCTAAGCGCTCGCTGCCGCTGGCTCTTCCGTCGCCGACGCCGTTCCAGGAGCGTTTTCCGAAGCGACCGGAATGGGCTCTGAGACTGCAGGCACTTCTTCTGTCGCTGCCGCGGCGGGAACCACTGCCTGCTGTGCGCTCAGCTTGGGATGCGCTGCGCGCTTCGCTTTCACCTTATCGATGCGCTTCTGTTCCAGATCCATGCGGACCGTGATGAACTTGATCACCGGCTCCAGCACGCGAAGGCGGCGCTCCACCTCGGCCACCAGCTTGCCGTCCGCCTCGATCGTCATCAGCACATACAGACCGTCAGAAAACTTCTTCACCACATACGCCAGTTTGCGGCGGCCCAGCTTCTCGATCGAACGCACCGCGCCGGCTGCGCTCGTCACAGTCAACTCAATGCCCGCGATCAACTTGTCCAGGTCCTCGTCCGTTTGATCCGGCCGGACAATGAACATCACTTCGTAGGTACGATTCATCTTTGCTTCGGTTGCCATGTCTGCTCTCTTCTCTCCGCGCGGCCTCTTAAATTGCCACTGCGGTTGTTACAAATTTTTTGACCTAACAACTTGCTGCCGGCTTTTCACCACGCCCGTTGTACCGGTTCATCGCGGCGCTCGCGCCTTCCTTCAACATCACCTCGACCGCTTCTGCCACCCGGTCGAGCACTTCGTCCAGCACCGCCAGTTCCTTTTTGCGAAACGGCGTCAATACATATTCCGCGCTGCGCGTTCTTACCCTGCTCGCCACCTCGGCGTCTTCGGGCGATACTCCAATCCGAACCCGCAACCACTCATCACTGCCCAGCGCCCCGGAGATTGACTTCGCTCCGTTGTGCCCTGCCGAACTACCCCGCTCGCGCACTCTCACCGCGCCCAGCGGCAAATCCACCTCGTCATAGAGCACGATGATGTCTCGCAGCGGATCAATCTCCAGATCCTCAGCCAGCGCCCTAATCGCGATGCCGCTCAGGTTCATGTACGTCTCCGGCTTCGCCAGCACCACGTCATACCCGGCCAGTTTGGCCGTCGCCGTTAATGCCCTGTTCCGCCGGTTCGCCACCGTCACCCCGCATCGTTCCGCGATGCGATCGATGGCTAGAAATCCCGCATTGTGCGGCGTGAATTGATACTCGATGCCGGGATTCCCCAGACCTGCTATCAACTTCGTTCCCAACTTCACGCCGCTCGTTCGATTCTCCAAGCGTTACTTCTTGGTGTCCTTCTTCGCATCCGGCGCAGCAGCAGCAGCGGCAGCATCTGCATCCTGCTTACCCTTCTTCGCCACTTCCGGTTCTGCCGCGGTAGCCGTCACATCGACCACTTCCGCTACCACTTCTTCCTTGATTGCAATGACGTGCGCAACCGTCGCGTCTTCGTCGGTCAGGAACTTCAACTTGCCGGCATGCGGTAAATCCTTCACGCGCAGCGCATC
Organism: Terriglobales bacterium; assembly: GCA_038199445.1. Classification (GTDB taxonomy): domain Bacteria; phylum Acidobacteriota; class Terriglobia; order Terriglobales; family Acidobacteriaceae; genus JBBPYY01. Next base: position 12,234 of record JBBPYY010000112.1, on the reverse strand, counting down.
GTGCATCTTCATCTCAGAAACGTCCAGCGTGATCGCAGCCGGAATATCGCCCGGCAGACACTCGATCTCCACTTCGCGCAGGACCTGGTCCAGAATGCCGCCTTCGTTCTTCACCCCAAACGGGATGCCTTCGAGAACGATCGGCACTTCGACCACGATCGCCTTGTCCATCGCGATGCGCTTCAGATCGATGTGCATCAGCGTGCCCTTGACCGGCTCATACTGCCAGTCGACGATCATCGCCTTCGTCTTCGCTGTGGATCCCGAAATCTCAAGATCGAAAATCGTGTTGTGCCCTGATACCGAATACAAGATCCGCTGGATTTGTTTCGGATCCACAGTCAGCGCAATGGCATCCAGCTTCGCGCCGTACACCACCGCCGGAATCTTGCCCGCAACCCGCACGCGCCGCGCCGCATTCTTGTTGAACTTGCCTTCACGCGGCGTCGCCGCTACCACTTCATTGCTGTTCATTTTCTACTTTCCTTTCGGGCACAGCGTTGAGCGCCGCTCCCTTTCTGCCTAATTGAACAGCGTCGAAACGCTGGTCTCCATGTGAACGCTCTCGATGGCGCGGCCCAGTAGCCCCGCAATCGACAACACCTTGATCTTCGAGAGGCGCTGCCCCTCTTCACTCAGCGGAATCGTGTTGGTCACCACCAGCTGTTCGATCTTCGAATTCGCAATGCGCTCGATCGCCGGCCCGCTCAACACCGCGTGGGTCGCGCACGCATAGACTTTTTCCGCGCCCTCCGCCAGCAGCGCATCCACCGTCTTCACCAGCGTCCCGCCGGTGTCGACAATGTCGTCCAATATCAAGCACGTCCGGCCTGCTACATCGCCGATCACGTGCATTACTTCTGCCACGTTCTGCTCGGTCCGCCGCTTATCCACAATGGCCAGCGGAGCTTCCATCTTCTTCGCGAAAAAACGCGCTCGCTCCACACCTCCCGCATCCGGAGAAATCACCGTCAGCTTGGGCAACGCCATCTCCCGGTAATGCCCCACCAGCACCGGCGACGCAAACAAATGGTCGACCGGAATATTGAAAAACCCTTGAATCTGCGCCGCATGCAGATCCACCAGCAATGCGCGGTTCGCGCCGGCCGTCGTCAGCAGGTCAGCCACCAGCTTCGACGAAATCGCTACACGCGGACGGTCTTTTCTGTCCTGCCGCGCATAGCCGTAATACGGAATTACTACCGTGATGCGTCCCGCGCTCGCGCGCTTCAATGCATCGATCATGATCAACAGCTCCAGCAAATTCTGGTCCACTGGCTTACAAGTCGGCTGCACGACGAAAACATCAGCGCCGCGCACGTTCTCCAGCAATTGGAAATACACCTCACCGTCAGAGAACCGCTGCAGCTTGACCTCTCCGAGCGGCACTCCAACAAACTTGCAAACCTCTTCTGCCAAAGCCCGGTTCGCAGAACCGGAAAAAATCTTGAAATGCTTATCGTCGCGCCACTTCGCTTTTTTCTTTGCAACCGCGTCCGTATCCTGCTTCGCATCCACTCTGGTCTGGGGATTAACATCTGCCTTGCCCTCAACCTTGGTGTCCGTCCGCTTCGCATCTTCCACCGGCGTCAGTACCGCCCCTGCTCCTGTGCGATCTGGCATGTCTGTGAATCCTCCAATGCTGGTTTGCTATGGGTGTTCACTGCGGTTCATATCATTCGCGCTGAGGTTTCCGTTCTCACCGCGACTTCTCATCCTGCTCCAACAACATCTGGCTGGGCGACTAGGATTCGAACCTAGACAAAGTGCTCCAAAGGCACTTGACCTACCATTAGTCGATCGCCCAAAAAACATTTCCAAAAAGTCTAAGCTAGTCGTCCACCAGTTCAGCCCGCGAAATCGTCCGCGTGACAAAAGCTTTTACCCCGGCAGCGCGAACACGCACCGCTGCCTGCTCAGCGCTCTGATCATCGGCATACAAGCCGAACAACGCAGACCCTGACCCGGACAGCGCGGCATACACAGCGCCTACCTCTAATATGTGCTTGATTTCTCGCAGACGGGGATGGAGAGGAAACACGACCTTTTCAAAGTCGTTTTCGATCCCGGTGCGGACAAGCTCGAGGAGAGGATTCCCGGCCAGGTCTCCGCCCACGGCAGAGACACCGGAAAAGCCGGCCGCAATGGCACGACTTAACTTACTTAGTCTAGCGTGGCTTGCCTCAGGGGTCAATTTCTCCTGCACGCCGAGCCGGTCCCAATCGAGGAAAGCCTGCGGAGTAGATACCCCTACCTCCGGCACCGCCACCACGCAAGCCATCTCGGGCAGGTCCGGGAGCGGGTATACCGCTTCCCCCCGTCCCAGCCCCAGCACCGTCCCGCCAACCAGAAACAGCGGAACATCCGACCCGACCTCCGCCGCAATTTCCAGCCGGGAAGGCCCGGCGAGGTTCAGACCGAGTTCCCGCTCCAATCCAACCAGCGCCGCCGCCGCATTTCCCGATCCAGCGCCCAAACCACCCTGGACGGGCAGATTTTTCTCGATTTCGACCTCGACCACCGCTGCAAAACCCGCTTTTACCAGTGCGAATTCCACCATTTTCCACGCGGTATTTCGCCCATCCGTCGGAATGCGCGCATCCTTCGACCGGATCGTAATCGCCGTCTTCACCGCCCGTCGCGCAGTCACCGTCACCGCATCCGATAAGGCCAGCGTCTGATATACCGTTACCAGCTGGTGAAAGCCATCCGCACGCAGTGCCCCAATCGCCAACCCAAGATTGATCTTCGAGTATGAAGACACGCGCGTCGGCATCGTACTTCAATTCTATCGGCACGCCTCGCGCCTACCTGCGAACTATCACCGCCAGTGTGTCCCACACAACCGCAGCCACTTCCCTCACCCAGTAGTAAAGCCATCGCGCTCGACCCGCTTCGCGGGCGCCCGATGCGACCTGACCTGCGCGTGTCTTCACACCGTAAAGATGAAAAAGCCACCGTGACCGTGGCAAATGATAGACATCCGTGCAGACCGTGACACTCCGCACATCACGGATCGAGTGGATGATCTGAGTGCAGGCCTTGACCGACGAGAGAGTGTTGTCGGCCGTTTCCTCCAGCACGACGCTGCTCTCCAGGGCACCGCCGTCTAAGAGCAGCCGCTTCATGATGGAGGCTTCAGAAGGAGGATAGCGACCGATCCCGCCAGTGACCAGAAAGCACGGCGCGTCTGACGTTTTCGCGGAACGCAATGCGCCGGCGACGCGGCGTTTCATCGCATTGCTCGCAACGCCGTCCCGCCAGACCGCAGCACCGAGGATAACGAAAACATCTATCGCCAAGCGGGATCTTTCAAGGGAAGCGAGACGGGATCCTTCATCTGCAAGGTCTGTAGGCACGCGTGCCCGCGTCGTAGATCCTCAGGTCTGAGCGAATCAACTTGGTATTCCGCCTCTCCTCCATCGCCCACTGACACACCTTGTCCGCCTCGTCGCGGTTGTAGGTAAATTGAACCTGCCCCGACGGCTGGACCAGACCGATCACCACTCCGTAATACGGCGGAATCCGCAGCGGCGGCCTGACGACCAACACCGCCGGACGATCGCCATACTGCAGATTTCCATGATCAAACGTGGACTTCAGGGTCATCGCCTGGTCGGCCTTGGGCACGGAATTTACGATGATCTCGTACTTGCTTTCGTTCTTAGGAATTACATATTTGCCCGACCACGTCACATGGCCCGCCGGCGTGTCCATCTCCACCGGTAGCGCATCGCGCAACGCCGCATACGTCCGCTGCACATCCTGCTGCACCATCTTGCCGCCTGAGAAAAAGGTGAACTGCACAAGCAGATTCTCATAGCCCTCATGCAGTCCAGAGAAGCTCAGGTTCTCGAGCGCGAATGAAACATGCACGGGAGCGTTTGGGTCGAATGTGTTGCGGAATACCTCAGGCGGAAAACTATTGAAGAAGATCGGCTGATCATTCACCCACACTTGAAACTGATAGCTCTGAAAGTCTTTCAGCTCCGCCCCAGGACGAAGCTCCATATCGAACCTGGTATAGCCGACACGCTCACGGTCCTTCTGCTGCTCCAGAGTCTCAAGGGTCGGCACCGTCCAGAAAGGCACGTTCGCTTTCACCGCATGCTTATCCGTAGACGTTGCGTAAACTACGGTCCCAAGCGCGTCCGAAAATAAGTCGTGAAACATGTCGTGGTCTAGAAATCCGCTCAAACCGGGGCAAGCTTTGGCGAGACCTGGGTCCGTCTTGCTCGACTTGCATTCTCCGTTTTCGCATTCGAGAAATACATCGGAAACATCCTGGTGATCGCCGGCTGCCGACTGCAGGCACAAGATCGTGAACCCCGCGCTCTCCCCCGCCGGATGCACCACCGACCCCGTGTCCTGCTTTCTGAAATACGCAACATACTGCGCCGTTGTATCCGGCGGCAACAGCACATGCGCCAGATACCGCTGGGAATATTTAGTACTTTTAGGCTGCTGGTCCAAGATCTCCGTCCCCGGTCTGGGATTGTGCACATATTGCAGCCGCGTTCCTTCCGGATAGTCCGTCTGAAAATGTACATCCGCCGGAATCGGCGCTGTCGCTGCCTTGGCAGGTGGGGGAGGAGCCGGCATCATCTTCGCCAGTGCCATCGTGGAACCGATGATCACGACGAATACGGCGAGAATCCAGCCAAAGTATTGCGGATTTGTGGTGCGGTTCAACCGCGTCCGCAACAGTTGCACCGCACCCGAGACGCCGAGTGCTGCGATCGCGGCCTTGCCACTCTTGAAGACCTCACTCATCCAGCCCGGCAGCGTCTTGAACATCTCGACACCTGCGATCTCGCTCGCCAGCCAGAGCACCACCAGCACCAGAAATAATGCGGCACTGAGTATGAAGAAGACATCCAGAATGTCACAGATGCCGTGCTGTTTGCTTTCACTGCCAGAACCTGCCGCCGGTCGCGCGTCAGACCCTGTTTCCGGACTCGATGTCGACCCCGCCGCGGCATTTGCTCCAGTGCCTCGATCTTGTTCCATCTGAGCACCCCCTCGCATCGCTGCGTGGCCTCGAGTATAGCGCCGAGACCGCGACCCTCGCAGTGACTTCGCGCAACGATATGGTGCATATCTGGATAGTGCGTGCCAGAATCGTGGCTATCGAATCGTTCCTATCTGGCGAAGCTTGAGGCGTTCGCCGTCACTTTATATGTATAAGTAATTTGCCCGCTGAACACCCTGAGGCGAAGTCGTATGAACTCCGGCCAACAAGATGACCTGATGGTTCTGTATGCCGCGATGAGTGACATCGAGTTGATGGAGCTCTTGCACCAGCAGAACACTCTCACCGACGCTGCTCGAGATGTCTTACGCGGAGCTTAAGAAGAGGGAACTGCCTCCAAAGCCCAAGGTAACGCGAACAGCTGCGCTGGCCGCACTCGAACCGCGCCAGCCATCGAGCGTCTTCTTCAACACGACGCCCGACGAAAAAATGCGCTGGACCGATCCCACTCTTAATTTCCGCACAGACCTCAGAACACTCGAATCCGACACGCAATCTACCGGCGAGACGGCATCTGACGAGCTCGAAACCTACATGTCGACAAAGGTAGACCTGCGCTACTTCGACACCCGTGATAATGCGCTTCGGGTGAAAGCGGCTCTGCAGCAATCCGGCATCGAGTCATTCCTCGATCCATACAGGTCCGACAATCGCGACCCGTTCTATCGCACGATGCTTCAGGTTGCAGAGGACGATTATGAAGGCGCGGTGCAAACTCTATCTCTGCTGACCCCAGAGAAGCTCCGCGATTTCGACCCGCAAATCGAAGAACCAGACGTCTACGCCTCACCAGACTGTCCCCGCTGCAGCGCCAGCGATCCATTGCTCGAATCGGTTGAGCCGGTGAATCAGTGGAGATGCGACTCCTGCGGCTTCGAGTGGACTGATGCACCGGAATCGGCATAGAGATCGCGCGAACCTTTGTCTCCACAACCCCGCGAATCTGTCTCCACAACCAATTGTCGTTTTGACAAACCGGTGACTTTGGCGTGACATATCGTACCTCACGTCACCGGTAACATTTAGCCCATTGCCGTAGCAGGCGCATCCTAAGCGCCAACAGCGTTTCGCACTCGGAGGTTTTATGCACCGCACACTTCGCCTTCCCTCAGCCGCGCGATGGCTGGCTCTTTGTCTCCTGACCGCAGCCTTCAGCATCCATGCCTTCGGGCAAGCTACAGATCTGTCACGGCAGTACACCCAAACCAATCTTGTTTCCGATTTGTCCGGCAAGGCGCCCAACGTCGACACCAACCTCGTCAATCCATGGGGCATGGCGCGCAGCTCCGGCAGCCCATGGTGGGTTTCCGACAACGGAACTGGCGTTGCCACGCTCTACGACGGAAAGGGCGCGGCAAAGCCGCTCATCGTCACCATCCCGCCCAGCGATCCCAGCACGAAGACCGGCACTCCAACCGGGGCGGTCTTCAATGGCAATCCGAATGCATTCTTATTGGGGCCAAAGGCACCCGCATTTTTCATCTTCGTCACAGAAGACGGGACCATCTCCGGCTGGAACCCCGGCGTGCAGCTGCACTCATCCGTCATCATCGTGAACAACAAATCGGCATCCGTCTTTAAAGGAGCCACCATCGCAACAGCCGCCTTCACAGGTCACGAAACCGGAACCTATCTTTACGTTGCTGATTTCCGCCAGGGAAAGGTGCAGATGTATGGCAGCAAATTCCAAAAGGTCAGCTCCTTCGGCGGGCCGGCCCGGGGCGATGCCGACGATCCGGACAACGATTCAGATGACGAGGGCGGATATGCCCCCTTCAATGTCCAGAATATTGGTGGCGATATCTACGTCGCTTATGCGTTGCAGGACGCTGCGAAACATGACGAAGTCCCCGGACCTAACAATGGATTCGTAAAAGTGTTTACGCCCACAGGCCATTTCCTGCGGCGGTTTGAACGTGGTAATTTCTTCAACGCGCCCTGGGCACTCACGATGGCGCCCAGCGATTTCGGCGCCTTCAGCCACAACATCCTGGTTGGTCAACTTCGCAGCGGAGAGATACTCGCCTTTGACCCTGCTACCGGCAAATTCCGCGGCAAGCTGCAAGATGACAAGGGAAATACCCTGGTCATTGAGCGTCTCTGGGCGCTTTCTCCCGGCGGTGGAACCACTTCCGGTTCGGCGACCTCCATCTTCTTCTCCTCGGGACTCAACGCGGAACAAGACGGCAGATTCGGATCGTTGACCGCGGTCAGTAATCCCCAGGGGAATGACCAATGACCACCCCGCAATGACCCGGCCCTCCCCAGCAAAGAAGGCCCGCCTCGCGGGCCTTCTTCCTTTTAAGCCTAGGGCTCACTTGTAGCGGCTTGCCGTCGCAGTCGCACATCCCTGGATCAACAATGCCCCGGAAGGATCAAAGAAGTCAGTCTTCGCGTCACTCTTAAAATAATCCGAGTCATGATCCACGGTGATATTTTGGTTGATTATCTGCGTCTTCACCAGCGCCCCATTCACGGTAATAAACGCCTCAGAACTCGCGGTGAACGAACGGTCTCCTGTCCGGGTCCAGATCCCGTGTCCTTACCCGTGTAGGCTTCAGCCAATAGCTTGCAGCTTATTGATGCATGCGTCACTTACGCCAGAGTGCTCTCTCCTGGTAAAAAACATACATGCTCCGGCTGCGCCTGTTTCACTTGTTTTGCCTTATTCTGCTGACCGTCTGCCCCGCATTTGGCAATCCGTGCCCCGTCGTGCACGTTCGTGCTGCGACGCCGGCCGATACTGCTCTGCGCAGCTGGCACTTGGCCGCCGCAGAAAAACTTTACACCGCGGAAGTTGAGAGTGACGCCCCCCCTTCAGAGGCCTCCTTCAGCGGACTGATCCTCAGTCAGCTCTACCTTGGCGACGCCGATGCAGCGATCGCAACCGCGCTCGATGCAATCAAACTCCTGCCCCGCTCAGCCACACTGGTTGCCAACCTGGCCGAGATCCAGTTCCGACGCGCCAACCTGGCCGAATCCCGCGCGGCGCTCGAGCGGGCCCTCGCACTCGATCCCTGTAATCCCCGCGCCTTCTACGCTACGGCAAAATATCTTCAGGCTTCCTCGATGAACGCAAGCGCTCGAGATCGCCTCAACTCCGCCCACCGGCTGTCTCCCGACGACCCTGAAATTACCGACGCATGGCTCGAAAATCAGCCGATCGCCGCGCGCATGGCTGTCTGGACCAAGCGCCTACAGAGTGACGATCTTCCTTATAAAGAAAAGCTGTCGCTTTCCTCCGAGCTCGCGAAGTTAGAGACCCTGAGCAACGCAGAGACCGATCGCGGCAAATGCAAGGTCATCTCGACCGCAGCCTCGATGACGCTGCCTTTCAGTTACATCATGGAAGACGCAGTAACGGTTCGCCACTTGGGCCTAGACGTACGCATCAACAACAAGGCGACCGCGCGGTTGCAGATCGACACCGGCGCCCGTGGCATCATCCTCCGTCGCGGGCTCGCAGCCAATGCGGGCCTTGTGCCGCTCACCCATACCAGGTTTTACGGCATCGGCGACGATGGAGCGCAAACCAGTTATTCCGCCATGGCGGACGATCTCAAAATCGGGCAATTCGAGTTTAAAAACTGTCTGGTCGAGGTCAGCAACAAGCGCAGCATCGCCGACGAAGACGGACTGATTGGTGGCGACGTTTTCAAGGACTACCTGCTCACCATCGATTTTCCCGAGCACTTCATCCAGGTGGATCCCCTCCCCCCGCTCCCCGGCAAACCGCGGGATGCCGGCGTCGCGCCGGTTACAGATGCCTACGTTGCGCCGGCGATGAAGGACTGGACCCCGGTTCTCCGCTTCGATCATGAACTCATGGTGCCGGTGGGCCTTGGTGACTCCAAGGTGCACTGGTTCCTCCTCGATACAGGCGCTTATACGACCATCCTTTCGCCTACAACCGCTGCCGCTGTTACTCAGGTGTCGCGCAATCGGGACAACGGAGTGGTCGGCCTCAGCGGCCAGGTCACAGAGGTCTTCGAGGCAAAGAAAGTCGAGCTCACTTTTGCAGGAATTCGGCAGAAGTTGGACAGGGCTGTCGTCTTCAATCTGGACCACGTCACGGGGACCGAGGGCGTGGAGGCTAGCGGGCTCCTGGGCTATGAAACTCTGCAATTTCTCGTGATGCAGATCGATTATCGCGATGGGCTGGTGCACTTCGACTACGATCCGAAGCACGGAACCAACCGCTTCTCCGCCCGGTAAAGGGGCGTAACGATGAACCTATATTCCTTAAAGGCGGTCGAGGCGCGCCCGCAGCGCCGCGATCTCATCTTTTAGCTCTGCGATCTCATCTTTCAATTCTGCGAGCTGCGCTTCCAGATTCGCGTGCCGGCCACCCGAAGCGGAACCCTCTCTCGCGGGCGGCGGGGAAGATGCATCGTCCGGAACGTCTTTGGAGAGAAGCTCGACGTAGCGCACTTCCTTCATGCCAGGCTGCCGCGGCAATACCCGCGCCAGCGGAGTTTCGCGCTCCATCAGCCGCTGCAGCGTAGCTTGCACTTGCGCTGGATCTTCGAACTGATACAGCCGGTCTGCGCGGGAGCGCAATTCCCCCGGCGTCTGCGCTCCGCGCAGCAGCAGCAGGCAGATCACCGCGGTCTCCGCCCGATTCAAGTTGAAGACATCCTGCAGGCGGTGCTCATACTTGCCTACGCGGCTGTCGCCGCGCCCCTGCACCAGCTCGCGCTGTTGCAATCCATGCAGCGCCTGCCGCACCTCGCTGTCGTCGAGCGTCATGACCGGCTCGCGGCTTGATTTCTGGTTGCACGCGTTCATCAACGCGTTCAGCGAGAGCGGGTAATAGTCAGGAGTTGTAATTCCCTTTTCGATCAGCGAACCCAGCACCCGGGCTTCGGCCGCATCCAAACGCGTCATCATGCCAGCATGATAAGACGACGGGAGGAAAGGAGGGCCGTTTCGGACGATGGAAGTCTGGGAGTCTCCGCTGTAGAAACAGGCGGTGGTAGTTGGGAGCGCGGATGGTAGATGGATCTTTGCTGGTCGCGCGCGCAGGGTGAAGATGGCAGCGTTTCTGTTGGGCGCGGCGGTAGCGGCAGGCCTGGACTCGCGGGAGGATGGCGGTTTCGGCGGCTGGGTCGGCGATGGGGCTGGCGGCGATGGGTGGAACGCTTTGCGCGGATTGGTTCGCGGCTGCTTTATCGGCTGCGGCTGCGCTTGCTGCGGCTGCTTGTCGTTGTTCGGCTTGCTTCCGGTTGAATTTTTCGATGAGAGTGGTGGCGAAGGAGCGCTTTTCTGCGGGATCGGTCATTTCGGCGGTGGGGGCGAGGGTGCCGAGTTCGGGGTGGGCAGTGATTTCTTCGATGAGCTCCTTATCGCGGGCGGGTTCGGCGGCGCGCGCGATGTTGAGGCTGGCGATCTGGAGTCCGTACAGGAGCAATCCGGCGCGGCGGGGGTCGATCTGGTTGCGGGCGATGCGGCGAAGCACTTCGCCGATGGAGATCTGGATGGCGGAGCGGTCTTCGGTGAGCGGTAGGTCGAATTCGGCGTGCTCGGCTTCGGCGGGCTCGGCTCCGGTTTGCCCGGCGTGGGTACTACGGGTTCTGGCGGCGGCGCGGCGGGTGGTGTGGTGGTAGTAGCAGAACTCTTCGCGCTTGAGGCAGGGGCTGCCGCAGCGGCGTCCGTCGGTGAAGATGTGGCGGCACTGGTAGCGCTTGAGCGTGATCGTTTGGACCGCTTGGTCTGTGATGTTGATTGGCTCTGACATGTGTTTGGTACCTATCCCGTACTGAAAGTCTCAAAGTCTTCAAAGCAAAGGACCTAAGTCTGGACTTCGGTACAGACTTAGGTCTGGAAACAGAAAAGCCCGGCGGATGCCGGGCTTTCTGTGCTTACTCTTCTACTTACTCCTATTATATCAAGCTGTGACTAAAAAACTGTAATTTTGGCCGAATTATAAGTTGTTTTTGGATGTGTAAGTTAGAGTATTTTCATCATGTGAATGACGCATTTTCTGCATCTCGATCAGTCACTATCTAAATCTAGCCAACTCAAAACTGCTGCGGCACCGTAAGAGTGCCGTTGCCCGTCTTGTTGCTTCCACAAGTAACAGTGTAGGGGTAGCTTTTGCCCTCGGTTTGGGGGGCGTAAGTGCAATATGATCCAGTGTTAAACGGGCCGGGTGTTGTACAGGGAGACCCCCCCGCAGGGAACGTGACCGTCCATGAACCAACCGGGTAGGGGGACCAAGAAACATAACTCTGCGCCGGCGACGCGATTTGCGCTGGACATGGCTGCGACGCTTCCACAGTGTTTCCCGAGCAGTCTAGCCGTACTAGTGTTCCATTCGGCTTTGGGTCAGGCGTAGGACAGGATTCTAAGATAGAAGCATCTTTATGATCCGATTGGGCGGCAATATTAAAATTAGTATTTTTATTTTGGGGACACTGGCCGCAGCTACCGATGTGATAAATATGCTGCTGAGTTTTACCAGTTGATCCTCCACCAGGGGGTATCCCCCCTCCACTAGGCAAAATGATCGAATATAGATAGAAGCCTCCATTCGCAGCTCGACAACTCGCTTGGTACTCGGGATTGTTTCCGCTTCCCGGAGTTGCCGTGAGCTCCGGTGGTTTTCTTTCAATTACTGCTTCTCCACAAGGATTGCCACTATCGAAACGCACCGTAAAGCCTGACCCGCCAGGTAAAGAGACCCATTTAAGTACGTCTCCTTTTTCCACATAGTTATCTACAGTGCCAATCGGCGATACGATGGCGACGGATGTAACGTGCTTGTGACAACCGATGCCCAACCCAAAGAGCGCGCAGACCGTAATCAAAAGCATTCTTTGCTTCATAAGCAATTTCTCCTCGAAGTGCTGTGCTTGTTGGCTACGAATCGGTTGAGGTGCCAGAAAGCTCTTTCGAAATTTCTTGATAGCGAACATCTGCTCGTAGCAGGCCCATGTCAACCATTGATTCAATCTGGAAGTGGGTTACGCCCTTCTTTAGACAAGCAGCAACAGCGGATAGTGCTTCGTCACGTTCTCCCAGAAGCTCTAAAGTCCTTGCCTTGTACAGTTGAGAATCGATGTCGTCCACAGGCAGTGACGCGCTTTCCTTGAGGCGTTGACGAGCTTCACCGTTCGCTCCCAACTTAGCTGAATAGAGCGCAAGGAGCATTGTGCCCGGTCCGTCGGTTGGATCCGTGAGCAATTCTTCGGCTTGTACCG
>JBBPYY010000111.1:0-28475 GCA_038199445.1 Terriglobales bacterium | reverse complement strand
TTGCTCTTCGTCTGCGCGGCGCTCGTTCTCGGCGCGGGAATAGCAGCCGTCAACGCCGTGTCGGTGCCACGCGGAGGCCGGCTGGTCGCGGCGATCTTTCCGGCCGCGGTCTGTTATGTCGCGCTTCAGGTCGTCGGCTGGTACGTCAGCAGCTTTATCGTCAAGCCGAACGAACTGGTTCGTGAGCAACCCTATATTTCCCACAACATCGAATTAACGCGGCAAGCCTACGGACTGGACCGTTTCACCCAGCACGGGTTTCCGGCGGAGACGACCGTCGAGTCGGCCGATCCGGCGAACAATCAGCCTACCCTTCAGAATATCCGACTGTGGGATTGGCATGCGCTTCAGGACACGCTGCGTCAGATTCAGGAAATCCGCACCTACTACGACTTCCCCGATATCGACATCGATCGCTATGAAATCGACGGCGCGGTGCGCCAGGTGATGCTCGCCACGCGCGAGTTGAACGTCGACAAGCTGCCGGAGAGCAGCCGGAACTGGATCAACGAGAAGCTGATCTATACCCATGGCTACGGCATTACGATGAACCCCGTAAACGGATTTACACCGGAAGGGCTGCCGACCCTGATGCTAAGCAATATGCCGGTGCTGAGCACGGTGCCCGGTCTCTCTGTGACGCGCCCGGAGATTTATTTTGGCGAGCTGACCGACACCGACGTGTATGTCAAGACGCGGCAGAAAGAATTCAACTATCCCCAGGGCCAGAACAACAACCTTACGTCCTATGAAGGCAACGGCGGCATCGTCCTCGGCGGGTTCCTGCGCCGCATCATCCTCGCGCTCGACCGCGGCGATCTCGGAAAGCTACCCTTCAGCGATGATGTGAACGCGCAGAGCCGGCTGCTGATGCGGCGCAACGTGCGCGAGCGCGTGTCGGCTTTGGCGCCCTTCCTCACTTACGATCCGGATCCGTACATCGTGGTCGGCGACGATGGCAGGCTGTCGTGGGTGATGGATGCGTTCACGGTTTCAAACAGCTATCCGTATTCGACCCACTACCGTCTCGGCCAGGATCTGATTAACTACATGCGGAACAGCGTCAAGGTGGTGATCGACGCCTACGATGGGACGACAACGTTTTACGTGTTCGACGCCGAGGATCCGATCCTCGCGGCCTACCGCAGGATCTTTCCAGGACTCTTCAAGGACGCGTCAGCGATGCCGCCCGGGCTTCGCAAACACATGCGCTATCCCGAGTTATTACTCAAATTGCAGGCGGAAGTCTACGGCTTGTACCACATGACGGATCCGGAAGTGTTCTATAACCGGGAGGATCTGTGGACGGTGGCCAGCGAAGCCGGCATGAGCGCGGGGGGTGAGCAAACGACACAGGCGATGCAGCCGAATTTCGTGCTGATGAAACTGCCGGGCGAAACTGGCATGGAATTCGTCGAGATTCTGCCCTTCACGCCGGCCAACCGGAACAATCTGATTGGCTGGATTGCCGGTCGGAGCGACGGCGCACAGTATGGGACATCGGTGGTTTACGACTTTCCCAAAACGAAGCTCGTGGACGGACCGCTGCAGATCGAGGCGCGAATCGATCAGAACGCGCAGCTTTCAGGACAATTGACGCTGTGGAATCAGCAGGGTTCGCACGTGCGACGCGGGACCTTGCTGGTGATTCCGACCGGGCGAGCGCTGCTGTATGCGGAGCCGATCTACCTGCAAGCCGAGCGGAGCCCGATGCCGGAGCTGCGCCTCGTCGTGCTCGCGCTGCAGGACCGTCTCGCGTACGGACCAACCTTTGAGGCGGCGTTGTCGGCCCTCTTCGGGGGAGCGGCCTCGTCCCTGAGCCCAACGGAGTCGTCGCGATCCGCCACCACTCCAGCATCCGCCGCTGCGCCGCAGCCCGCAACGGACCTCAACGCACTCATCTCGGAGGCCGCCAAAAACCTTGCCGACTACCAGCGCCTGACGGCGGAAGGCAAGCTTGGCGAGGCTGGGCAGAAGCTTGAAGAGTTGAAGCGCGCAATCGACAAACTAAATACGCGCCAAAGATAGAATCGCTGCGGGACTGCGCTGAGCATGAACTTTTTTGGAACTGTTGCATCGCTCCTTAGCCGGCGCGCGGGACCAATGGCGAAGCTGATTTCGAACGCCTAATTTTTTGCAGGAGACCTTGCGGGCGGTGACTTATCAGGACCGATCCAAGCGCCTCCTCTTCTATACCTAGGGTCGAGCAGGAAAATTATGAAGGAAGGAACAACTTCTTCTGTTCAGGAACGCCCATGAGCCAAGTGGGGCGACATCCGTTTGCTTCTTCAGAAGCCGTCTGGATTGGAATCGACCTCGGCACACAGAGTGTTAGAGCCATGCTGTCACCGAACGCGGCGAGGTCATCGGACAAAGGTGCTTGGCCGTGGGTACCAGTGCTCAACACGCCGTCAAACGCGGGAACTGTCGCATCCGGGCGTGACTGTCATCGATCCTAAAGTCAGTGTTGTGATCAGTAAAAAGCAGCCCCGGAAGGGCGGCTCGTGTGAATCGGCGCGAATTTTTGATCGGAAGAGGCTTAATGAGAAATATGGGGTTTCGCTCTCATCACTTGATCCGGGACGAGCCTTATCTCAATAGCACAAAAGCAGTGAGAAGAAACGCCGCGCCAAGGATTCCCTCGATTACCTCTTCCGTGTCGCGATCATCCGACTCGCGCATCAGCCGACGCATTTCAGGTTCGTTATTCCGGGATACTCGAAACTCGTCCTTAGTTCGATTCGCTGCTCCGTTGTCGTCTGAGACTTTGCCATTTAACGCGGTGACAAGGAGAATTAGAGCCATAGCCAGCGCTATAAAAGCCGCGATTTTTTTCACAGGGTGCCTTCCCGAATGACATCAAAATTGGTGCCCACCACAGGCGTCGCTACTTTCTTTAGTCCCGTCGCCTTGTCCGTCCACCCCTCTGTCTGCAATTTGCCCTCGATGTATCTGACGAAGCCACGGATGGCGGTGCTAGGGTCGCATATCCCAAACCGATTGACCACACAGACGAGACCCTTTCAGCCCAAAAGACTATACTCTGCAAGCTATCTGAACAGTACTTTGACAGTCCGCTGAATACCGTAGCTCAGCCCCTCAAGAGTGAACATTTCCCCCCGCTGTAGTTTGCGTAGCGCCATGGCAAAAATTCCGCCACGCATAAGCCACGCCTTCATCAAAACGCTATCATCTGATCGTTTTTCGGCTAGCCAGGGGAAGCTTCTTACTTCCGCGCTGGCTTTCGGAGGCACGTGAAAACTCATAATGTAAGCGAATCTTGGCTCATCTGAGCGATTCCCTCCAGCGGCGTGCAGGGTTCGGGCATCGTGGATCGTGCAGCCACCCACTGAAATTGGGCAAGCAACCGCGCCGGCACGATCGAAATCGGCGCAGCACTCGAGCGCATGAATGGTCGGATCGTCGCCAGGGGAGTGGTGCACCAGCACCGTTCCTTTGTGACTGCCCTCGATGAAACTCATGCATCCGTTCTCAACAGTGGCGTCCTGCAGCGGTAGCCAGAAGGTGATTTCCTTATGCTCAAATCGCGGGTCGCAGAAGGCTTCGTCTTGGTGCCACGGCGTCTCCGCTGCTGAATGTGCAGGCTTGAGAATCAGCATGTCGAACCAGAGCTTGGCTTTTGGTCCGAGTATTTGCCGCGCAAGAGCGGTCGCGTTGCTCACGTAATTGGTCTTCAATAGCGCAGGCGCATAGTGGCTCGGGTTCTTAATCTGCACCAGCTTCATACCAGCAGCCTGGCCCGACGGCGCCAGCATGTCAAAAAAGGCGCCCTCGTGGAAACCCGCCTTCTTCGCTAACAATCGCTCGAGCTGGCCGCGAATTCTTGCGATCTCCGGCAATTCAACGATGTCATTTAGTTGAAGAAACCCCTTTGTGTCGAGGTCTGCGGATTGTCGCGCCGAGAGCTGCATACTACTGAACGTGCACGTCGTCTTCCAAACTGCTTTTCAACAATGCTAGGAAGGAACTGATTGCGGGCGGAGTAGGCATCCTAATTGCGGGAGCGATGGGAGATTCTTCGCACATTCAGTTTGGATACTGATCTACTAAAATCGCCCGCGAAGAGCGAAGGGATGAGCCTCCGTGTAGACTCGCCTTCG
Organism: Terriglobales bacterium; assembly: GCA_038199445.1. GTDB lineage: Bacteria > Acidobacteriota > Terriglobia > Terriglobales > Acidobacteriaceae > JBBPYY01. Next base: position 24,354 of record JBBPYY010000111.1, on the reverse strand, counting down.
CTCTTTAGGCAGTGTCAAGACCCGCAATGAAAAAAGTCGGCTGGGACTGCGCGACTCGCCAGGCTCTCCACAGATTTCCCCACAGAAAAAGAGGTGACAGCTAGCGCAGCCTGTAAGTTATCGATTTATTTGGTGGACGCGGTAGGAATTGAACCTACAACCTGTCGATTAAGAGTCGAATGCTCTGCCAGTTGAGCTACGCGTCCACGCGGGAGGATTCATTACAGTGGGAGTTGCACGCGAGAACTCGCTTGTGCTCCGCCTCAAGTTTTTATATCACAAGAGGCGGCGGGTCTAAGATCGAACCGCGCGTGGTTAGAATGTGAAAGCCAGCCCGCCGCGGAGCGTTCTCGGTTGCTGCGCCAGGAAGACCATGCGGCCATCAGCGCCAAGGACCGGCCTATATCCCTCTGCCAAAAGATTTCTGACATCGAAGATAGCCTCAACGTTTTGGCGCGCGCAAAGTGGTTGACGGATGTAAATACTGAGGTAGGCATCACCGGAGGGATTGTCGAATGCATCGACGGGCGTCAGCGTCCCCGACGGCTGCCACCGGTAGGCCGCGTGCCACACGGTGCCTCCGCCCGGAAGTCTTCCACCCAATGAGACGGCAGCACTCTTTGCGGCCTGAGGCGTTAGCGAGGCGATTGCGTTTTCAAGATCGCGTGCATGACGAAATGGAGCCGGCCCCAGAACGAGAGCAGTTCCGGTCGAGAACTCAATTGTCGCCCAAAGTTCCGGGGCGAGCTCTTCCGTGGCAGCCACATGGATGCCTGCTGAAGAGTAGCTGCGACCCGCGATACGCAGGGTCTGGCTTCCGTCGTCAAAGATCACGTTTTGCGTGCCGGCCACGGCAGACGGGGTCGCTTGTAGACCATTGATTACGGGGTGCGAAAAATGATCGCTGTAAATCGCCGCTTCGAACCAGGAGCGCGCTGAATGCCGCTCGAACGCCAAGGAATTATGCGAGTCATCTTCGAGCACGAATTCGCCATGCTCAACGGAAAAACGCGGCAAGCTCTCCGTCGCGTCTACGTCACCGACACGCTGGTACCCGGGCGCGGATGCGAACCGATAAGCGAAACCGCTTTTCCCTTCGGGATTCGTGCGAACCGTCAAGAATGGATGAATGGAAGCAAGTCGCTTGTTCGCGCCCTCTGAAGCAGAGCGCGTCGACGGCTGGAGGATGGTTATTTCACTGCCGGCCGCAATCTCCGCGAGCCCTGCCAGGCGTGTGCTTTCGGCGCCGCGAAGAACGAAGGTTGCCACACGGACCGAATCAGAGTTGCCGGCAGAGAGCGCTGGAAGCTGCCGAACGGTCGCGCTGGTCCGCAAGTCGGTGGCTGTAAGGCCTTGCGCAAATCGTTGTTCCAGCCCCGCCGAGAATGCCGCTGCCGCATTGCGGCCGCCGACCTGGTCCATATCGCTGCGAACCATCCACAGGCCATTTCCTGCGCTTACACCCGCAGCTTCGAGAGCAGCGCGGGAACTGCCGGTAGCAAACATTCCCGTACCAGAAGAAACAGTTGCATGCATCGTCGAGCGACGCTGCACAGTCTCTGCTCTGTGGCTATGTACGACTACCGTCGGCCCATCGTCGTCCCAGCGCAGGATCGGGCGGCTTACCGAGGAGCGGAGCGTCCACTTCCAGTCCTCTTCGGATTCATCGAGCGCGCGCCGCTGCGCAGGAATCCACTGCGCGGCTTCAAACAACGTATTGAGCGTCAGGTTAACCACCACCTGGCCGCCGCGCAGATGCAGGTTTTCTCTGAGAGTTGGCAGAAATGCCGCAGCAGTGACCTTGAGTGCGTAGCGCCCGGCAGAAATTGCAGGGAAGCGATATCGACCGCGAACGTCGGTGAGCGCGACGGCGACTTCGCCAGCCGAGGGCGTGAGCAGTTCAACGGCGGCACCCAACTGCGGAGTTCCATGGGCATCACGCACAACCCCTGAAAGAACGCCCTGCATCGAGTGCTGCTGAGCACACAGACTCAGGGTGCAGGTCGCTGCGAGCAGAGTCAGCGCAACCATCGCTCCAAATCGAAAGGATCGTAAGTTTTGCTTCAAAGCCGGTAATCCCCATCATCGTCGTGGCTGCGCCACGACGTTCTGGCCCCGAATGAGATCGTTGACTGCCGACTATCCACTACCCATCGCTTCTTTTCCGGTGCGGTTTCGGCTGCTCTTGGTCCACCACTATGATAAGTGCTATTCCACAACAAAAGGGGCCGACTGCGCTAGTTCCTGTTTAGTGACACCATCGTTCACTTTGATGGTTACTTTGTATTTGCCTGGCTCCAGCGACTCCAACGGCATACTTTTTTCTACCGTTATCTGATCGGAATTTGGGCTAAGCGCTACAGAGTTTTCCGAGCTATCGAGAACCTGTTTATTCGACGCGACGTCGACGATTTGGTATTCGATGGTTGCGCCGTTTTGCTTGCTCTTATCGTCAATGCCGAGATTATAGATCTGCATCCAGAAGTTCAGCCGCTGGCTACGTTTGAAGGTAACAGGCAGCAAGGCGCCGGCACTCACGCGCGGGTAGATCTTCGTATTGCCGATCACAAAGTTTCCGGTGCCGATGTCCTTGGAAGCGACGCGCTCCATCTTGTCGGCGAGGATCAGTGAGGAAGCAGCCAATCTGTCATCGTCATATTTCGGTACATCGATGCTGCGGGCATAGGTGCCAATGTGGTCGGGGTTGTTGACATCTTTAAGGACGATATCGATGCGGTAACGGCCAGGGCGCAGCGGCAAAGACTTCCAGTAGACGGAAGCCGTCTCTTTGACCTTGTCAAGCAATTCCGCCGGTTGTTGAATCTCGACAGTATCTTCGAACGTTTGCGCGATGCGACCGGTCAAAGTTGTGACCCGGCCCAAGATATTTACCGTCCCTTTCGCGACCCCCTCTTTGTTTGAGAAAGTGATATCGCGATTTTTGATCTGCAGCGTGACTGGTACCAGCACCGTGTCGTTGGTCACCTTTACGAAGTCAATGCGCACTTCAAAAGGGAAAGGCGGCCCGGTCAGGATGCGCGACTTCGCCAAGTACTGCTCCAGATCCTTAAACTTCACAATGGGAGGGGCCAGCAATTTGCTGTTTTGAATCAAGCGATCGAACTGCTTCGACTGCTGGCTCGAATGCAACGGGCCGCTTCCGAGTCTTTCCAGGCTGCCTCCGCTGAAGCGTTCAGATTTCTTGGCCTGTCCAAGTTGTTCAAAGAGGGTAGAGCCGGCACCGGGCACATTCAAGAGCGCGTCCTTTTCAGAGCGGTCGATGGTCATGTGGTAGTCGCTGCACTGACAGGTGTCCACGAATTCGATATCGATGTTGTCGCCTACTCCCTCGATATATCGGTAGTGCCAAATCTCAAACGGGAACGTAGATGTACTTCCACCGCCCTCTTCGATGGGGCGCTCATAGCTGCCCCCACTGGGGTGGGAATCGATCGAGTCCGGTTTGCCGAACGAGATGTAGATGTGCCCGCGATCGGTACGCCACCCGGCCTTGCCGGCGGCAAAGTGCTCGTTTGAGTAAGCGATGCGCTGGTAGTGTTCTTCGCGGAAAGTGTTTTCAGGTGACTCAGGGCTGGGGTTCCGACGCAGCCAGAACTGCTCAATAAAGTTTTCCCGCTCTTCGTCGTTTCCCAGAGCAAGGAAAGCCTTCCGCTCTTCATCGCTGATGATGTAGGTAACGTCTTCGTTTAGCCACTTCTTGAAGGTCTCGCCCATTTCCTGGCGCATCCGCTTCTGTTGTTGGGCGTACTCCTTGTCGCTGACCTTACGCTGCAGTGGGTCAGGACCTGGAGTGGGCGCTGTTTGGCTAACGGCAGGAATAGCGGCAACCAGGCAGAGAGCAGTTGCCACAAAAGGCAGACCAAAAATGCGGTTCAACTTCACTGCATTGACTCCAATTCGGCAGCGCACGACCGCTCAACCGTCCGTTCGATTGTAAATACTAGGTTAAGCCGCCACAAGCACCGATTCCGTTCTCGAGCAAAGGGCTTACTACGAACGCGACGCGCTGCTATCATCCAACCAGCAGACACTGCCCAAGAGACTATTTTGTTTGACGTTCAGCCCAACGTTAAGCGTCTTTTGCAGGGAACAAAAGGACAAAAATGGCCGTACTGCGTCATTGAAACCGCACGTCGCGTCTGGAGCCAGCCGATGGGCGCGCAAATTTTCGGGGAGATGTCCGCAATAACGGGACACACAGGTCAAGCATGTCCGCAAAGAAGATCGTACTTATTGTCGCCGTGGTCCTCGTTCTGGGGGCGATTATCACTTTTACCGTTGTGCGGTCGCAGTCAGGCCAGACCAAAGTCATCACTGCAAAAGTGCAGCGGCAAGACCTGGTAACTGTCGTGAGCGGCACCGGGCAAATAAAGCCGAAGACATATGTGAATATCGGCGCCACTGCTTTTGGACGCATCACTCATCTCTATGTGAAAGAGGGCGACACGGTGAAGCGGGGGCAACAGCTGGCCTCCATCGAGAACATTCAGGCGGTGTCTGGGGTAGACGCGCAGCAGGCGGCGATCAGCTCCTCAAAGACTGACATCGGGTCATTTTCCGCCGCGGAAAATGTCGCTCAGGCGAACCTGGAACACGCGAAGGCCGATCTCGAACAGAAGCAGCTCGACTTTGATCGCGCCAAATCGCTATACGACTCTGCTTTGATTTCGAAGCAGGACTATGACGCCAAAAAAGCAGCGCTGGATCTCTCAGTCGCGACCAAGGCCCAGATGATCGCGGGAATTACGCAGTCGAAAGCGCAAACCGACTCCGCGCGCGGAAAGCTGGCGCAAAATGTTGCGACACTGCGAAGCAACTATGACTCCCTGAATAAGACCGTAAGCGCTGCGCCATTTGACGGCATCGTCACTAACCTGCCGGTGCGCGAAGGTGAGACCGCCGTCGTCGGCATTCAAAACGCGCAGGGATCAACGCTGATGACGCTGGCCGACATGTCGATCATTACGGCAGAGGTGAAGGTCGACGAGACCGATATCGTAAACGTAAAGCTCGGTCAACCCGCCGAGGTGACCGTCGACGCGGTTCCGGGAAAGACGTACAAGGGCCATGTGACTGAAGTTGGCGACCAGGCACTGTTGCGGTCCTCGGGACTGGCAACCAGTCAATCGACCAGCGGCAGTGAGGAGGCGAAGGACTTCAAGGTTGTTGTTACGATCGATGAGCCTTCGGCCGATCTCAGACCCGGTCTGTCGACTACGGCGAAGATTACCACCGCCAAAAAAGACAGCACGCTCGCGATTCCGATTCAGGCGCTTACTTTGCGCGATCCGGTGGTGGAGAAAGCCCGCAGCAATGGGCAAAAGAGTGGTGCAACCGTTTCTGCGGCAACCGCGGCCGCCGCGCCACCTGCAAAGAAGGCTGCACCTGTCCAAGGTGTCTATGCTCTGAAAGCATCAGGACGCAATTCGAAGGCTGAGTTTGTTCCCGTCAGCACTGGCATCACGGGTGCGACGGATATTGAGGTCACGAACGGCTTGAAAGAAGGCGATGAAATCGTTATCGGCAGCTACAAAGTGCTGAAGTCGTTGAAGAGTGGTACGCCCGTGAAACGCGATACATCCCCGCAGACTAAGCCCGAGGGCGACAGTTCTTCGTCGTAAAGGAAGAGAGTCGGATGGCAACACAAAGCTTGACTGAGCAAGCCGCTGCGCTGAATGCACCCGCGACTGGCGATGTGATCGTCGTGGAAAACTTGTGGAAGACCTACGTGATGGGCGAACAGCAGGTGCATGCGCTGCGGGGCGTTAATCTACGCATTCGTCATAACGAGTATGTGGCGATTATGGGGCCGTCTGGGTCGGGTAAATCGACACTGATGAACCTGATCGGCTGTCTGGACTCGCCGACCGAAGGAAAGTATTGGCTTTCGGGCCATCTTGTCTCCGAGCTCAACGATGACGAACTTGCGCGAATACGCAATCGCGAGATTGGCTTTGTATTCCAGACGTTCAACCTATTGGCACGCGCGACTGCATTGCACAATGTCGAGCTGCCGTTGATTTACAACGGCACGCCGGCAGCGGAACGCCTGATACGGGCTAAGGAAACGCTGCGCAATGTCAATCTTGAAGATCGTATGGATCACAAACCCAATGAGCTTTCGGGTGGGCAACGCCAGCGCGTCGCCATCGCGCGCGCTCTGGTCAATCGCCCCTCAATCATTCTCGCCGACGAACCGACGGGCAACCTCGATTCGAAGACCGGCGACGAGATCATGGCATTGTTTGACGATCTTCATGCCAAGGGAAACACGATCGTCCTGGTCACGCATGAGCCCGATATCGCGGAGTACGCGCATCGCGTTGTTCACATTAAAGACGGCGAGATTGCTTCTGATACGAAATCAAAGCGCGGCCTGGAGCTCGGTCACTAAACCCGCCGAATCCGCCATCAAAAGACCGCGGTCTGGCCGCAACTTCTTACTTAATTCAGCTGGCTTAATCCACCTGGCATTTCGGGCACCAATACACTTTCCGCGCTGCCATCTCCCGCATTTCGATTGGCGTTGCGCAGATGAGACACGGCTGTTTGGCGCGGCGATAGACGTAGTGGGTTTCGTCGTCGTGTGCGGGACCGCGCTGGTGCGGCCGGTCTTTGGCTAGTGTTGTCACCATTCGTCCATCCGTCATACCCGCGAGCATCAGGGTCTTTGCATCGCGCCAGATGGTTTGCATGGTTTCATCCGGCACGCTTCGTCCTGGACGCTTCGGATGGACTCGGGTCCGGAACAGTAGCTCACTGCGATAGCAGTTCCCTATTCCGGCGATAACGGCCTGGTCCATCAACAGCAAGGCGATGGGGGCGCGGCTGGCTGCGATGCGCGTCAATGCGGCTTTCGGCTTCGCCGTTGCGTTCAACGGATCGGGCCCGAGACGCCGCAGAATCGCCTCCCGCTCCTCGTTGCTCAACACATCGCAAGCGGTTGGGCCGCGAAGCTCTATCCAACGCTTTGGATCTGAAATACGCAGGCGCAACGCACCTTTTACTGGCGGATGCGGCATGGGGCCCTCCCAGAACCAGCCGTACATGCCGAGATGGATGTGAAGCTGGCGATCGCGTCCAAAGTCGTAGAAGAGGTGCTTGCCGAAGGCCTCGACCGACCGCAATTTGCGGCGGTCGAGCAGGGCTGCGCCGTCTTCGAAGCGGCCGTTTGGCGCTTCGACGCGGACGGTCTGGTCGACGAACCATTCTGTGTGTTCCCCGGCGAAGCGGTGTAGCTCGTGACCCTCTGGCATCTATTTATTCAATCTGGGTCAGCTTGCCGGTGCGCGTATCGAAGATAAGCCCCGAAATCTTGATGCGGGACGGAATCAATGCATGGTTTCTCAACCGGGTCACATCGTCACGGACGGCCTGTTCGCCATCGGTGAAAGCCAGCCACTCGATGTATTGACCATCGCGCGAGCCCGGGCCCTTTCCCACATCCACGAAACCGTTTTCGGAGCGTTCGGCGGTTTCAAGCGAAGAGGCCAGCAGTTCGCGCATCTGTAAGTCCGTCACTTTTTCCAACCCACAGTCGGTGTGATGTATGACCACGAATTCTTCCGTGCCAAGCAGTTTGTAGCTGACCACCAAGGAGCGTATGGCGTCGTCGGTCGCGCGTCCTCCAGCATTGCGGATAATGTGCGCATCTCCGTCGCCCAGCCCGGCGAACTCGTGCGCTTCCATGCGTGAGTCCATGCACATCAGGACAGCTACTTTTTTCTTTGGGAAGACGGATAGCCTGGCCCTCTCGCCGAAGTTTTCGACGTAGCGGGCGTTGATCGCAAGCATCTCTTCCAGCAGCTTACTCACCTATCCCCCACCGGTACTAAAGTTTCAAAGTCTTCAAAACAAGGAACCTAAGTCTAGACCAAGTACAGACCAAGTTCAGACCGGTATACCGATTAGCAGTCGAAACGAAAAGCCCGGCTTGATGACCGGGCCTTTGCGCGTCATCTGAAGGCCACCTGTGTCAAGAGAAGGAGGAAGCTCCCACAGACAGCGGCTGGGCATTACTAAGCGAGCAGACGCGGTCTAAACGAGCGCAAGCAGACTAGGTCCCAACGAGCAGGCTAGGAGTGTGGACCGTAGCCGTGTTCGTAGCCGTGAACATATGCGTCCCGATACCGATCCTTGATCTGCTGCCGGTTCATCCCGGTGTTGTGGATTTCCGGAACATTCTTGAAGTGGGGGTCTTCGGTCGGCCGGAAGCTGTGGCCTTTGGCCTTGTCGGAAGCGCCGTCGTCGTATCCGGCGCGGTAGCCAAAGCGGGCCGCCAAGTCCGGGCTGGCTACTTCATCGTGGTAGTAGTCGCCGTAGCCTGCGGGCAAATCTGGGGCATGGTCCCCCTGCTGTGCGAATGCTGGGCTAACGATCAAAACACCAGCAGCAACCGACGTCATGAGAAATTTTTTCAACGAAAATCTCCTTTCAACTTGTTGATTAGAGAGCGGGTGATGGTCAGAGCGTTGCATGGCGACCCGTAAATTAGGTCAATCCCGCTGGGGGTCGGTCTTTCTTTTCAACGCTTTACTAGTTTTGAATGTGCCGCGTTTCTTCTACCGGCATTTGCTGCACGCGGCTGTTTTTCTGTCCGTACGTGAAATAAATCACTAAGCCGATGCCGAGCCAAAGGAACAATCGCGCCCAATTGACCCAACCCAGCTTGTACATCATGTAACCGTTGAACAGAATGCCCAACAGGGGGACAACCGGAACCCAGGGGGTTCTGAAGGGGCGAACACGATCGGGATTCTTGTGCCGCAGCACCAGAATTGCAATGCAGACAATGACAAAGGCAAGCAGCGTGCCGATGTTCACCATCTTGCCGATGTCGTCGATCGGGGTGACGCTGCCGACGATTGCAGCCAGCAGGCCGACGAGCATCGTGTTCTTGTACGGGGTGCGAAATTTGGGGTGGATGGCAGCGAAGAATTTGCCAGGGAGCAGGCCGTCATTGGACATGGCATAGAGGACACGCGTCTGGCCGAGCAGCATGACGAGCATCACGCTAGTGAGACCGGCGAGCGCGCCGGCGGTAATAACGTTGGCGGCCCACGTGAGGTTGCGGTCGAGGAAAGCGCGAGCGATGGGGGCTTCGATGTTCACTTCGCGCCAGGGCACCATACCCGTCAGGACGGCGGCTACGCCGATGTAGAGCAGAGTGCAGATGGCCAGGGACACGATGATGGCGATGGGCAAGTCTCGCTGCGGATTTTTCGCTTCCTGCGCGGTGGTTGAAACGGCGTCAAAACCGATGTACGCGAAGAAGATGTATGCCGCGCCCGCGCCAATACCCGAGAAACCCATGGGGGCGAAGGCGTGCCAGCCGTTGCCCCAGTTGCCGGGATTGACGTACTTCAAGCCTAAGGCGAGGACGAAGAGCACGACGCCAACTTTGAGGACGACGATGGTCGCGTTGAACCGGGCGCTCTCTTTGATCCCGATGACGAGGATCGCGGTGATCAGCAGGGCGATGAAGAACGCGGGAAGGTTGACGCCAATTTCGACGCCGAAAAGATGTGGAGCGGAGAGGAGTTCGTGCGCACGCGTCATTAGATCTGCGGAGGGAGCGGATTTGAGTTCGTTCAAGCGCTGCAGGAATTCCTGCGTGCCGGGCAGCAGCGAAGGATAGGTGGCGAGAACCTGTTGGCGGGAGACGCTGTCAAGCGCTGTGCGCAGCCCGGTCCAATGATCGTATGCGAGCCAAAGCGGCATCTTGAGGTGGAAAATTCTGAGCAGTTCAATGAAGTGGTTGGACCAGCCGGAGGAGACGGTGCTGGCACCCATGGCGTACTCAAGCGTCAAGTCCCAACCGATGATCCACGCGATCAGTTCGCCGAGTGTGGCGTAGGCATAGGTGTATGCGCTGCCGGCGAGTGGGATCATCGCGGCGAACTCCGCATAGCAGAGCGCGGCGAATGCGCAGCCCAGACCGGAGATGACGAAGGACAGCATAAGGCCGGGGCCCGCGTAGTGAGCGCCAAGCCCGGAGAGCACGAAGATGCCAGCGCCGATGACGGCGCCGATGCCGAGAGCTGTCAGCTGGAAGACGCCCAGGGAGCGCTTGAGGCTGTGTTCGTTTTCTTGTTTTGATTCGGCGATGAGAGCGTTGATCGGTTTCTTCGCCCACAGATTCGACATGTTCTGGAAGTTGCCTCCGGAAATATAACAGTGCGGAAAACCGTTCGCCGCGTTGCTGTTGGTTTTACAGCAAATGCGCGAGAAAGTCTTCTGCCTGCTGCCGCGCAGAGGGATGGGGAGCGTTGGGGACGAGCGCTGAGATGACCGCGACGGCATCTGCACCGGCGTGGATGGCGCTGAGCGCGTTTGATTGAGTGATTCCGCCGATCGCGACCAGAGGCTTGGTGGTGAGGCGGCGGGCGCGACGTATTCCTTCGAGCGAAATGATGGGATCGGGATTTGCTTTCGACGTGGTTGCAAAGATGGGACCGATCGCGATGTAGTCGACATCGGTCTGGTTGGCGACTTCAATCTGCGCATCGGTGTGAGTGGAGACGCCGAGAAATCGCTGGCCGATGACGCGACGCGCTCCCGCGGGAGAGAGGTCATTCTGGCCGATGTGAAGTCCCTCGCATTGGCTGAGCGCACAGAGGTCGGCGCGGTCATTGAGAAACAGCAAAACGTCGTTGGGAAGCGCTTTGCGAAGGTTGCGCGCACGCGCAAGAAGCTGTGGCGCAGTCGCGCCTTTGTCCCGGTATTGCATGCAGCGAACGCCCGCTGCGTACAGATCGCGGGCGAACTCGTGGAGTGAAATCTCTCGGCGCGACAGCAGGTCTGCGTCAAGAATTGCGTAGAGCCGGGGCAGCGTGACGCGGTGTGGCTGTGTCATGCCTTGCTTGTGTAGCGGAGATGGATCATTTCAACCCATGTTCCATTTTGGTCACGCTCAACATTCCAGTCATAGGTTTCGCCAGCCGGCTTCACGTGCGACCGCAGGGGGGTTACTTTGCCATCGACACCGGTGATGGTGAACGCCTGCAGTAATCCGTCGCCTTCCGGCTCGGCAGTTCCCTGCGATAATTCGCCTTCAGAGCTGGTGTACCAAAAACGGATCTGCTTTGTTGCTGGATCCCACGCGTAGAAACCGTTGTATTGAGGCTTGCCGTCAAAGCTGGTGACGAACTGGATGCTGCTGCCGTTCGGCGCGGCGCTAACGACGCTCTCGATCCGCGTCTTTTTTCCTGAGGTTGGATCGACTGCATCTGCCGTCCACGTTTTTCCAGCCAGCCAGCGGATGGGCTTGAGGTGGTCCGTGGTCGTGGGTGGCTGTGCACCGGGTTGCTGCGCGGCCGGTGGTGGAGCCTTTGCGCTCATCAGTGGAAAGGGCAGCAGAAGACCGAGCAAGGCGAGCGAGCAACTTAAGGTACGGACGAGGCGCATAGGTTTCTCCAGCAGAAGTAGCGTCAGTATTCATACGCGAAAGGCGACGGTCAAATGCGTGAGCTGCCGCGCATCCGCTTGACTTCACTTGGCCCGCCCACGTCAGAACAATCGACGAACGCAAGAACTGACGCTGCATATGAATGGTGGGCAGCGAGGGACTCGAACCCCCGACATCCTGCTTGTAAGGCAGGCGCTCTAACCAACTGAGCTAGCCGCCCCCGGTGCGCTCGCAACAGTGTAACCCGGCACGCGCGGCGATGCGCGAACGCTTGATAGACTTCTCGCGTGAAACGCCTTATCGTCAACGCGGATGATTTGGGATTGACCAAAGGCGTCAACAAGGCCATCGCCCAGTTGCATCAAGCTGGTTCGCTTACCTCCGCGACGCTTATGGCGAACGGATCTGCTTTTGAAGACGCTGTCGAGATTGCGCAGCAACATACAACACTCGACGTGGGCTGCCACGTTGTTCTGGTGGATGGCCAGCCCGTATCCGCCCCGGCTGAGGTGCCTACGCTGCTCGATGGTGGATCGAGCGCGCCTATCTTCCATTCTTCGCTCGGACGCTTCGCCCTAGCTCTCTATGCTGGAACGATTCGCGAGCAGGATATTGAGCACGAGGCGATCGCCCAAATACGCAAATTACAGCAGGCGGGCATCCATGTATCGCATGTCGATACGCACAAGCACACACACATGTTCCCCAAAGTCCTTAGACCGCTGATAAGAGCAGCCGAAATAACGGGTGTGCGAGCGATACGCAATCCCTTCGAAGTCCGCGAAGGTACGGCCTCACGCGGGTTTCGCCTGCCGGGATTGCACCGGGGAAAAACACCAATCAAGCGGGGGGTTCAAGTTGGAATCCTCAGCGCAATGCGTAGCACCTTCCAACAAATGGTTCGCGACGCCGCCCTTCATACCACCGATGGCGCGCTGGGAATTATTGCAACTGGCACACTGAGTTTTGAACAGAGATTGACAGAGATTCTCGATCGGCTGCCGCAAGGAACGTGGGAATTGGTATGTCATCCGGGGTTCGCAGATAACGACCTCGACGCGATCAAGACGCGCCTGCGGGCTTCACGTGCGATTGAAATGTTAGCTCTAAAAAAGCTGATCTCTCACAAGAACTTGCTGGATCATGGAATCGTGCTTTCCGATTTTGCAGATCTGAATCCAGACGCTCCCCCGCGCATCAAGAGAGTACCGGTCTTGGAATCGCATTCAAAGGGCATCGCGCAGTGAAGATTGGCATAACGTGCTACCCGACGTACGGCGGCAGCGGCGTTGTCGCGACCGAGCTGGGCATCGAACTTGCTGTGCGTGGCCACGAAGTCCACTTCATCACAAACGCGCAACCGTTTCGTCTCACCGGTCGCGAGCATGGCATTTACTTCCACGAAGTATCGGTCCGCGACTATCCTCTCTTCGAATATCCGCCTTATGATCTTGCGCTTGCCACGCGCATGGCCGAGGTTGCGCAGCTATACGACCTGGACCTACTGCATGTGCATTATGCGATTCCGCACTCAGTCAGTGCTTTGTTGGCGCGCCAGATGTCTGAATCTAACGGCAGGCGTCTGCCTTTCGTCACGACGCTCCATGGCACGGACATCACGCTCGTGGGGGCAGACCCCGGTTATCTGCCGATCACGAAGTTTGGCATTGAGCAGAGCGACGGGGTCACATCCATTTCTCATTTTCTGCGCACGAAAACAATCGAGACGTTCAACGTGCAGCGTCCGATCGAAGTGATCACAAATTTCGTGAACTGCGATCTCTATCAGCGGCGTTCAGAAAGCTATGAGACAAACCGCGCGCGTTACGCCTCCCCAGACGAGCGATTGATCGTGCATCTCTCAAACTTCAGACCGGTGAAACGGGTGCTCGATGTCGTTGAAATTTTTGCCCGGGTTGCGGAGCGGACTCCCGCTAGACTGATGCTCATCGGAGACGGGCCCGAGCGATCCGAGGCTGAGCGGCTTGTTCACCGTCATGGGTTGCAGCACCGGGTACATTTTCTCGGTAAACAAGACAGTGTGCACGAATTGTTGCCGCTGGCCGATGTGATGTTAATGCCTAGTCAACTCGAATCATTTGGCCTGGCCGCTCTTGAGGCCATGGCGTGCAATGTTCCGACGATTGCGACCAACGTGGGAGGAATCCCCGAGCTGATCGACGATGGCGTCACCGGCCTGTTGTTTGCCGTCGGTGCAGTTGAAGATATGGCTGCCGCTGCGCTCACGCTGTTCGCGGATCAGGATCGGCTCACGGCAATGTCGATCGCAGGGCGGGAAGCCGCGCAGGCGCGGTACTGCACAACTCTCATTATCCCGCTCTACGAGAAGTATTACGAGCGCGTGATTGCCGAGGACGCGCTTACCGTGGCAGGCGATGCGCGCAACGCAACCCCGTCCGGTCGCTGAAAGGGAGTGCCCGGCACCGCTGCGAGTGGAATGCTGAGAGTCACGCGTGTTCCCCGGCCCGGACGGCTGACTACCTCGAAGCGGCCGGCAGCGCCATAAAGCACTTCGAGTCGCTCGCGCACATTACGCATTCCGATCCCGCCGCCGCGCTCGCCGATTCCGGCGACTGTTTGAGGCTTCTCCCTCTCTGGGTAGACTCCGATACCGTCGTCCTCAACCTCGATCACCACGGAGTCGCCCTCGATCCGACTGCGCAACGTAATCGTACCGCCGCTGATTCGTGGCTCAAGCCCGTGCTTGATGCTGTTCTCAATAAGAGGTTGCAGCATCATGCTAGGCACAACGACGTCCATCGATTGAGGATCGATTTCCTTTTCAACGCGTAATTTCTCAGGGCCGAATCGAACAACCTCGATATCGAGGTAGTCGTCAGTAAAAGCAAGCTCATCGCGCAGAGGCACGAAGCTGTCGCCCTCGCGCAGCAGGGTGCGCAGAATGTTTGCTAGCTTCACGATCATTTCGCGCGCTAGTTCCGGGCGGAAGCGCACCAATGAGGCAATCGAGTTTAGCGTGTTAAATAAGAAATGCGGGTTGATCTGGCGTTGTAAAGCATCAAGACGCGCCTCCAGCAACAAACGATTTTGCTCTTCAAGCTTGCGCTCAATCCGTAACGCATCCCAGATTTTTAGCGGTATTCCCACCACTACGGCCGGGCAGGCGAAAATTGCGAGCCGCACCAGCCATGGTTTCGCATCAACCGTAAACAGACGGTGCGGATATAGTTCCGCAATCCAATTTCGTCCGATTTGCATGCCCACGATCAGCAGCAAGAGAAGTACTTGACGATCCAGACGCGGTCGTCGGATGTTGCGGCGTACCCAGCGATAAATACTTAGGTCGATGAAGGGTGAGAACGACCATACATCGTCCTCCTCGACGAAAGTTCCATACGTCCCAGCGATCGCACCCACGGCAAGATTGAATGGCAGGGTCAGATATTCATGGTGCAACATCGCCGGCAGCGAGAGCACGGCGCCCGCTATCACGGCTGAGAGTGGTCCCAGCAAGATGCCGAGAATGATGACTGTCTCGAACGCTATGTCGGCGGCGAGGAAGTTTGGCACTGTCACGCGAATCCACACACCAAGCGTGAGCGGCACACAAACGAAAGCGATCAAGCCAAGCGTTTGCGAAAAGCTGCGCTTCTCAGCGAATAGCAAATTCCGGAAAGAACGAGAACGGGCGAGCGCGCTCGAAACAGCCGCAGCAACTCCCAGTTGCACAAGCAATGTGATGAGCGCCAGCTTCGGGTCGGTCACGCTGTTTACTCTACTCGCGCACGTATACTTTTTATATGGCTTATGACAGCGTAACCAAGGTTGCCGACGCCGATTTTCCCACTCGCTGGGGGCATTTTCGGATCCTTGGCTTTGAAGGTATCGCCAATGTTCCGTTGAAGAAAATCGACAGCGCGATTGCACTAGTGATGGGCGATATCCACTCCAAGCCACCGCTCGTTCGCATTCACTCCCAGTGTCTTACAGGGGACGTTTTTCACTCATTGCGGTGCGATTGTCGTCAGCAGCTAGAGCTGGCGCTCGGGAAGATTGCCGAGGCCGATGCGGGCATTCTGATTTACGAACAACAGGAAGGCCGCGGCATCGGCCTGATGGCAAAACTGCGCGCCTATGAGCTGCAAGATCAGGGCCGAGACACAATCGAGGCCAATGAGGAACTAGGCTTCAGGGCGGATCACCGGGAATTCGAATTGCCTGCCGAAATGCTCAAGCAACTTGACGTTTCGTCGGTGCGCCTCATCACCAACAATCCCGACAAGGTTGCTGCGATGGAGAGTGCCGGCATCCGAGTTACCGAGAGAGTTCCGGCTGATGTGGAGGCCGAGCCGACATTCGCGAAATACCTCGATGTGAAGCGGGAAAAGATGGGTCACCTCGCCGGCTCGAAATAAAACGGCTACCGGCGCATTGCTCGTACCACTTTGACAGTCGTGATGAGCTGACCGACGTGACGCATCGTATGCTCCGCGCAATGGACGAGCAGGCTGCCAACGGTGGTCGGCAACTGAGCGCGGCCAACCACGCGCGGTGAGTCGAGCGCTGAAGGATCGGAGTCGCGGACCCGCATTTCAAAACCTTTCAGTGCTTCATCAAAATCTGCCATAAGCGCTTCCCTACTTGCGGCTGGTGCTTTCTCATCTTCCAAAGTTCGCAACTGCCCGTCGTTAAGCACACGGCCGTCAGCATAAGTCAAAAGACGATCGATGCTTCCGCTGATATGGCGCATTTGAAATCCGATCGATGGCAGTTCAAGGGGCCGAGAGTTCATCTCGTCCGCTGTCAGATCGTCGCACCAGCGCAAGATGTCCTCTCGCGCCTGCTCAAAAGCATGCAGCAGAGCGCGCTGCACAAAGTGCACATCCCTTAAAGTTCCGCGCAACCAGGGCTCTGGCCTTTTCATAGCCCTCTCTTTTCTCGAAACTCTCTGACGACTTCCACCACATCGCGATGCTCGCCATCCACCAAATTGTTCATCGTTCGCATATCATTTGCGGAAATGCGACCTACTAACGACTCTAGTGCACCGCCTAATTCCGGCCAGCGGCGCAATGCCTCTTCCCGCACCAGTGGCACAGCTTGATAGGGCGGGAAATAATTTCTGTCATCGGCGAGCACGGCCAAGCGCATCGCCTGGATAGGACCGTCGGTTGAATTCGCCGCTATCAAATCGACTTGATGCGCCGACAACGCGCGATACAGTAGGCCGAGGTCCATCACGCGCGGAGAACCGGCGAAATTCAGCCCGTACGCCGCGCGCAGTCCCGCTAACCCATCGGGACGCTCCTCAAATTCATACCCAACGCCCAGACGCCACCGCGGCGCGTATGCCGTAGCCTGCGAAAGCGTGCTGATTTGCAAGCGCTCCGCGTCTTCGCCGCGAAGAACCATAGCGAACGTATTCTCAAAACCTAGGGAGTCGAACGCGCGAATGCGATACCGCTCCTCATACAGCCGCTTCACGACCGCAGCGACAGCCGTCGGATCCTTCTGAAGCGGCTGCTTCAAGATTGCGGTCAGGGCCGTGCCTGTGTATTCGACATAAGCGTCGATTCGGCCGGCGAGCAGCGCTTGATGACAAATGTAGCTGCCGGCGAGATAGAAGCGGCGTTCTACCTGCTGCCCAGTGGCGTGTTCAATGTGCTGTGCCAACAACTCGCCCAGTACCACTTGCTCGGTGAAGTTTTTTGCGCCAATCACAATGTGATTGGCTCGCGGTGGCGCGCACGCAATCAGGGAACAAAAAACGAGAGTCACGAGAAGGGTCTTTGAAGAACGCGCACACGCCGTCAGGCGCATCACCGCCTCCCGGGCACGCGGAGAGCGCGCTCGACAAGACCAAGCGAGAAATCAGCACCGAGAGCCAGCAAAGCCGCGGGAACCGCACCCGCAAGAACCAATCGGTTATCGACAGAAGCAACTCCGCGAAAGATGAATTCGCCCAGTCCTCCCGCCCCAACTGCCGCGGCGATCGTCGCGATACCGACGCACGTAACTGTTGCTGTCCGTATGCCAGCAAGGATGAAGCTGCTGGCCAGCGGCAACTCAACTTTTCGCAGACGTTGTAAATTCGTCATACCAAGTGCACTTGCCACCTCTTGCAATGCCGGATCAATGCTATTTATTCCGGCGTATGTATTCCGCAGAATTGGCAGAACTGCGTAAGCGGTGAGTGCGGCGATTGCGATTCGTGCGGCTCGGTCGCCCAGCCATGGCAGCGGCAGCAAAAAGCCGAAGAGCGCAAGGCTCGGTATGGTCTGCAAGGTATTCGCGATGAGGAGCGAGGGCTGCGCGAAGGCCGCGTAGCGCGTCATCAAAATTCCAAGCGGCACCGCGATGGCGCATGCGAACAAGAGCGCCGACAGCGTGAGCCACAAATGTTCCAGGGTGAGCCTGCCGATTTCTGACGCGTGCTGAACAAAGAATCCGCTCACGCCGCGTCCTCCGCATGCCGGAACGCCCTCACATACTCGCGCACTTCTGGCTGCGTCGATTTCCGAAATTCTGCACTTGGCGTATCGGCGACTACGCGACCTGCATCCAGAAGAATGACACGATCCGCGATGTAAAGCGCTTCTTCGAGATCGTGTGTTACCAACAAAGTAGTGGTGTTCAATTCGCGCAGCAGGGCTCGCGTCATCTCCTGCAACTCGCGACGAGTCAATGGATCGAGTGCCCCAAACGGCTCATCCAGCAACAAAATACTTGGCGAAGCGGCCAGAGCGCGCGCCACCCCAACCCTCTGCCGTTGACCTCCAGAGAGTTCCCGCGGATAACGGTCAGCAAACTGCGCATCCAGTCCGACCATCTTCAACATTTCCATTGCTCGTGGTCGGCGCTCCGCAGCCGACTTACCCTCGAGTTCCAGCGCGAGCGCGATGTTGCGGGCGATCGTGAAGTGAGGAAAAAGACCGGTCTCCTGGATGGCATAGCCGATCCGCCGTCGCAGTGCGACGCGATCCCAGCTGTGAGCTTCCTTTCCTTCGATGAATAGTTCTCCGTCCGAAGTAAGAAGAAGCTGATTCACCAATCGAAGCAGAGTCGTCTTGCCGGCGCCGCTTCGTCCCAGCAAGGCGGTCGTTGTTCCAGGCTCGAACCGAAGCGAAATGCGATCGAGCAACAACTGGCTCCCTGGCAGCCTATAAGAAGCACCGCGGAACTCGATCACCGGTTTGGACGTGATGCTCACGCGGTCGGCCTCTAAATGAAACAGCCGGAATGAAGGCTCATCCCGGCTGCGAAATCCAGTGTACTTGCTGCGTCACTCCGATGGAGCCTCACTTGAGTCTGCGGATGCGCTCTTTACTCGCACCACGGTGATCTTGTTGAAGCCTTCTTTGAAACTCGGTGGTCTCAGTCGCTCCTGCATCTTGTGCATTACATCATCGCTGACCCTGCGCTCGCGACGGCTGTTGCGCTCCATGCAAACCTCAAAAGGCACGTCAAAGAAAACGGCCTGTACTTCATAGCCAAAACTCCGCGCCATTTTGATCCACTGGCGGCGCTCGTGGGGAGACAAGTTCGTCGCATCAACATAGTTCCACGGCATTTTGGCAATGAGCCGTGCGCGCAGCAGGGAGCGCAACGTCGAGAAAACGAGGCCCTGATAGCGCTGTTCGGTTATGTCATCAAACAGAATATCGCGCAGCATGTCGCTCGACAGCGGAGTCACCCCGCGGCGCTTAAACCATGTCGTCTTGCCCGAACCGGGCAAGCCGATGGTCAGCACGACATATCCTCTCGGGGTTTTCGCACTGACAGCGGGTGCCTCAGTGGGGGGCACCGCCAGTGATTCCGGCTGCGTCTCGACTACGAACTGTCCGGCGTTGCCAAGCTCGCCGGCTTGACTGCGTAATTCGCCTCCTGTCTGCATGAGAGTGTCTTGTGTGTCGGGCTCCGACCAGCCATCTGCCTGGGAATGACTTTGTGGGGTGGCTGAATGACGCTTACTGCCGGTCTCATGACGAGAACGGGCTGTGGACTCAGTGTGGCCCTGCGCCACCGGTGTAAGATCGCCGCCGTCTGCCGCTGCATCGTCGCCCACGCGGGACTCGGGATAAGAAGGTCTGAGTGGTGCGAGCTGATTCTGCGGAATTTCCTGCCCGCTCTTGCCGGTGGACTCAGAATTGTTCGGCCCACGCTTGGAACGTCGTCTCATTTTTTCGCGCATCCATTCGCGCATAATGCGCTTGTAACACAATGCTTCGCTGAACCGCAAACGTCCCGATGCCTTCGCATCGTTGGCGCTGGTTTGCTCCGCAACAGGGGCGGTGTTAGCATCCGAATTTTGGTGGCATCTAACGTGCCGCCACTCGCCAGAATGTAATCCACCGCATTGGAGACTCGCACGCATGGCTGTCAAAGTAGGAATCAATGGGTTTGGCCGCATCGGCCGCAACGTTTTTCGCACTGCGCTCGGCAACCCTGACATCGACATCGTCGCTGTCAATGATTTGACCGACCCCAAAACGCTCGCTCACCTGTTGAAATATGACTCCATTCTCGGCAACCTGCACTACGAGATCAAAGCTGAGCCAGACTCCATCTCTGTCGACGGCAAGCGAATTAAGGTTTTCGCCGAGCGGGACCCGGCCAAGTTGCCATGGGGCTCAGTCGGCGCTGAAATCATCATCGAGTCAACCGGGCATTTCACCGACGCAGACAAGGCGAAGGCTCACCTGCGCGACACCGTAAAGAAAGTAATCATCTCCGCGCCCGCCAAAGGCGAAGACATCACCATCGTGCTCGGCGTGAACGAAGACAAATACGACCCTGCGAAGCATCACATTTTGTCCAACGCATCCTGCACGACAAACTGCCTCGCGCCAATCGCAAAGGTGATTTATGACACGTTCGGTATCGTCGCCGGTACGATGACGACTATCCACAGCTATACGAATGACCAGGTCATCCTTGACTTCCCGCACAAAGACCTGCGCCGCGCGCGCGCGGCTGCGCTCTCGATGATTCCCACCTCAACCGGGGCTGCGAAGGCGTTACACCTGGTGATGCCAGAGTTGAAGGGCAAGCTCGATGGGTTCGCAATCCGAGTACCCACGCCGAATGTGTCAGTCGTCGACCTCGTTGCGTTCACCGAGAAGCCTGCCACTGTCGAGAGCGTAAACAGCGCCCTCAAAGCGGCCGCTGACGGCCCTATGAAAGGCATTCTCGGATATGAAACTGAGGAGTTGGTCTCTGCCGACTTCAAAGGCAATCCCCTCTCCTCGATCGTCGATTCACTGATGACGAAAGTCGTCGGCGACAAGTGCGTCAAAGTAATCAGCTGGTACGACAACGAGTGGGGCTACTCGAGCCGCGTGCGCGACCTCATCACGTTTCTCGTGAAGCAGGGCCTTTGAGCAGCCAGGCGACTCCTCCCTCTTTCAAGGTTGCTGTACAGAAAGGCCATCATGCGAATCAACATTAAAGGCACCTCGCCATACGAAGACATTATCGGCTTCTCGCGTGCGGTGCACTGCGGAAACACGGTTCTCGTATCAGGCACTGGTCCGGCCGGGGCCGACGATGCCGATGCCGAAACCCAGGCGCGTCACGTCATGAAGATCATCGACCGCACCCTGGTCGAGTCGGCCGCGAGGATGCGTAACGTCGTTCGGACGCGCATCTACCTCAAAGATCCTGCCGATTGGGAAGCCGTCGCGCGAGTGCATCACGAATACTTTCACACGATCCGCCCGGCAACGACGATGATCATAGTCTCTGGATTTCTGAATCCAACCTGGCGAGTCGAAATCGAAGTGGACGCTTACCTCTAGAAACGAGAACGGGAATGGCCAAGCTTTCGATTCGAGATCTGGATCTGAAGAACAAGCGCGTTTTGATTCGCGTCGACTTCAATGTGCCACTCTCTGAGGACGGTCGCACGATCCATGACGACACGCGTATTCGCGAAACGTTGCCGACGATCGAGTACGCGCTCAGGCAACACGGCAAGGTCATTCTCATGTCGCATCTTGGACGCCCCAAGGGGAAACCAAATTCGACCATGAGCATCCGGCCTATCGTCGATCCCTTGCGCATGATGATTGATAAGGACCTCGGTCTTGGCGAGAACGTCGCCTTTTCGCCGGACTGCGTAGGGGAAGTGGCGAGCGAGATGTCGCGAATGCTCGAGAGTGGCCAGACTCTGTTGCTTGAGAACCTGCGTTTCCACCCGGAAGAAGAACAGAATGACAGCAAATTCGCGGAGCAGCTCGCTTCTCTCTGCGATGTGTATGTCAACGATGCTTTCGGCGCGGCGCATCGCGCGCATGCGTCGACTGAGGGCATCACGCATCACGTGAAACACGCAGCAGCAGGCCTGTTGATGCAAAAGGAACTCGACTACCTCGGTCGCGTACTGAATACGCCCGCAGAGCCATTTGTCGCGATACTCGGAGGTGCAAAGGTGTCTGACAAGATCGGAGTCATCGACAATCTTCTCGGTAAGGTCGACGCTCTGCTCATTGGTGGGGGCATGGCATACACATTCCTCAAGGCGAAGGGACAAAGCGTCGGTCACTCCCTGGTAGAGTCCGAAAAAGTGGACATCGCCAAACAGGCGCTTGAGAAAGCGCAGCAGCGCGGCGTGCGATTCCTGCTTCCGGTGGATCATGTTCTTGCCGACAAATTCGTCCCAGACGCTAAAACCCAGGTGTTCGCAGGTGGCGGCGACTTTCCTGCCGACTGGATGGCGCTCGACATCGGACCCAAGACGGTAGAGCTTTTCTCGAAAGAAATTTCAACCGCAAAAACAATCGTGTGGAACGGGCCGATGGGCGTCTTTGAGATGCCCGCCTTTGCCAAGGGCACCACGGCAATCGCACACGCGGTGGCCAACAACGCCAAGGCTACTTCGATCGTTGGGGGCGGCGATTCTGTCTCAGCAGTACATCAAGCCGGCGTTGGCGCGAAAATTTCGCACATCTCCACGGGCGGTGGGGCAAGCCTTGAATTCCTTGAGGGCAAGAAGCTGCCCGGAGTTGAAGCCTTGACGGAGAAGAATGCGTAAGCCATTGCTCGCTGCAAATTGGAAAATGTATAAGACGGTCGACGAAGCGCGTGCTTATGTCTCTGCTTTTTTGCCGATGGTCAATGACCACGCTCGCGATGAAATCGTTCTTTGCCCCGCGATGCCGTTACTGGCAGCCGTCGCCGAGGGTTGTCGGGGTTCCAACGTGCACGTTGGCGCACAGAACATGAACGCCGCCGAAGAAGGTGCCTACACCGGTGAAGCATCCTGCGCGATGATTAAATCGCTCGGCTGCACCCACGTGATTCTGGGACATTCTGAGCGTCGCCAGCATTTCCACGAGACCGACAAGCTTGTCAACGCGAAATTAAAAGCGGCGCTGAAGGCGGACCTGACGCCCATCGTCTGCGTCGGCGAACTTGACGCTGAGCGTGAAGCGGGCCACACCGCCGAAGTATTGCGCCGGCAGACATCCCTGGCTATTGCCGAGATCTCGACAGAACATGCACGCCCTCTCGTCATCGCGTACGAACCCGTCTGGGCGATTGGCACCGGAAAGACGGCCACACCGGAATTAGCGGCTGAAGCTCACCTCACCATCCGGACCACTCTGGCGCATATCCTCGGTCGCGAATTCGCCGACGGCGTGCGGATTCTCTATGGCGGCAGTGTCAAACCGGAGAACGCGCCTAGTCTCTTAAACCAGCCCGAAATCGATGGCGCGCTGGTCGGTGGCGCTTCTCTCGACCCGGCGTCTTTCGCTAAGATCGTGCATTACACAGAGTTCTGACACCGACTGCACCTGAACCACGAAACGGACATCTCACTGATTATGGAAGACGAACACGTAAAAGAAGAAGAGCGCAGCGAGGCCCGCGGCCTCAGCGCGGTATACGGACACATGAACAACGACGAACTCTATCAGCTCGCCGCCAAGCCTGAGGATCTGACCCCAGCAGCGCAAAGCGCCCTCGAGGTAGAAATGCTCTCTCGCCGACTCGATCCGGACGATAACCCATTTACAGGGAAAGACGTTGTCGAATTCGCGCCTCTCGTAACGATTCGCCGCTTTGACAATGCGCTTGAGGCCGAAATGGCGCAGTCTTTGTTGCAGTCTTACAACGTGTCATCCAGTATCGCGGGCAATGAGGCTCTTCCCTTCGGCGGCAGCATGCCTGTGGAGGGCGGCATACGGTTGCAGGTCGCACCCTCGAATATCACCGCCGCGGCTGAAATCCTGGCTGCGCCCCCAGCCGAAATCTCGGATGAAGGCGCGGCAGTCTGATCCCCCGCCTTCGCGCTGTCATTTTTGATTACGGCAGAGTGCTTTCGGGACCGCCCCAGCGTCATGCTCATGAAGCAATGATCGCCATCACTGGCCTCGCGCCCGAACTATTTGACGAGCACTATTGGGAGCATCGCCCGGCCTATGACAAGGGCGAGTTCCACGGAGTTGGCTTTTGGCGAGCGCTTGCGCAGTCCGCGGCAATCGATCTGACTGACTCTCAGATTGAGCAACTGATCCAGCACGACGTCAAAATGTGGACAGACATCGACCCGGCAATGCTTGAATGGGCCAGGAAACTGCGCGAAGCGGGTTTTCTGGTCGCAATTCTTTCCAATATGGTCAAAGAGATTCGCGAACACATGGAGCAGTTTGATTGGCTCGCAACATTCCAGAACAACACCTGGTCATACGAGCTTGGCATCTCGAAACCAAACGCCGCAATCTACCGGCATGCGCTGCAGAAACTTTGCGTTCTCCCCAATGAGGCGCTTTTCATCGATGATCTCGTTGACAATGTTAGCGCGGCGGAGGCTCTTGGAATGAACGCGGTTTTCTTCACGACGCCGGCCAAATTACAGACTGACTTGACGTCACGAGGATTCGCAGCGCATCTGCCCCCGGTCACTTCACTACGTTGAGCGGTATCGGTACTTGCTCGACGAT
>JBBPYY010000110.1:0-15003 GCA_038199445.1 Terriglobales bacterium | reverse complement strand
TGGCCGCCTCCAACTTCGCTCCGCTCATGCTCCCCGGTATCGTGGCGCTCACCGGCATGATCGCGGCGATGCAGGGCGTGACCCTGCCTCTCGTCTTGGATCTGGGCTTCGCGCGCGAGATCGATGACCGGCTGCTTTCCCCGCTTCCTGTCTGGTGGGTGCCACTCGAGAAAGTTCTCTTTGCGGCAATCCGCGGCACCATCGCAAGTTCTGTCATTTTTCCCTTGGCTTGGTGGATTCTTGGCGCCGGCTTCTCCGTCCGCACCGACCGCATCGGCATCCTCATCGGCATGGTTATTCTGACCGCCGTTGTCGGGTCAACCATCGGCCTTCTCATGGGTACTGTCATCAAGCCGGAACAAATAAGCCTCATGTTCACGCTTATCTTCACCCCGCTGCTATTCACCGGCTGTACTTACTATCCGTGGGGCGCGCTCGGCAACATCCGATGGTTTCAGATAGCCACGCTGTTCAATCCCCTGACCTATGGCTCCGAGGGCCTGCGCTACGCTATGGTTCCGCATATGGCAGGCAGAGAATTACCTACCCTGGGCCTGCACTGGACTTTGCTCGCGTTATGCGTTTCCGTCGCAATCATGTTCGCGATCGGGACGCGAACCTTCCATCGCAGAGTTGTTACCTAGGGGACTGAGTCATAAATACGCTGAAAGCGGCGCGCGGCCGCGGTCGCGCTCGCAAAACCGATCCTGATGGCCCCTTTCTTAGAGGGATCCAGCAGCTTTAGAGGAGCATGACATGGCAATTCCGTATTACCACGTCGATGCATTCACGGGTGAGCTCTTTCGAGGTAACCCGGCGGGGGTCTGCATCCTTTCCGCTTTTCTCGCGGATAGCATCATGCAGAAAATTGCGGCTGAAAACAGGCACAGCGAGACCGCTTTTGTTGTTCCTCGCGCTGATGGTGATTTCGACTTGCGCTGGTTTACTCCCAAGATCGAGGACGACCTATGCGGGCACGCGACCTTGGCATCCGCCTATGTGCTCGCGCTGCGAAAGCACAATGTGTGGCCAGTTCGCTTCCACACCCGCAGCGGCGTCTTGACCGTCGCTCAGGGCCAAGACAGCTTTGAAATGGACTTTCCCGCCAGGCCACCCCAACCATGCGAGACGCCAGTCGACCTCTTACCTGCCCTGGGTTTGAAAGCGGCTCTGGTAATGAAATCGCGCGATTACCTCGTGGTGGTGGATCAGGCTGAGCAAGTGCGAGCGCTGTCGCCCGATATTGCCGCTCTTGCCAAACTGGAAATCGTGAATGGCGGAACCATTGTTACCGCTCCTGGCCTGGGAGACGTGGATTATGTGTGCCGGCTTTTTTCACCGTCGGAGGGCATCGATGAAGACCCCGCAACCGGCTCGATACACTGCACACTGGCTCCATATTGGGCGGGGCGGTTGGGTAAGGACGCGTTGCGTGCGCAACAACTCAGTGCTCGCGGAGGATCCATGCAGTGCACAATCGGTGGCGATCGCGTGAAGATCTTCGGCAGGGCATGCTTGTACCTTCACGGCACGCTCGAACTCTAAAGCGTCTGCCACCAAGGCGAGAACGTGACACGCACTCCTGGCAACGAAACACGGCCGGTCGATTGTTGGAAAAGAAACCACATGAAAAGGTTCATCATCACCGGCGCGCCAGGTGCAGGGAAGACAGCGATCATCCGTCAGTTAGAGCTCGACGGGTTCAGCGTAGTCGAAGAAGCAGCCACTGACGTCATCGCCGCCGCGCAAGCTCAGGGAAGGGTTCAACCCTGGACGCATCCCTCGTTCATCGACGCCGTAGCCAATCTGCAAAGAGACCGTCAGATTCGAGCGTCTTATCAACGAGATGAGGTTCAGTTTCACGACCGTTGCGCGGTGTGTACCGCGGCCTTGGCAGTCTATCTCGGGCATGCTTACACGCCCTTTCTTGCCAGCGAACTGGAGCGCGCAAAAAAAGAAGCAATCTACCAACACCGCGTCTTCTTCATTCGCAATCTTGGCTTCATCACACCTACCGAAGCGCGCCGCATCAGCTTTGAGGAAACGGTGCGCTTTGAGAAAATTCACGAAGAGACTTACCGGGACTTCGGCTTGGAACTGGTCTCAATCGAGCCAGGCAGTCTGACGGAACGGGTCAGCATGATCGAAGCGGCAATTCGTTAATAATCCGCGCTCGGTGGTCGTTCGGCCACAACATCCGATGTTCTGCAGCCTAACCTTTAAACCATGTCAAGGGGTCTGACTCGAACTTTCCCGCCTAACTCAAGGTCAGAAACGACTTATAAATTTCAAGAAATGACAGTGCCAGCCCATCCAATTTGTTACCATAAATACATGACTAACAAAGAGCCGCTCTTTGAAAGCCTAGAAACACCGAGACGATTAAACCCTGTCTAAGTCCTTTCTTATCAAATATGAGTGATATAAGTCCTTTAGTATCAAATATGAGCGGATCGCGACCTTTGTAAGTCCTTTCATTTCAAATATGGACTCATTTTGACGTATAGGGGGGGTCTACTTGCCCCCCGTCTCATTCCACAAGAAGGCTAGCTCGTCCGCCTCATCCTCCACTAACTGCGCGATCGAAACTCCCGAGCTGTGCCCACTCTTCAAGCTGTAATGCAGCAGGATCGGCCGCGCATCTCCGTTCGACACCTGCATCAACGCCGCCATTTTGCGCGCATGCAGCGGGTCGACGCGCGTATCGCTGTCGCCCGTGAAGAACATGATCGCCGGATACTTCGTTCCCGCCTTCACATTCTGGTAAGGAGAGTATTTCCGAATGTAAGTGAACTGCGCCGGATCCTCCGCCGAACCGTACTCCGTCGTCCACGTTTTGCCGATTAGAAAGTTCTGGTAGCGCAACATATCCAGCAGCGGATAGCCGCACCAGATCGCTCCAAATAAATCGGGCCGCTGCGTAATCGAAGCGCCCATCAGCAATCCACCGTTCGAGCGCCCACGAATCGCCAACCGCGGCGTAGTTGTGTACTTATTCGCAATCAGATATTCCGCCGCAGCAAACCAGTCATCGAACACGTTCTGCTTCTTCTCGAACATGGCCTGCTTGTGCCAGTTCTCGCCATACTCCGCGCCGCCGCGCAGATTTGGCAACGCGAAATAACCGCCCTGCTCCAGCCACCATGCATCCTTGGGATTCCACGAAGAAGTTAGCGGCACATTGAAGCCGCCATAACCGGTCATCAAGGTCGGCACGCTGCCATCCCGCGGCAGGCCCTTCTTCCCCGCGATGAACATGGGAATCTTCGTGCCATCCTTTGAGGTGTAAAAGACTTGCTTTACCTCGTATTTACTTGAATCGAACGGCGCCTTGTTCGCCGCCCACACCACAGCCTTACTGCTGGCGATATCGAACGAATAAATCGTCGGCGGCATGACGAACGATTGAAAAGTAAAGAATCCCGTATTCGATCCGATCCGTCCGCGAACATTTGATCCTTCACCAATCCCCGGATAATCGACCTGCCCTACCCGCTTGCCATTCAGCGCGTAAATCGTCGTCTGGGTTTTCACATCCGCCAACCGCGAAACAAATAGCTTGTTCGCCGCAATCGAAACGCTTTCAATGACGTCTTTGCCCTCCGGCACGATCGTCTTCCAGGAATCGACATCGGTGTTTGTCGGATCCGCTTTTACAACCCGCCCATTGGGAGCCTTGTAATCGGTCAGTACAAAAAAATTGCCATCGCCCGCATAACTCACACTGAATCTTGAATCGATACCGTGAATCATCGGAGCGAATTTCTTCCCGGGGGAACTCAAGTCGCTGACATATACATCCACGCGCGTTGCCGGAACGCCATGCTGCGACTCCAGCACCATGTAACGCCCATCTTCCGTCACGTCGAGGCCAATCAGATCGAGAGTGCCAAACCTCTCCCCGTTAAACTCCTGGCCAAAGATCAGCTCGGGCTCACTGCCATTTGCCGAACGAAAGTCGTATTGATAGACGAAGCTTCCCGATTCTGGCCGGTAAACACTGTAGTAGATCCCCGTGATGACCGCGCTCGATTTGTTATTCGGGGGCTCCGCAAGGCGAATGCCCTCATAGCGCGCAACCGGCAGATCAACCGGCGTCTCTTCGCCACCCGCAGTACTCACCACGTGGATCTTCATCTCATCGGCACCGCCTTGACGCACGCCGTAAACCAGCACCTTTCCGTCGTGCGACACATCGGCAATCGTGACCGACGAGTTCTGATCCACGCTTAACTTCGTCGCATCCACCAGCCGCTTCTCCGCTCCCGTCAGCGAATCGCGAACGTAAATCGAAGCCTGATTCTCGTTCGCCAGCCGCTTCATGTAGTAGTAACGCCCGCTGCGCTCAAAAGGCATGCCCGTCGTGTCCACGCGCTGCAACTCGGTCAGTCGCGCGACGATTTCCGGACGCTTGGCAATCTGGGAAAGATATTTGTCAGTGTAAGCCGACTGCTTCGCAATCCAGTCGCGCGTCTCAGCGCTTTTGCCGTTCTCCAGCCAGCGGTAGTTGTCCACAAAGGCTTCGCCGTGCAATGTTTCGCTGACCGGTTGCTTTGCTGTCGCAGGCGGCGCGGGCAACGTCACGCCATTCATGCCATGAATCACCGTATCCTTTGCCGTCTGCGCGATCGCGCTGGTCACCACCATGCCCACAATCATCCCCGCCTGAATCAGGCGCTCCGCAACGCGCTGCCGCATTCTGCCTCCGTCGAATCGTTCATTTGGCTTTACCAGGATCGATAGCCAGCTTACATGTTTCGCCCGGCACAATGCCGCTGTTGACCCGCAGTGCAAACAATTTCGCGCCGTCTGCCTCTCACGTGCAGAGGTTTCCAAAAGGACCAATGCAAACCACGCTGAAGCGACAACCCGAGATCGACGCACTGCGCGGGTTGTTCCTCGTGTGGATGGTCCTTACGCATCTGCCCACCCACATGAGCGATATGGTCAATCAACCATTCGGCTTCATTTCTTCGGCTGAGGGATTTGTGTTCGTTTCAGGGATGCTGACCAGCCGCGTATATCTCCGCCATACAGTCCCCGATGACGCCGGCTTTCGCCAGCGCATCTGGCTCCGCGCGTTACAGCTGTATGGCTTTCACCTGCTGATGCTGTTGCTCGCATTCACTGTCGCGGCTGCGCTCGCCGTTCACACCAACAGCATCGCGCTTTACAACCTGCTTAACTTTTATCTTGCGCATCCTGCGGTTGCCATCATCGGATCGATCTTTCTCGTTTACACTCCGCCGCTGCTCGATATCTTGCCGATGTATGTGCTCTTTCTCGCGCTCACGCCTCCGATCCTGAGCTTCGCCCGTCGCTCAGGATGGCGCATCGTCATGGCCGCAAGCGGACTGCTTTGGCTGGGCGGCCAGCTTGGCCTGCGCGCACTCGTGCACGCGGCAATCGTACGCGTCACCCATCTTCAGATTCCACTACAGGAGACGGGAGCTTTCAACCTCTTCTCATGGCAACTCGTATGGACCGCCGGGCTCTGGCTGGGCGCACGTTCCGCGCGCTCCGAAGGCGCGCTGCCCCGTATTCCGCCGTGGGTAACGACTCTCGCTGCCGCTTTATGCGTATTCTTCATCGGAATCCGCCACGACTGGCTTGGCAAATACCTCACGATCGAGCGCATCGGAGGGTTGTTCGACAAGTGGCAACTCACTCCGCTGCGCATCGTCAACCTTGTCGCATTCGTTGTCGTCTGCTGGGCCATGCGCAACATCGTAAAGCGCATGCTCGCGGTCGAACCTTTGCTCACACTCGGCAAAGCCTCGCTCGAAGTGTTCTGCGCGCATATCTTCTTTTGCTTCGTCGGCCTGGCTTTGCTTTACCGCGACACTCCTCAACTGCACGGCTGGCGTGCTGCGGGCCTACTGACCATCACCTTTGCCGCTCTCATTTGGATTGCCGCTCGTGAGGTGCGGAAGCGGCGTGACCGAAAGCGCCTCGCAAAAACTGCACCTCAGATCAGAGATCCCGCGCTTTAGACGGCGATGGTAAAGCTGTCTTCGCTCCGGGTCACGGCGCGGTACAGCGTGTCACGTTCAAACGGCACGCGGCCCGCTTCAGTAATCAAGCGAACCAGATCTGCACGCCGCATGCCCTGCGGAGTCGTTGCGCCAGCATCGTGATAAATCTTCTCTTCAACCACCGTGCCATCGATATCGTCTGCGCCAAAGCGCAGCGAGATCTGGGCCATCTTCGCTGTCACCATCTGCCAGTAGCTCTTAATGTGGCCGAAATTATCGAGCATCAATCTGCCGATTGCGATCTGGCGAATATCTTCGAGTCCAGTCGTCGTAGCCAAATGATCCAGCGCCGTATGCGCGGGATGAAAGGCCAGCGGAATGAATGTCTGAAAGCCGCCTGTCTCATCCTGCAACTCGCGCAACCGCAACATGTGATCGACGCGATCTTCATCGCTTTCGACATGTCCATACAACATCGTCGCGTTTGACCGCAGTCCGATCTGGTGCGCGGTGCGCGCTGTCTCCAGCCACTCACCGCCATCAATCTTGTGATCGCAGATGATGTGGCGCACACGGTCGGCGAAAATCTCCGCGCCACCCCCGGGGAGCGAATCGACGCCTGCCGCTTTCAACTTTTCCAGCGTCTCGCGAATGCTCAGCTTTGCGCGTTTCGCCAGGAACGAAACCTCCACCATGGTGAAGGCCTTGATGTGCACCTGCGGAAAGCGCTCCTTCAATCCCGCTACAAGGTCGAGAAAATACTCAAACGGCAAGTCCGGATGCAGGCCGCCAACGATATGAAACTCCGTCACCGCTTCCGTATATCCCGAGGCCGCGGACGCCCAAGCTTCTTCGAGCGCCATCGTGTATGCACCTTCGGCATCCTTCTTGCGCCCGAACGCGCACAACCGGCACGCCGCCACGCACACGTTCGTAGGGTTGATATGGCGGTTCACGTTGAAGTAAGTCGTGTCCCCATGCATTTGCTCGCGCACATAGTTCGCCATCCAGCCGACGGCGAGGATGTCAGGCGACCGGTACAACGCCACGCCATCGTCAAACGACAATCGCGCGCCCGCGACCACGCGATCATGCACGCCCTCGAGCCGGGCATCTGTCGTCGCAAACGGGCGGCGTGTCTTAGGGGACTGCCATGCGGAACTCACGTCTCTCATGATACCCGCATCTTTTCCATCCGGAGATCAGTCCTACGGTAGTCGGATGTTGGCATCAAAAACGCCGCGGAGTAACGCAGTACAGCCGTATACGTCTCTCCTGTTAGCATGAGGCTCGAATGAAGAAACGGTCTAATTCTCTGTTTTGCATGATCGGTCTGCTGACGATCAGCATTGCACTCCCGTCGCGCGCGCAACAGGATGCAGTCTTCCCGAACCTCGCGGCGACCAACCTTGCAAAACAGAAAATGGTTCTGCCGCAAGACTTCGCAGGCACCGCGAATCTGCTGCTTATCGCCTTCGAACGTGAGCAGCAGAAAGACGTAGACACCTGGCTGCCGGCAGCGAAAGAAATTGAGGCTGCGCACTCCGGATTTCGCTACTACGAGCTACCCACCATCGGCCGCTCTAATCCTATCTTTCGCTGGTATCTCGATTCGGCCATGCGCAGCGGAATCGCCGACAACAAAGCCCGCGCGCGCACCATAACCCTGTATATCGACAAACAGGACTTTCGGCATTCACTGGACATTCCAAGCGAAAGCGCCATTACTGTCCTGCTGGTCGATAAAAGTGGCAAGGTGATCTGGCGGGCGACGGGTGATTTCACCGAAGAGAAGAAAGCAAATCTACTGGACGAATTAAAGGCCGCAGGAGTTTAACCAGCGGCCTTTGGTAGCGACAGACAACTTACTGCCCAGCACCTAAGCCGAGCGCCCCTCCACTGTCCTTCGGACTGACCACAATACCCTCGTAGGGCGTCGCCCCGATGAAGCGGCCATCCGTCCACCGCAGCGTACGCAATTTCTCGCCGCTGTTCCACCACTTCCACGTCTGCGCAACTGGGTCAATGGCATATATCATCGTCGAGCTCCGAAAAACAACCAACACGCGATTTAACTTTTCGCTGTAGGTCAGGCTGCCGATGTCCGCCACCGGCAGGCGGGATAGGGTCCACGAAGATCCTGCATCCTCGCTATAAAAAATGCCCTCTCGGCCTCCGAGATAGAAGACGGGCTTCCCGCCCGCGCCGCGGGCTGACGTCATCGTTGCGATTCCAGTCAATTTCCCCGGCATCTCGGCTGCCTGCCACGTAACGCCAGCATCATGCGATGCGAACACCTTGGTGAACGTCGCCGCTAAAACGTCGCTGCCGACAGATTCGATAAAGTGTGGGTCAGCGTTGGATGGCAGTATTTTCTGCTCCCACGTGGATCCCTTATCGGTGCTCACATAGACGCCATTGTCCGTCGCGGCATACAGATGATCCCCACTCGCAGCAAGCCCGCTGACGCGTGCCTTCAACTCTTTTCCGGCAACCGTGATGTGCTTGGTTTCGACAACGCGCTTCTTCTTGACGATATGAGTTACCTTCTTCTCGGCGTGCTCAATTGTCTTGCCGTCTACATTCCACTTGGTGCCCGCAAGTGCGAAGATCCCGCTGTTCGTTCCAGCAATCAACTCGCCGCCCGGTGCCTTAATCAACGCATACACATCGCGTCCGCCGAGCCCTTCGCTGCGCTGCGCCCAGGTCATTCCGCCGTCATCCGACGCGAAAACGCCGCCGTAGGTTTTGTCATTCAGTACGCCTACGTATATGTTCTTCGCGTTGTCAGGATCGATCAGCAGTGTTGCCACTTGCCGTTGCGAAAATCCCGCATTGGTCGATTTGAACGTCACCGCATTGTCGTCGCTGGTTAAGACACCGCTGCGATCTGTCGCTAGCAGAACACGCGATGAGTTGGTCGGATCGACATAGACGTCGTTGACGATTACGTCGTCGCCGGTCATGCGGCTCCACACTTTGCCGTCATCAGTGGTGCGATATAAGCCCTGCGTGGTGCCGGCGTAGACAATATTATGATGCGTTGGGTCCTGCATCAAGACGCGCGTCCGGCGCGCTGTGGCCGGGATGCCTTGCACCTTATGGAAAACAGCGCCCGCATCTGTGCTTTTGTAGATACCAGAGCATGCGCTGAGATACGTCGTGCTCGGCATCGCAGGATCGATGATGATCGAGAACACGTCGGAGTCGTCGATCAGCCCCTGCTTGATGTTGTTCCAGGACTTGCCGCCATCTGTGGTCTTCCACGGCAGATGCCAGGTGCCCGCGTAGATCACATTCGGATCTTTCGGATCGATCGCGATGGACTCGAACTCATGCATCTCCTTGCTGCCTTCCGGACTGATCAGCGTCCAGTTTTCGCCGCCATCCGTACTGCGGTATACGCCTTTCAACGTGCCTGCTACGAAGATCTTAGGATCAGAAGGAGCCTGTGCCAGCGCGCGGATGGATTGGCCATCCATTCCGGCAATATGCGTCCATTTCACGCCATTGTCGTTGCTCTCATAGAGTCCACCGTCCGCTTCGTTCACGACCCAAGCAGCGGCCAAAATGCGTGACGGCTTCGCGGCGTCGAGAAGCAGATTGTCGATCACCAGATCGTCCCGGTCGCCGACCCTGGCCAGCCGCTTCCATGTACCTCCTCCGTTGCTGGAGTGATAGACCCATCCATCACTCGTCCCTAAATAAAGGCTCTTGGGGTCGGACGGATACATGGCGAAGCTGCGCGCATCGCCGCCGTCGGGGCCGGTATTCATCCATCTTTGCGTAGTACCCGGCAAGCCCATTTGCGGGGATGACGAAGACTGGCCGGAGGCGGACCACGAGCCGATGACCGAAAGAAGAGTTGCCGCTAATACTGTGGCGAGGAACCGGAATCGCTTCATAGATGGAGTCAAAGATGTACCCAAATAGCCAATCAGGGAAGGAACTTGCTTTCCCAGGTTAGACGTTCGTGAAGTTTATAGAATTTAGTCTAAATGTCTCGATTAACAAAAAACAGGGCTGACTGGGTGTATCCCAGTCAGCCCTTTCGGTTGGTTCAACAGCGTTTTACTGTGCAGGTGCCGCAGCCGCTTTCTTTGCATGATGATGCTTGCGGGGTGCGGGCGCCTTGCGCGATTGCACTTTGACAGTGGTCTCGTCAACCGCAGTGGTGCCGGTCACATCCGTGTCAAACGCCGCGCCAGCAGGAACCAGGTAGTTCTCAGCCTGATCGGTGCCGGTTGGGCCGGTGCGTACCGAGATGCGGGTGGCGTCAACGCCCTTTTCCTCAACCAGGTATGCCTTGGTGTTTACCGCGCGCTGTGCAGCCAATTTATCGCCGTGCTTCGCATCGGTTCCAGCCTCGCCTACGACTACCAACTTGGAGTCAGCCGAGCGCTGGGCGTTCAGAGCAACGTCATCCAGGCAGGCCTTCGCTTCGTTGTCGACGCGTGCCGGACGCTTGGTGTCGCGGCCGAACGCGATCGCGCACAGCTTCTGGCTCTTCGGAGCCGGCGGAACATACGGCGCTTCCACATTGACTGTGGTCGTCGCCGATGCCGTCTGACCCTTGTCGTCCGTGACCGTGCAAGTCACTGTAATTGGACCCGTCGGAGCACCCTGTGTCGCAAGCGAAGCCGAGTTCGTCGTGCCGCTGATCTGGCCCGCCGAAGCGCTGTAGCTGTAGGTGAGTGGACGATTCTGCGGGCTTACGCCGCTCGAAGTGACCGTAGAACTGTCGCCCGGCTTCACCGTGGTGGGATTCGCAGAGCAGGTTATAGTCGGCGGCTGGAAAGCTTGCATGGTGAAGGTTGCGGTGCAATCTGCACTTTGACCGGGCTTCGGACCTTCCGTAACGTGCCCCGTGACGGTGAAGCTGCCTGGATCCATGCCGTTCGTATCTACCGTGGTCGTATTCGAAGTTCCGCTCACCTTGCCGCCGGTGGAGGACCAGGAGTAGGTCGCGGTCTTCTTGGGATTCAGATTGGTTGCCGTACCGGTAACCGTGACCGGATCGCCCGGATATACCGCTGCCGGGCTGGCTACGCACGCGTAGGCAACCGGTGGCGGCGGAATGATCGAACCGAGGTGCAGCAGGAGGCCGGTGCTAAGACGCGCCGCATTCAAGTTCGCGCGACCGCCACTTGGCTGGGTGACCGGGCCAAAGTTGAGGTGCATGTACTCATAGTCAGCCTGGAAAAGACGAAGGCCGAGCTTGCCACCAAAAAACGGTGTCGCGTAATCCATACCACCGCCGACCACCAGGGCCGGACCATAGCGAAACGGAAGGCTGCGTGGACCGTCCCCGCGTACCGCGCCTACCGTCGCGTGAGCGAATGGGGTAACGTCTTGCAGCGGAAAACGAAACACTGGGCCAATACCGCCAGTGTAGAAGTCGTCGTTCTTGCCGTTCGGATGCGCGGCGAGCTCAAGCTGAGCGCCGAAATATTTATTAAAGAAGTATGTCGCGCTTCCAATCGCCCCATAATCCACCGAGGAAAATGGCGTATTCCCAAACAACTGATTCTTCAGGCTGCCGTGGGGTGCCAGATACGAATAGCCGAGGAACACATCGACACGCGACGGGTTGTTTTGGTTAAGTGCTGGGGCCGCCGGGGTCGGAGCCGAGCTGGGCGTGCCCGACGCGGTCGTCTGTGCCAGTGCGGCTGTGCCGACACCAAGCGCACAGAATGCCACCATCATCCGGCTAAGAGACCTTAAAAGACTTGCTTGCATGCGTTTATCCTCCACAAGAACTACACAAATAAAATCGTGCCAGATGGAATCGAATTCAGCCACATCAAATAAAATGCGGCAAACCGCACCCACTGGATCAAAGGAATGACTCACCGAACGAACGGAAATCACTCTCTACCTTAATGCATTTCGAGGCAACAGAGTTGCCTCTGTTAAGTCAACTTTACCTCAGAATCAATACCTTAACTGTAATTTCTACCAGCTTTTGCTAGTAATTCTCTAGTATCCAGGCCCGCATCGGAACAGCGCCGCTGAAGCGGCCCGTTCAACCCATATTCAGAGCCTTTTTGACGCTGCCGCGCTCACGCTGAATCTTCTCCTGCAATAAAGTGATCGCGTACATCAATTGTTCTGGCCGGGGTGGGCATCCCGGCACATACACGTCCACCGGAATGATCTGATTCACGCCCTGCACCAGCGCATAGTTGTTGAAGACGCCGCCCGAGGTTGCGCACGCGCCCATGGAGATCACCCACTTCGGCTCAGGCATCTGCTCATAGAGCCGCCGAATCACCGGGGCCATCTTCACGGAAACGCGCCCTGCAATAATCATCAGGTCGCTCTGTCGCGGAGAAGGCCGAAACACTTCTGAGCCGAAACGCGCGATATCAAACCTCGACGCTCCCATCGACATCATCTCGATGGCGCAGCACGCAAGGCCAAACGTCATCGGCCACACTGAATTTTTCCGCACCCAGTTCACGGCAAAATCCAACGACGTCATGATCACGCCTTCGGTTTGGTCATATCCGAAGGTAACTTCGCGAACCTTCTCCCGGTTCTTCGCCATCGAGTCCATCGATCCAAAGAGAAATCGGTCCTGCGATGTGTCGCCAGTCGGAATCTTTTGTTGCTCACTCATGCCGGTAAATTCAAGTTTACATTACGCTGCGCACTGCGCTTTGCCTCGAGCCGACGCTTGCCGTCTCGCGATTCAAGCCATGAGCGCAGGCGCTTCCGCACGAATTCCGCCGTCATTCCGTATGCCGCATGCGTCGTAACGTCGCCCGTGCGTGCCAGGATGCCTTGCATAACAGGCCCGGACAGAAACCCACCTTGCGCCGTTGACCCTTCGTGCGTCGCCGCTTCCAACGCTAATCCGAAAGCAGCACCGTTGCCCTCCGTCACCTGCGGCCACACCTCAGCCACCATCCCGTATGCGCCGCCCGCCAGCGCTCCGACTACCCAGTGAACGCGCTGCCCCGTCGCCCCCGCCAGCGGCGTACGGTCCGCTGTCCATCGCTCCGCTTCACGCTGTGGCCGCGCATCCTCTGAACCCCGAGGCGCAGAAAATTGCTCCATCGCAACGATCGCCACGGCTCCCGCGAGCCCCCCAACAGCTCCCGCTGTGAATCCCCAGAGGAAGCGCGGCTTACTCTTTGTCATCGCCTCTATCGTTTCCGCCGTTTTCTTCTTCATCATCACACTCTCCTTAGCGCAATAGATTTGTCTTCGCCAGATCAATTACTTCGTCCGCTCGTCCACTTCATACTGCCTTCAACAGATCATGTTGAATCCGAACTCCTGCTTTAATTCAATGCTCGGCGGCAGCGACAACTCCTGATGATTGACGCGAACGTCCACCAACGCCGGGCCCTAGTGCTCAAACGCGCGCATCCATGCGCCACGCACATCTTCAGGCTTGTCCATTCTTCCTCTAATCCCGCCGGCCTGGATCCGGCTGAGGACAGGGATGCGTGAACCGGCTAACTGGTTTTGTTGACCCGCGCGCGGGCTATCACCAGACCGCCCTCACACGTCCGCACGAAATTCTTTGGCCAGCAGCTTCAAAAGAGTCTGTGGATCGTAGCTTGAAATCACATAGTCAGCTCCCTCGGGATCTCGATTCCCGTCCGGCGCGAGCGCAACCACCTTCACGTCGGGCCTGATTTCTTTCACCTGACGGACTACTTCACCAAAGGGAAGGTCATCCACCTCCGTGTGCACGACCACGACATCGACATTCGGAAATCGCCGCATCAAATCCAGGCCGCCATCGCCCGTATACGCTGTCAGCACATTGTGCCTTTCTGTCTCTAGCACCAGCTTCCGCGTAGAAATTCCCTCCGGCTGCTCCACTTCAATAATCAACGCTGTCAATAACACGCAAGCCCTCTTTTCGAAAAAACATTGCTTCCCGACAGGGAAGCATACGTCACAGAAATTTTGCCGTCATTTACGCCTGTATTTTTTCGCGCTGCTTCGGGCCGCTCTCGCTGCCGCGCCTTGTTATACTCGAAGGGTTGGTTTCGCCTCTCGGCGTCATGGTGTAATTGGTTAACACGCCGCCCTCTCAAGGCGGAGAGTTCGGGTTCGATCCCCGATGACGCTACCAAGTCTCAAGACAAAACATAAAAAGCGCAGAACACAACTGTGTCCGCGCTCCGTATTCACCCCAATGCGACCAACAGAAAAACCGGCGCTAAATGCCCAGCTTCTTCACTTCGTCATTGTAATACTTGCGATACAGGATGTCCCACTCCTGCGAGCCTTCGAGGATGATCTTGCGCTGCGACTGAATTTTTAACCGTGCCGCTGCGTCGATCTTCAACTCTTCGCTAAACAGCTTCTCCAGGATCTTCCGCGCTTCCTGACGCACCGTATTTCGGTCTTCAAGAAACTCGCACTCCTCCACATCTGCCAGCGTGTCGGCAACGGTGTGGGCAAGCTTATTCACCTTGTCGCGTGAAATTCTCACAGCACCGCCTTGTACTTGCGCGCAAGTTCGGTCTTTACCTTTTTGAACATTTCCGGATAGCTCGCGCCCGTGCGCATCATCTCCTGCTGATACGCCTCCAGAATCACACGTACCTCATCGTTGATGCGGTCTTCCAGTGCCAGCTCCTCCAGCATTGCCGCCGTGACGCGCTCGTTCAGCACGCTCGGCTTGTCCGTGCGAATCACCTTGGCCTCGGCCAGCAGCTTGATGGTCTGGCGGGCCAAAAATCCTACATAATCCCTAGAAAAAATCATTCCGTTATCAAAACTATCACACAGTTTTTGCGACCAGCTGCGGGTCTTCGATCTTGCTTAGGGCCGTTTTGTGCGGACATTCGCGAGTGTTTACGCACCCATCCGTCAGCTCCAGCCGCTCGACGGGCACCCCGCTCATCAAGTGAGATTCCACCAACTCGTCGAGGTCCTCCGTTTTCACAAAGCCGTACCATGTCTGCTCTGGATATACCACGATGTTGATGCCATGCTCGCACTGGTCCAGGCACCCTGAAGCGTTGATCCGCACCTTCCCCTTCAGCCCGGCCGCCGTCGC
>JBBPYY010000109.1:0-17270 GCA_038199445.1 Terriglobales bacterium | reverse complement strand
TTGCATCCAGCATTATTTGTTGGTTTAGCGCGAAAGATGAAGAAATCATTATCGCTGCGAAAAATGGCCAATGTTTAAATTTCCTCGTCATTTTGGTCACCTCTTATCGTATTGATTACATTTTCCCGTAATCATTCCTGGAAACACAATTACGGGGGGCAGGGGTAATGCCCGCGGCCGTTGATGGAATCGCAAGATACGTTAATGTCGAGTTCGCATGCGTTCTTGCATTGTGAGGCTGGGTTTGTTCCGTAGATGCAATGCCTACTTGTATTGTTTACGGGGTGTACATAGATATATAACGCAAGGGCCATTAAGGCAGTCAGGGCAACGATTGCCGTAGCCGTTACGATTTGGATTAAATGCGGGCTTTGTTTGTGTACCGTCGCAGATGGGCGTCGCACAGGCGGAGACCGGCGGGACAATCGCAGATTTGATTTCTTGCCAGATACTGCGATGAGGTGTTGCCATCTTATAAAGAGGATGGATTGCAGTGGTTAAGATTTGCCTCGCTGACGCGCCCGGTGGCGCGAGCGCCTTGACAACCATGAAACGCTAGCAAAATGCAGAACACGGGAATAGAGGCGAAGACAAGTAAGGAAGTAATGAACCGGTTCCGATTCATGGGAACCACCATATAAAGAGTTCGCAGTAGCGCGAGAGCGGAATTTACTATGGATTCGTGATTACCATAGGCGCAAATAGCCTGTCAATAATATTTGACATCTTTTATCAGCCGACTCCGCAGGGGACAACTTCTGGCTTATGTCGATTCCGGTAAGGGCGATTCGGCGGCTTAAAGTCTCTTGGGCGAATGTGCGAGAGAGCAACTGTTCTCAGCGAGAGGCATCCATTGAACTGAACAGGCTGCCCGGTGGCTGCGCGTTAACAAGACACTTCACTTTGACAAAACGGAGAACAAATGGCAGATCAGCAGAAGCAGGCTGAATCGAGTTCAGTCATCACTCGCGAACAACTCATTCAGTACCTGAACGAAGACCTTGCGCGGGAGTATCAGGCGATCATCGCGTACGTCGTGTATTCACAAGTATTGAAGGGCGCGCAGTATATGAACATCGCGGGAGAACTGGAGAAGCATGCGCAGGAAGAGTTGTCGCACGCGCTGATTCTTTCGAATCAGATTGACTACCTTGGAGGCATGCCTGCCGTTGTGCCAAAGCCGGTAAAGACTTCAGAGAAGGCAGAGGAGATGCTGCGCTTTGATCTGGACAATGAGGGAGAGACAATTCGCAACTATCGTCAGCGGGTGCGGCAGTGCGAGGCGCTGAGCGAGTATGCGATGGCGGAGCAGATACGCGGCATCTTGGTGGAAGAACAGGACCACCAGATTGCGCTCGCGACCGCTCTTGGGATCGATGTGCCGAATGTGGGTATCGCGAAGAATTCTTAGGCCACTTCAACCAAAGATCCAGATTCGAAGGACGGTAGGATGCCGTGACATGGTTTCTAGGCTCAATCATCAAAAAGCCGATTATGGAATTGACGCGCCAGGGGTTATTCGCAATCTCGTTCTGATTGGGGCTGCGTGCGCTCTCGTTTTCTCCTTTGCGCCCCCCGTTTTACACCTCGGACCCCTGCAACTCGGGCGAGGAACTTTCCTGATTACAGCGGTCATTTGTCTGCTAGAGGCCGCTCTGATGCTGAGCTATTCGAAATGGGGGAAGTTCAGACATCGCGACAAAATGCTGAACAGTCTGGTATGGCGCGGCGATGAGCGCGTCCTCGACGTGGGCACTGGGCGCGGCCTGATGCTGGTGGGCGCGGCGAAACGCCTCACGACGGGCACGGCGGTGGGAATCGATATTTGGAGCAGGAAGGATCTGAGCAACAACACCGCTGAGACTGCGCAGAAGAATCTGGAAATCGAGGGGATTGCGTCCAAGGCTTCGCTGATTAGCGAAGGCGCTCAGAAGATGAGTTTCGCAAACGAAAGTTTTGACATCGTTCTTTCTAATCTTTGCATACACAACATCGCTAGTCGCGCGGAACG
This sequence comes from Terriglobales bacterium, assembly GCA_038199445.1. Taxonomy (GTDB): domain Bacteria; phylum Acidobacteriota; class Terriglobia; order Terriglobales; family Acidobacteriaceae; genus JBBPYY01. Next base: position 15,259 of record JBBPYY010000109.1, on the reverse strand, counting down.
GGATCAGGCTTGCAGAGAGATCGCCCGTGTATTGAAGCCGGGTGGCCGAGCCATTATCTGCGATTTCAGACATACCCGGAATTATGCTGCAGCCTTCAGGGATGCCGGTCTGTCTGTCACGCGGAATGGGTTCAACCTGCTCACATTTCCGCCGTTGCGGATTGTGACCGCGATCAAGAAGCCGAGTTAGTTGCGAATGAGAATCGTCGGCGAGTGGCAGCCGCCCCCGACGAAGTGAACTACTTCGAGCTTGTCGTTTTCGGCGAGGGGCGTTCTAGACCAGGTGTCGCGGGCGGCGATGATGCCGTTATGCTCCACCGCGACCCGGTCTTCTGCAAGGGCCAGTTGATGGATCAGGGCGGCGATGGTCGGCGTTTTATCAAGCCCCGGGAAGTCGCGGAGGTTTCCGTTAAGCAGCAGCTTCATTGCAACGCAAAGGTATCACTCAGGCGGACTGTCTCACGTGTCCGATACCGAACTGCGAGATCACCATGTGCAGGCGTTCTCTCAAGCTGACCCGTGCTGCTGCGGCGAGGATAGGTTGCGCGGTCGGCAGGAAAAGTTCGCGGCTGGCGCGCGCCAGGATTGCGGCGGCTTGCATATCGGCGTGCTGAATGTCGGCGAAGACGGTCTCGGGTCCGTCCATCGGGACCTGATTCATCAGATACTGCATCGCATGGCCAAGCATCCGGAAGGCCGTCTGATCATGCCCAGTCAACGGGCGTTGGGCACCCTCGGTCACAGGCGACCTGCGCGATGCGCTGGCGGAGCGACTGCTGAGTACGCGGCGAATTTCTTCCCGGCTCATAGCCATATCCGCGGCTGATCCATGCGGGTTCCGGCTGCGTAACTCGGCGAAGATCGCTTCCTGCTCCATGATTTCGTTCGACTCCTCGGCTAGAAGAACCATGTCTTTGCCCTCCTTCCGCAGTATGTTCTGGAGGCCAGCGATTCCTTCAGACGGCTGGGAATTTAGGTGCGCGCGGGGTGCCGCTTTGGGAGCGAAGTTCAAATTGGGACCATTGGGAGGCGAATGGCGTCACAAGCAGCCCAGAAGTTTGCGTTACACAAAGCTCGCGCTGCGCCGCTTGCTTGACAGCGTTTCAGACCGACCATAGAGTCGGAGTGAGGGGTGCGCGGGGCTGGTATCTCCTCTTCCTCGAACACTATGCAGCCAACCAACTACTACTGGAACTATTTGCCGCTCGTGCTGCAAATCATCGCGGCGGTCGGCATGGGCGCGGCCATGGTCGGGCTGTCGTGGAAGATCGGCAAGCACCGCAACTCCCGAACAAAACTATCGGCCTATGAGTGTGGCATCGAGGCGACGGGCGATGCGCGCGGACGATTTTCTGTGCGGTTCTATATGGTCGCAATGTTGTTCATCCTGTTCGATGTGGAAGCGGTCTTCATGCTGCCGTGGGCGGTGATTTACCGGCGGCTGCCCGCCATTACCGGATCTCGGCTGTTCGGATTCTGGGAGATGGTGGTGTATCTGGGATTCGTGCTGGTCGGATTGTTCTACGTTGTAAAGAAGGGCGTGCTGAACTGGTCCGCCGACAAGGCAGATCTCTAAATGGGACCGCTGCAGGACAAGGCGTTCGTGCTGGAAGCGCATGCGAAAAACGCAGCGGTCGCAGCGCTTCGCGCGGGCGCACCTGACGCTGTGGTCGCGGCAAAGTTTGATCGCAATGAACTGACGCTGACGATCGTGCGTGAGTCAATTCTGCCTGCCGCGAAGCTGGTGCGCGATGCGGGCTACAACTTTCTCGAAGATGTGACGTGCGTCGATATGGCTCCGGATGAGCCGCGCTTTCGCGTGGTGTATCACATTCTTTCGCACAAGCTGAGGGAGCGGGTGCGTTTGGCTGTGCTGGCGGATTCCGTCGATCCGGTGGTCGATTCGATTACCTCGGTCTGGCCGTCGGCGAACTTCTATGAGCGCGAGATATTTGATTTGTTCGGCGTGCGCTTTGGCGGGCATCCGAATCTACGCCGCATCATGATGCCGGAAGAATGGGAAGGCCATCCGCTGCGCAAAGATTATCCGGTGGAAGGATACCGCTGATGCCGACTCTTCCTCACGACCCGATCGAGATTGATACAGAAGTTGGCGTCGTTCCTGACGCCGTTGGCATGCTGCATCTCGATCGCGTGGCAGAACACACGATGGTGCTGAACATGGGGCCGCAGCATCCGTCGACGCACGGCGTTTTGCGGCTCGTGCTGGAGATTGACGGCGAGACCGTCATCAAGTGCGCGCCCGATATCGGGTATCTGCACACGGGAATCGAGAAGACCTGCGAAGCGAAGTTTTATCAGCAGGTTGTTCCGCTGACCGACCGCATCGATTACCTGAGCCCGATGTCGAACAACCTCTGCTATGTGCTGGCGGTGGAGAAGCTGTTGGCCCTGGAGATTCCGGAGCGGGCAATTTATCTGCGTGTTTTGCTGAACGAGTTGACGCGATTGAATTCACACCTGGTCTGGCTGGGCACGCATGCGATGGATATTGGCGCGCTGACCGTATTTCTCTACTGCTTCCGGGAGCGCGAAGAGATTCTGCGGATTTTTGAATGCGTCTCGGGGCAGCGCATGATGACTTCTTACTTCCGCATTGGCGGGTTGTCGATGGAGCCGCCGCTCGATTTTTACGACCGCGTGCGGAACTTCCTGAAAATCATGCCGTCGAAGATCGTGGAGTACGAGAACCTGTTGAGCGGGAACCCAATCTGGGTGAGCCGGACGAAGGGCGTTGGCTATTTATCGGGTGCGGATGCGATTGCGCTGGGCGTGACTGGGCCTCCGCTGCGCGCAAGCGGAGTGGATTGGGATCTGCGGCGCGATATGCCCTATTCCGGCTATGAGAAATTTCAGTTCCGCGTGCCGATTTCCAATGAAGGCGACGTGTGGGCGCGTTACGTGGTGCGCATGGAAGAGATGCGCGAGTCGGTAAAGATCTGCCAGCAAGCGCTGGACGGAGTTCCAGGCGGCCCGATTGTTGCCGATGCGCCGAAAATTGTTTTGCCGGACCGCGAAAAGATGAAGACGCAAATGGAATCCTTAATCCATCACTTTAAGATTGTCACGGAAGGCTTTGCTGTGCCGGCGGGCGAGGTGTATCAGGCGATCGAATCGCCGCGGGGTGAGATGGCCTACTACGTTGTGTCGGATGGAACAGCAAAACCGTATCGCGTGCACATGCGCAATCCTTCCTTTGCGACATTGCAGGCGCTAGAGACGATGTGTGCCGGTAAGTTGCTGGCGGACGTGGTCGCGGTGATTGGCTCGATCGATATCGTGCTTGGGGAGATCGACAGGTAGAGATGGCGCCGACTCCGAAGACTCCGCAACAGATGTATGACGAGATCACCGCGGCGTATGCGCAGGCGGAGGCCGTCGGGAACGAATTGCAGGTTCAGCTCGAGAAGAAAGTGGCGGAGTGCAATACTCTCGCGACAAAGGGCGCGCCGGGCGGGGAATTTATGGCGCTGGCGTATGGCGGTGAGAAGGATTCCGCTGGTCACTGGAAGTTTGGCGTCAAGGGCAGGCTGCAGAATGCGGAGATGGAAGTGAATCCAAAGCCGGGACGCATCGCCTTCACTATGACGGACGAGAAGGGCCAGCCGAAAGGTGCGACACAGTTGTTGAAGATAGAAAAACCGGCGGCAGATCTGCCGGAGTATCTGGCGGCTTCAGTGATTGAAAGCGTGATCGAAGCGACAGAGTTCAAGGCCTGACGTGGCCGTGGCCGAACCGAGTGCGGAGCGAGTGCGAGGAGAGTTGTGGACGTCGTTTGCTTCCCTGCTGCGGAGTTATGTTGCGGCGCACGGATTGCAGCATTTGGGCGAAGACGGCGCGCATGTTGAGATTAGCGGAGATAAGATTTTAGTGCGGCGCGGGAGCCGGGTGGTGGAACTGAAGTTGGAGGCTGTGAGTGGTGCCGGCCGGTGGAGTTTGCACGGAGTGGCGAAGGGCGGATTCAGACTGCAAGAAGATGGTGCGATGCAGTTTGACGCTGAGGGCGTAGAAGAGATGGACATGGCAGCCGAGAGAATCGCGCGGCTGGTCTACGCTGTGAGCTGAAGGGAGCCGATGGCGGAGACAGCAAATACGATTTTTTCACCGGCGCTGGCCGCGCGCTTCGACAAGCTGGTGACGCTGTATCCGGTGCGCCGGTCGGCACTGGTGCCGATGCTGCTCTATGCGCAGGATGAGGTCGGCTATATCTCCGACGCAGTGGTTGCAGAGATTGCGCAGCGGATCCAGATCACTCCGCTCGATGTGCGGAATGTGTTGTCGTACTACTCCCTGCTGCGGACCAGGCCGGTCGGGAGATTCCATGTGCAGGTATGCACCAATATCAGCTGCATGCTGCGTGGGGCAAATGAATTGCTGGCGCATTGCAGCGAGCGGCTGGGCATTGGGCACAAGCAGACCACTCCTGACGGCGTGTTTTCGCTGGAGGAAGTGGAGTGCATCGGAGCCTGCAGTTGGGCCCCTGCGGTGCAGGTGAATTATGACTTCCACGAGAATCTGACGCCGGAAACCATGAATGCGGTGCTGGATGAGTATGCGCGCAAGGCGGGCGAGACCATCACGCCAGACATTTCAGATGGCACGGGACGGAGCGCGTAGATGCCGAATCTTGTTTCACATCCCGATGAAGTGAAGCTCGTTTCTCGGCGATTCGGTCAGGGCGCGGCCGACATTGAAAAATATCTCGAGATGGATGGTTACGCGGCAACGCGTAAGGCCATTGAGCAAGGACCGGAGTGGATCATCAATGAGATGAAGGCTTCGGGACTGCGCGGGCGCGGTGGTGCCGGCTTCCCCACTGGATTGAAGTGGTCTTTCGTACCCAAGCAGAGCGAGAAGCCGAAGTATGTGCTGGTCAACGGCGACGAAAGCGAGCCGGGCACGTGCAAAGACCATCTGATTTTTCTGCACGACCCACACGCAGTGATTGAAGGCACGATTATCGCGGGGTTGGCGATCGGCGCGAAGACGGGATTCATCTACTTGCGCGGCGAGTATCGCTACCTGCTGACGATTATGGAGAAGGCCATCGCGGATGCGTATGCGAAGGGTTTTCTGGGCAAAGGGATTTTCGGCTCGCAGTTTGATTTTGATGTGATTTCACACACCGGCGCGGGCGCGTATGAAGTAGGCGAAGAATCGGCGCTGATGGAGTCGCTCGAGGGCAAGCGCGGCATTCCCCGCATCAAGCCTCCCTTCCCTGCCGTGGTCGGTTTGTATGGCGGACCGACCGTGATCAACAACGCTGAGACGATCGCGTCTGTTCCGCATGCGCTGATGATGGGCGGCGCGGCGTATGCGGCGCTCGGGTCGGAGCGCAATGGCGGCACGCGCCTGTTTTCGCTCTCGGGCCATATCGAGCGCCCCGGCGTATATGAGTTGCCGATGGGCTACAGCCTGAAGAAGATGATCTATGAAGTCGGCGGCGGCATCCTCGGCGGCAAGCAGTTGAAGGCTGTGGTGCCGGGCGGATCGTCGACTCCGATTCTGAAGGCAACCGAGATCGACATCGGCATGGATTTCGACCAGTGCGCGAAAGCCGGTACGATGCTGGGCTCCGCTGGCGTTGTGGTGCTGGATGAGACGGTCTCCATCGTCGAGTTCGCGCTACGGACGATCAAGTTTTACGCGCATGAGAGTTGTGGCTGGTGCATCCCTTGCCGCGAAGGCACTGATTGGCTGAAAAAAACGCTGACGCGCTATCAGGCGGGCGGTGGCACGCTGAAGGACATCGACAATATTAAATACCTGGCTGAGAACATGATGGGGCGCACGTTCTGTCCGCTGGGCGATGCGGCGGCGATGCCGACGATCGCATTTGTGACCAAGTTCCGCCAGGAATTTGAAGACTATTTAAAGGCCGCGCCGCCAAAAGCGAAGAGTGAGCTGGTCGAACTGACGAGTGCATGAAGTATAGGGAGTTCCTCCGTATGATTGAAAATGACGGTTGGCGTCATACGAGGACAACAGGAAGTCATCGCCACTATCATCATGAAAGTAAGCCTGGAACCGTTACTGTGGCAGGGCACGGCGGTGACGACATTTCTAGAGGCACATTGAACAGCATGCTGAAACAAGCGGGGTTGAAGCAGCAATGAAATACACAGTGATTTACGAGAAGTCTCGAACAGGATACGGGGCCTATGTTCCTGACCTTCCAGGTCTTGGCGTAGTTGCTAAGACGCTGGAGGAAACCCGTGAGCTTATCCGTGAAGGAATCGAAGCCCATATCCGCGTGATGAAGGAGCACGGTGAGACTGTGCCGGAGCCCTCTTCTTTGTCAGAAGAAATAGAAGTTCCTATTCCCGCTTAACTATCGAGTCAGAGAAATCGTCGTTGATACATGCCTGATGTAAATTTCACAGTCGATGGAAAACAGCTAAGCGCGCCCGCGGGGACGCTGTTGATTGATGCCTGCAAGAAGGCGGGCATAGAGATTCCTGCATTTTGCTACTACCCTGGCTTGTCGTTGCAGGCCGCGTGCCGCATGTGCGTGGTGCGTATCGAGAAGATGCCGAAGCTGCAGACGGCCTGCACTACTCCCGTGACCGAAGGCATGGTTGTGCTGACGGAGACGGATGAAACCAAGCAGGCGCGCAAAGCGACCATCGAATTACTGCTTGGCAATCATCCGCTCGATTGCCCGGTATGCGATGCCGGCGGCGAGTGCGAGTTGCAGGACATGACGTTCAAGTACGGCCCACCGGAATCGAAATACGTCGAGATCAAGGCACATCGCGACGAACAGCACTGGTCGCCGGTCGTGTACTTCGATCGTCCGCGCTGCATCCTCTGCTATCGATGCATCCGCATGTGCGGCGAAGGTATGGATGTGTGGGCGCTGGGCATCCAGAATCGCGGCGTCGGTTCCGTAATCGCGCCCAATGTGCAGGAGCAGGGCCAGCCCGACAAGCTTGATTGCGAAGAATGCGGCATGTGTATCGACGCCTGTCCGGTTGGCGCGCTGACCTCTGACACCTACCGCTACAAAACCCGGCCGTGGGAGATGAACCACGTTGCCACCATCTGCACGCATTGCGGCGATGGCTGCAAGACGACGCTCGGGGTGCGGCGCAGCGGCAGCGGCATGGAGATTGTGCGCGGCGATAATCGCGACCGCAGCGGAATTAACGATGACTTTCTCTGCGTCAAAGGGCGTTACGCGTTCGACTTTGCGAACAGCGACCAACGGCTGACGCAGCCGCTGGTTCGGATGGGTGGCAAGCTGATCGCGGTCACTTGGGAGCAGGCGCTGGAAGCAGCCGCGAACGGGCTGAAGGAAGCGCGCGACACGCATGGTGGCGCGAGCATCGGCGTCATTGGATCGAACCGCACTACGAACGAAGAAAACTATTTGCTGCAGAAATTTGCACGCACGGTGCTCGGCACCAACAACATCGACCATCATCGAACGGCCGACTATGAACGTTTCGTCCGTGCGCTGAGCGGCGAACAGGGCCGCACCGCCAGCCTGCGCGATGCGCAGAAAGCGCCGGCGATTCTGCTGGTCGGCGGAGACCCAACAGAACAGCACCCGATGCTGGCCTGGGCGCTGCGCACGAATACGCGTCTGAATCGCACTCGCATTTACATCGCGAACCACCGCAAGATCAAGCTGGAGCGCCAGGCCAAAAGCACGCTGCGCATCGGCGAGGATCAGTACGGCGCACTAACTGCATTTCTCGGCGGCGGGGCCGAGAGCGAATTCGGCGGGCCGGCGAAACTTTTTCGCGAAGCGCTGCGGGGCGAGACCAATCTGCTGATCGTTCTCAGCAATGAAGTTCGCGGTGAGGCGATTGATGCATTGGTGGCGTTCGGCAAGAGCTTGCCGGGCGCAAAGCTGGCGCTGGTCAGCGACTATGTCAACTCGCGCGGCGCAGCAGACATGGGCTTGCTGCCAGACCTGCTACCCGGCTACGTACCCGTCAACAGTGAGACCTACCGCGCCGATTATGGCGACCGCTTCCCTGCTGCCGCAGGACTTGATCTGGTCGCGATGTTTGACGCGGCCGCGCGCAGAGAATTGAAAGCGCTCTACGTGGTGGGGTCGAATCCCGCGCGACGCTTTGGCATCGACGCGTCTGCGCTGAAAAACACGTTCGTGGTGGTGCAGGATATGTTCCTGACAGAGACCGCTGCGCTGGCCGACGTTGTGCTGCCGGTTGCAAACCTTTACGAGAAGGCAGGCACGGTGACCAATAGCTATGGAGACCTGCAGACGGTGAAGAAGGCCGGCGACGTTGCGGGCGTACGGACCGATTTCGAATTGATTGTTCGAATCGCTGACCGCATGGGCGCGGAGGTGCGCAAGCTGGTCCCATTTGGTCAGGGAACGCGCGCCGACATGGGCCAATCGCGCGGTGCTCAATCGGGCGAGGCGGATCGACACGCGGTTTGGCTGACGGCGAACGACCTGGAACCCAAGCTGAGCCCGTTCGATCCTGCTGCGGCGCTCGACGAAATACAGCGCCTGGTGCCGGGATATAACTTCTCGCGCTTCGACCTGCTTGCTGGCAATGATCAGCATCTCGATGTGCCACCCGCGACCGCGGGAGAGAGCAATCGCCGCGATTTCGTGCTCCCCTCCGGCGACACGCTGTTCACGTCGGGCACTCTGGGCCAGTACAGCGCGAAACTGCTTGAAGTGCAGGCAGCACATACAACCGACAAAACAGAAGTAGCGGCCGACTAGCGAATGGATTACGAGATCGTTCGCCGCGAAAACTTCGTCCTCTGCGGCATCACGGCGCGCGTCAGCAACAGCGAGCCCGCAAAGATTGGCGAGCTATGGAATCGCTTCTATGCCGAGCCGTTTCTGGAACAGCTTGAGGTCGAAGACGGTGCCGTCTACAGCGCTTATTTCGACTACGAGAGTGATCATTCCGGACTCTATTCCGTACTGCTCGGGTTCCGTGTGCCAGAGACCCGGATTGCTCCTGCAGGCTTGCGTGTGCTAACCATCCAGCTTGGCAGCTATGCGCTGCTGCGACGGGAAGGGCCGATGCCGGCGTCGGTGGTAGAAACGTGGAAAGAAGTCTGGAACTCTGACTTAAAGCGCGCATACGTCACCGACTTTGACCGCTATGCGGCAGCCGATACAGTAGAAGTGAACGTTGGCATCGTATGAATCAACCACTCCTCTACATCCTGCTCAGTATTGTGAAGATGGTCGTCGTTCTCGTACTCTTTCTCACCGCCGTTGCCTATACGGTGCTGCTCGAGCGTAAGGTCGTTGGCCGCATTCAAAACCGTTGGGGACCCAGCCGTGTCGGGCCGTTTGGTTTGCTGCAGCCGCTTGCGGACGGCATCAAATTGTTTCTGAAAGAAGACCTGATGCCAACGGGCGTTTATCGCTCGCTCTACATCATGGCGCCGATGATTGCGCTCGCCTGCGCGCTGATTTCCATCTCCGTTATTCCATTCGCGCCAACAGTGCGCTGGCACGGGGTCGATCTTTTTCAAGGTGCAGATTTAAACATTGGACTGCTGGTCATTCTTGGCGTCACGTCGGTTGGCGTATACGGGATCGCGCTCGCGGGATGGTCGTCAAACAACAAATATTCCCTACTCGGATCGATGCGTGCGAGCGCGCAGCTGATCAGCTACGAACTCGCCCTTGGCCTCTCGGTGGTCGGCGTGGTGCTGCGGTCTGGGTCTTTACGTTTGCGGGATATCGTCGACAGCCAGGGCGCGCACGGCATCCTTTCGTGGAATGTGTTTGGCGGACTCCAATTCGTTGCGTTCTTTATCTATCTCGCCGCGGCGTACGCAGAGACCAACCGATCGCCGTTTGATTTGCCTGAGGCTGAGAGCGAACTGACCGCGGGCTATCACACAGAATATAGCTCGATGAAATTCGCCATGTTCTTTATGGCGGAATATGCAAACATGATTACCGTTGGCTGTGTGGCCACGCTATTATTTCTGGGCGGCTGGCATAGCCCATTTGGCACCCTGATACCGGCATTCGGCGGTCACGTGGTCCGGGCGATTCTGCCCCTGTTCTGGTTCGCGATCAAGGTGCTGTTCTTCCTATTTCTCTATATCTGGGTGCGCGGAACGCTGCCCCGTTTTCGCTACGACCAGCTGATGGGTTTTGGCTGGAAGTTTCTATTGCCCGTCGCTGTCGCGAACATTGTCGTGACCAGTTTGGCCCTTGCCTTTCGCCACTAACTCTGCCCGTGGTATCCGGCGTTTTGGCTATCTTGCTGAGTTACAATCGTCTTTCTGCTGCTGCGAAATATCACACGATGCATCTAGCCCTCTTTATTCTGTTCGCGATGTTGTGTGTAGGCGGCGCGCTCAATCTGCTGCTGCAGCGGCATCCCATCAACTCAGCTTTATCGCTGATCGTCGTCATGACGTCGCTGGCAGTGTTGTATTTGCTGCTCGGTGCGGAGTTTCTTGCCGCGGCGCAAGTGATCGTCTATTCCGGCGCAATCATGGTGTTGTTCGTTTTTGTCATCATGCTGTTGAACGCTGGCGAAGAAGAGCGCACGCACGGGTCTAAGGCGGCTTACGCTGCTGGAATTCCGGGGGTTGCTGCGCTGCTTGGGATTCTCGGGTACGTATTTCTCTCGCACCCCAAACAGTTTGGCAACGCATATCTTGGCGGTTTTCTGGTTACCACCAGCGATCTAAGCACAGTCTTATTTCGCGATTTGCTGCTGCCCTTCGAGGTGACGTCGGTATTGATTCTTGTCGCGATTCTCGGCGCCGTAATGCTGGCCAGGAAGGATTCGTAAGAGAACTTGAACGGACCTGTCCCTATCGCCTGCTATCTGGCCCTCGCCGCGGTGCTGTTTTGCATCGGCATCAGCGCGTTCCTAATCAAACGCAACATCATCACGATCTTTATGTCGATCGAACTGATGCTCAACTCGGTGAACCTTACGTTCGTCGCCTTCGCACATGAGTGGCATCAGCTCAGCGGACAGATATTTGTCTTCTTTGTGATGGTCGTGGCGGCGGCAGAGGCAGCGGTAGGACTCGCCATCATCATCGCGGTATTCCGCTCGCGCGAAACGCTGAACGTGGATCAGATCAACCTGATGAAATCATGACCGCCTCTCTCCATCTTTGGTTGATTCCTGCGCTGCCCTTCGCCGGATTTCTAGTGAACGCGCTGTTTGGCCGCCGTCTGCAGAAGAGCGTCGTCACCGGCATCGCGCTGCTGACGACCGCGGTCAGCTTTCTGCTGGTTCTGAACATCGCTCTCCGCCACGCTGCGTTCGCTTCACCCCATGTCGAGCGCGCCGCCACATGGATTGCTGCAGGCCCACTTCACGTCGACTTCAGCTTTTATCTAGACCAGTTGGCGCTCGTAATGCTGCTCGTGGTGACCGGGGTTGGGTTCTTGATTCACATTTATTCCGCCGGATACATGGCGCATGAAGAGGGCTATTGGCGCTTCTTTGCCTACCTGAACCTGTTCATGTTTTTCATGCTGGTGCTGGTGCTGGCCGAGAGCTACCTGCTGATGTTTGTCGGGTGGGAGGGAGTGGGACTCGCGTCCTATTTGCTGATCGGGTTCTACTTCCAACGCGATTCTGCGGCGAACGCGGGTCGCAAAGCGTTCGTTGTGAATCGCATCGGCGATTTCGGATTTCTGGTCGCGATGTTTTTGATGCTCGCGCATTTTGGCACGCTGGATATTCAGCAGGTAATGCAAGGCATCACGATGCATCCTGAAATGCAGGCCGGTTTATTGACCGGAATCGCCCTGCTACTGGTACTGGGCGCCACCGGCAAATCGGCGCAGATTCCGCTGTATGTCTGGCTGCCGGATGCGATGGAAGGCCCGACGCCGGTCTCCGCGCTGATTCATGCAGCGACGATGGTGACGTCCGGCGTGTACATGATCGCGCGCTCGCACGTACTGTTTGACCGGGCACCCTATGCGTTGATCGCCGTCGCGTTCATCGGCGCGGTGACAGCGTTCTTCGCCGCAACCGTTGCCCTGGTGCAGACCGACATCAAGCGCGTGCTTGCCTACTCCACGATCTCCCAGCTCGGGTACATGTTCATGGGTTGCGGTGTCGCAGCGTACTCGGCCGGCATCTTTCACTTGGTCACACACGCATTCTTCAAGGCATTGCTGTTCCTTGCCGCCGGCTCAGTCATTCACGCACTGGGGGATGAACAGGATCTGCGCGCGATGGGTGGCCTCAGGCGAAAAATTCCTGTGACGTTTTGGACGATGACGGCGGGCGTATTTGCAATTGTCGGATTTTTTCCCTTCGCCGGTTTCTTCTCGAAAGACGCGGATCTCTATGCCGCGTTTGTCACTCCGCACTACGGCAAGATCCTTTGGGGCATCGGAGTTGTCACAGCATTCCTGACCTCGTTCTATATGTTCCGGCTCTGGTACCTGACATTTTTTGGCGAGCTGCGCAAGGCCAATCCTGAAACGCATGCGAGCCACGAAGTGCATGAAGGCCCGTGGTCGATGCTTGCACCGCTCATAATTCTTGCGGCACTCTCGCTGGTGGGTGGGTGGATGGGCTGGCCGCAGGCGTTGGGCGGCAGCGATCGCTTCGAGCGCTACCTCGAGCCGGTCTTCCATTCTGAATCGACGAGTTATGAGCAGGTGAGCATCGCCATGGCGACGAATCCTGAAGCGGCGGAATTTAATACGCAGCCTGCTGCGCCACCGCCGAATATTCCGTTGGAGCGCATGTTGAGCGGCATAGAACTGCTGGTCGCGCTGGCCGGGTGGTTCTGTGCGGATGTGCTCTACAGGCGGCGCCGCGACGCTGTTACAAGAGAAGCAGCGCAAACAGGCGGCATATATGCGCTGCTGAAACACAAGTACTGGGTCGACGAAGTCTACTCCGCAGTCATCGTGCAGCCGCTCGCTGCGTTCTCGCGCATCGTGTTGTGGCGCGGTGTAGAAGACGGGCTCGTCGATGGCTCAGGGGCTGTGGCCGCAGAATCGGCGCAGAGCGCTGGACGGCTTATCCGCAGCGTCCAGTCGGGAAACATTCGCAGCTATGCCGGGTGGCTCGCACTCGGAGCAGCTGCAGTACTCGCTGTCGTCCTCTATTTGGAGCGCGCTTGATGCATCTCGACAGCTCCATATTAACGGTGATCACTTTTCTGCCGACGCTCGGCGCGTTGGGGCTGCTGTTGCTGCCGCGGCGAGGCCGCATAATCCAGTGGGCTGCGCTGGGTACGACGCTGGCGACGTTCGCGGTTTCTCTGCATCTTGTCGCGCACTTCGTCGCAGGGCAGGCGGGCTTTCAGTTTGAACAGAACGCCAGTTGGATTTCCACGCCCGCGATTCGCTATCACCTCGGCGTCGACGGGCTCTCGTTGTGGCTGGTGATGCTGACGACATTTCTCGCGCCGCTCGGTGTGCTGGTCTCATGGCGCGCAATCGAGACACGTACCAAAGAGTTTTATGTTCTATTCCTGCTGCAACAGACCGCTATGCTCGGCGTCTTTGTTTCCCTCGATTTGTTCTTGTATTACGCGTTCTGGGAAATGACGCTGGTGCCGATGACGCTGATCATTGGCATGTACGGCATCGAGCGCGGCCGCCAGGCGGCGATCAAGTTCTTCCTCTACACATTCATTCCGTCTGCCTTGCTGCTCGTCGGCATCCTGTGGCTCTACGCGAAGGCTGGCACGTTCGACTTCGCCGAACTGCAGGCGCGGATGCCCGGCATCGCCGCAATGACGTCGGGGTCCGTTCTGCTGCTTGTGTCATTGACATTTCTGCTGGCCTTCGCGGTAAAGGTCCCTGCGTTTCCACTGCACGGCTGGCTATCCGATGGATTGCGCGAAGCTCCCGCGGCGATGGCGATGGTGCTCGCCGGAAAGCTCGGCCTCTACTCCCTGCTGCGTTTTCACGTCGGCTTGTTCCCCATCCAGGCACAGCGTGTAGCGCCGCTGATGGTCGCGCTCGGCGCGATTGGAATTTTGTATGGTGCGCTGATGGCGCTGGTACAGAAAGACATCAAGCGCGTTGCCGCCTACGCCACACTGAGCGGCGTCAGCTTCGCCGTCCTTGGTATCTACAGCTTTGCCGCAAACGGCATCAATGGCGCGGTCTTCCAGACGCTCAATGAAGGCGTCACCGGCGGCGCACTCTTCATGCTGATCGGCATGCTCTACGAGCGTTATCGAACGTACGACATCGCAGCATACGGTGGTCTCGCCGCGCGCATGCCGTGGATGGCGAGCCTCTTCGTCGTCACAGGATTGTCATTCATCGGCCTGCCGATTCTGAACGGGTTCGTCGGCGAGTTCCTGATTCTTTCCGGCACCTTCACCACGCATCCGAAGTGGGCGGTCGGAGCCACGTTCGGCGTGATCTTGAGCGCGGCGTACATGTTATGGCTGGTGCAGCGTATTTTCTACGGCCCAGAGACGGCGGTCACGCCTCAGTTTGCATTTGGCGATTTGAACCCGCGCGAAAAAGCCGCGCTGTGGCCGGCGATCTTCTTCATGCTGTGGATGGGTGTCGCTTCGCCACTCTGGCTGCGCGCCATTGAGAGCGTGCCTGCAAATATTGCCCGATACGTCGATGTTACGCGGAAGTCGCTCGACAAACATGGGCCGCAGTTGAGGGTCGAAGTCGACTTTAGGATTTTGAAATGAACGCGACTAGTTCCCTCCTCCGCATCCTGCCTGAAACCGTCCTGACGCTGACCGGCGTCTTGGTAATGATGATCGAGCCGCTGCTGGAAAAGCATCGCAGTCGCGCGCCTCTCGGCTGCCTCGCGATACTGGGCACACTCGGCGCAATGGCGGCTACGCTCTATCAGGCACACGTCGGCCCTGGAACCGCTTTCTCCGGCACGGTCATCAACGACTCGTTCAGCATCTTCTTCCATCTGTTGATCGCCAGCATCGTGCTTGTCACACTGCTCGTCTCGCTCGATTATTTTGAAGGACGCACGACCGACGTTGGCGAATACTTTGCGCTGGTTCTATTTGGCGCAGTCGGCATGATGTTTATGACCTCAGCGCAAGAACTGCTCGTCGTCTTCATCGGACTCGAAATCAGTTCTATCTCCACCTACATCATGGCGGGCCTGCGCAAACGCAACGCGGCTAGTCCTGAGGCAGCGATCAAGTATTTCCTGCTTGGCTCATTTGCCACTGCGTTCTTTCTCTACGGAGTCGCGCTGACCTTCGGCGCAACCGGTTCAACCACGCTGCCTGTGATCGCCGCACAACTCGCGAATGGTTCCGCGCCACGCCTCGCGTTCCT
>JBBPYY010000108.1:0-11164 GCA_038199445.1 Terriglobales bacterium | reverse complement strand
CTGATTGAAGAAGCCGATGGTGATGGCGAGGAAGATGGGGAGGCGGTATTTGCGCGAGAAGAGCGGTTCGTTGCGCGCGGAGAGCTCGAAGTGCAGCGACTCTTCGATTTCGCGCAGTTCGGCTTCTGAGTCTGGAGCACCCATGAGCTTGAGCACTTCGCGGGCTTCGTCGATGTTGCCCTGCGTGACCAGCCAGCGGGAGCTGCGCGGAATGCCGTAAAGCAAGACTAAGAAGAGGATTGCCGGCAGCGCGGCGACGCCGAGCTGGACGCGCCATTCCGTGGTTCCGAGCGAGAAGTGGCCGATGATGAAGTTGGATAAATAGGCGAGCAGAATTCCGACCACGATATTGACCTGAAAGACGCCAACGAGTCGGCCACGCAGCTTGGCGGGAGCAAGCTCCG
The DNA here is from genome assembly GCA_038199445.1 of Terriglobales bacterium. Lineage (GTDB taxonomy): Bacteria > Acidobacteriota > Terriglobia > Terriglobales > Acidobacteriaceae > JBBPYY01. The sequence continues at coordinate 10,760 of JBBPYY010000108.1, read as the reverse complement.
CGATGTAGACGGGGGCGAGCACGGAGGAGCCGCCGATGCCGAGTCCACCGATGAAACGAAAGACGAGCAGAGAGGGCCAGCTCCAGGCGAAGGCACAGCCCAGCGCGGAAACAATGTAGAAGAGCGCCATGAGACGCAGCGTTTCGCGGCTGCCGTACTTCTGGCCGACAGAGCCGGCCGACATGGCTCCCACTATGGTGCCAAGCAGCGCGATGGAAACAGTGACCCCAACGCCGAAGGAGCTTAAGCTGTATTGCGACGTGAGGGAGTGAATTGCTCCGGCGATGACGGCTGTATCGAACCCGAACAGCAGACCACCGAGCGCGCCGACGACTGTGCTCTTGACGAGATAAAGGTTCAGTTTCATTTCGCTCTTCGAAGACGCCTTTCGTTACGAAAGGGCTGATGATACACCGATTCGGAAATGAGGACGACAGCATGAAAGTTTTATCGCTGGATATGGGTGGCACGCATGTCGGCTGCGCGGTTGTGGAGGATGACAAGCTGCTGGGGTCGAGCGAGATCTCGTTGCACGGGGAACTAAGGCTCGCGAAGGTTTTGCCAATGATGGAACAGGAAATGCTGCGATTGGCGCGGTCGATCGATGTAGATATCTCGGAGTGTCGCGGCGTGGCGATCGGTTTTCCGGGCATCGTGGATTTCAGGACATCGCATATTATGTCGACGCTGGGAAAGTATGACGATGCGCCGGGCATCGATATAGGCGCATGGTCGAAGAAGGCATTTGGCTTGCCGATGGGCATTGAGAACGACGCCCGCATGGCCCTGCTGGGCGAGCACTATGTGGGGGCCGCTGTCGGGCAGACGGATGTCGTGATGTTGACGCTGGGCACAGGCATCGGTGGAACAGTGATGATGGATGGCCGACTGGTGCGAGGCGCGCACGCGCACGCGGGTTCCCTGGGCGGTCATTTTGTCGTCGACCTGAATGGGCGGAAGTGTAAGTGCAGCGGCATTGGTTGCTCTGAGGCAGAGGCATCGGGGTCGACACTGCCGGAGATTGCGCGTGGTTGGCCGGGTTTCGCTGAGAGCTGTTTGAATGATGGCGCGCCAACGAATTTCAAAGCCCTGTTCTCGGGAGCGGCGAAAGGGGACCGGGTTGCGAGCGAGATACGCGACCGTTGCCTGCACGTCTGGGCGGCGAATGTAGTGACGCAGGTGCTGGCGTACGATCCTGCAATTGTGGTGATCGGCGGCGGCGTGATGCGGAGCGCGGACATGATCATTCCGTTCATCCAGAACTATTTGAATGAACATAGCTGGGTGGTGTGGGGGAAGCCGCGCGTGCTGGCGGCAAAGCTGGGCAATGATGCCGCGTTGCTGGGTGGAGTGCCGCTGATGCGGGAGTGCGAAAATCTGGCGATTTTGGCGGACTAGGCGGCGCGCCGTGCCGCGTAAGTTTTGATGGCAATGAACTTGTCTTTTCTTGTGTGTACCCGCGCGTGCGAGAATTGCTTCAGCGTATGTCTGTGAAGCATGCATCTTCGTTCTTGCTGGCTATGGCGATGCTGATGGTGAGCGCGCTGGGGTCGGCTTGCGACGTGCGTTGCGCGCTGGGTGCAACTGGTCATCATCACGATGCGATGCGTTCCATGCATCACGCAATGCATCCCCGGGCGGCCGAGGACGGGATGCACCAATGTCCCGGGGTTGCGAGCGCGATGCAGGATGGGCGGGGCCAGAGTCACGTCCACGGTGCTTGTGTACTGGATCATGTGTGGGCGGCGGAAGAACAGGCGCCTGCGCAGTTTGATATTTCCTGCTGGCACGACTTTGCGACTGCGACCCTGCGGGACGCGCGTGCGTGTGACCAGATCGACGCGATGTGGCTGCGGCCGCCGATTCATCGAGCTTCTGTTACTACTCGAACTACTCTTCCCCTTCGCATCTGATTCCCCCACTCCGCCAGCCGCCGATGCTGCTGCATGGGCGGCTTCTTGTGCGCTCTAGAGGTTCCCGCGTTCCTACGCGTGAGCGCGCACGCGATCCAAATGTATTGCGAAGAGTTGATGAGGTTGAGATGAGTAACAGGCGCAGCTTTCTGCAAAGTGCATTGGCACTGGGAGCAGGTCTTGCTTCTGGGCCCGAATTATTTGGAGTAGACCAACGTGGGCTCGGTACGGACCACCGTGGCGCGGTGACCCGCAAAGCGCACGGAGAGATCGTGCATGGCCACACTTCCATTCACACCCCTGATATCGCCAGTTTGCCGTTCACTCTGGACAACGGCGTGAAGGTATTTCGCCTGGTGGCGGAGCCGGTGAAGCAGGAGATCGTGCCGGGCCGAGTGGTCGATTTGTGGGGATATAACGGGAGTGCTCCCGGTCCGACGATGGAGGCAGTGGAGGGCGATCGCGTGCGGGTTCTGTTTGAGAACCATTTGCCGGAAGACACTTCGGTTCACTGGCATGGATTCGAGATTCCTGAAGCGATGGATGGTGTTCCCGGAATCGGGCAGAAGGCTGTTCCACCGGGCGGCAAGTTCACGTACGAGTTCACGCTGCATCAGAACGGGACGTTTCTCTATCACTCGCACATGGCGATGCAGGAGATGCTGGGCATGATCGGCGCGTTCATTCTGCATCCTCGGCAGGCGTATGCGCCTGCGGTCGCGAGCGACAACGTGATCATCCTGCAGGAATATGCCCTGCTGCCGAACAACACAGTTCCGAACACGATGAACATGGAGTTCAACTGGCTGACGTTCAACGGCAAGTCGTCGCCGGCGGCCACTCCGATCATTGTCCGGCTGGGAGACCGGGTGCGAATCCGGCTGATCAATCTGGGCATGGACCATCATCCGATTCACCTGCACGGGAACACATTCTGGATTACGGGACACGAAGGAGCGCGACAGCCGGAGCATCTGTGGCCGAGACGCAACACGGTGCTGGTGGGCGTGGCACAGGCGCAGGACATTGAGTTCGACGCAAAGTATCCGGGCTCGTGGATGCTGCACTGCCATATGCCGCACCACATGATGAACCAGATGTCTTCGAACGCGGGAAAGATGACGCGTGTGCGCGGCATGCAAGCGGGGGAGGACATGGAATCGGGGATGGGCATGCTGACCGGTTCGGGCGATGCGACTGCGGAAAAACGCGGACCGAGTCTCGGTCGCGGCTTGGGTGTGGGCAGCACGGCAGAGACGATGACCGGCAACGGGGCGCAAAGCGAGATGAAGGGAATGCAGATGGATGGGATGCCCAAGGTTGGGGCGAACGCCACTGAGGTTCCGGGCTTTCCGCAGGATGCGTATATGGAGGGGCCGATGATGGCCATGGACAAGATGGTGGAAAAGCCGGAGACAGCGGGACTTCCCGCGGGATGGAGCGGCTATATGGGCGGCATGATGACGCTGATTCGTGTGCTCGATGAAGGCCAGTACAGCCACTATCTGGAGTTGAAGCAGAAGCAAGCTCAGAAAACGATGGCGAAGGGATCAGGGATGTCGGCCGTGGGGGGACGCGATGGGTATTAGACAGCGATGGATTTTCGCAGCTTGCGGCGTGTTCTTTTTCGCTTCGGTGTTGAGGGCGCAGGACCGGCCACACACGATGGACTCTATGCCGGGCATGCAGATGCCAGAAGAAAAGAAGCCGGGTATGCCCGCGGAGCAAGGAATGAAGATGGGCACGGGAATGGGCATGGCTACGCCGAGCATGAGTTCACCGATGCAGGCTGACCCGGGAATGAAGGTTGGCGACGAGGGAATGAAGTTGCCGCAGGCTCCGAAGCTGCGTGGGCCAGCGGTGAAGCTGAGCGAGTTGGAGCAAATGGCGTTGAGCCGCAATCCTACGATTGCACAGGCAAGTGCGAGTGTTCGCGCGGCGGAGGGGGTGAAGAGGCAGGCGGGGCTATATCCGAATCCGACGATGGGGTATTACGGCGACGAGATTCGCGGCGGCTCTTTCCGGTCTGGAAAGCAAGGTGGGTTCTTGAGCCAGACGATCGTGATGGGGGGGAAGCTGGGCGCGGCGTCGCGGACAGCGGAGCAGGACAGGCTGCTGGCGCTGACCGGAATTGATTCTCAGCGATTTCGCGTGCTGACGGCTGTAAGGACGCAGTACTGGGAAGCGCTGGCGGCGCAGCGAATGGTGGAAGCGAGGCAGGATTTGCTGGGGCTGGCGCAGGATGCGGTGCAGACGTCGTACCAACTGGGCAATGTGGGTCAGGCGGATCGGCCGGACGTGCTGCAGTCGGAAGTGGAGAGGGATCAGGCGGCGCTGGATCTGGAGGCGGCGATCCAGAATCAACAATACAAGTGGCGGTCGTTGTCGATCGTCGTAGGGAACCCCGATATGGCGATGGCTCCCCTCGAGGGCAGTCTTGAGGACGTGCCCCAGTTCGATGAGCAGGAATGGATGAAGAAGATTGCAACGGACAGCCCCCAGATGAAGATGGCTCAGCAGGAAATAGAACGAGCGCGACTGAGCCTGATCGCAGCGCGGAAGCTGCCGATTCCAGATATCGAGGTCAGCGGAAATCTTTCGCAGGACAATGAGCCCCTGGAGCCAACGGGTCGGAGAGTGGGCATCGTCGGCGGCGCGCAGATTGGGGTGCAGCTGCCGATTTTCAATCACAACCAAGGCGGGGTGGAGGGAGGGAAGGCAGAGATTGCGCGCAGCGAGCAGGAAGTGGATCGTGTGCGGCTGGAGTTGCAGCAGCGGATGAATATCCTGTTTGCCGATTACAAACTCGCGCGATCCGCAGCGGAGCGTTACAAAGCGAGCATGCTGCCTCGCGCGCAGCGCGCATACGACATGTACAAGTTCAACTACGAGAATATGGCTGCGGCGTATCCGCAGGTGCTGATTGCTCAGCGGACGTTGTTTCAATTGAGAGTCGATTACATCGAGGCGTTGCGCTCGGCGTGGGTGAGCGCGGCGGCCATTCAGGGGTATGGATTGTCGGATGGTTTGTCATCCTCGGAAGCGACGAGTGGGTCAACGGCTATCTCTCGCGCCACGTCTCTGCGGCGATAGAGTGTTCGGCGATCTCGCGCGAGAAGGTATAAAGTCGGTGGCGACTGAACGAGTAGATGCGTATCCCGGACGGTCGCCAGAAAGCGAGCGCTTACCCATGTCAATGCAACGCTCGGTTATACCGGCTGATGCAAGGGTTGCGTTCGGTGAGCCAGAACAGCAAAGAATTCCGACGCTCAGAGCGAGTGTGTTGGAGGAGTTTGCACACGAAGCTCGGCCCGCTTCCGACGCCGTCGCCGTTTTGGTGTGTCATGGGATGGGACAGCAGGTGCGTTATGAAACGCTGGGACAAGTGGCTAAGGCGCTGCTGAAGAAGGCTGCCCCTAAGAAGGCGTCAACCACCGTCAGAGTGATTCGCCAACAAGACGAGTTACTGGCGCGCGCCGAGGTCAAATGGGAAGGAGCCAATGGCGACGAGCACGAGGTGCACTTGTATGAGGCCTACTGGGCGCCACTCACGGAGGGGAAAGTTACCTATCGAGAAACGTTGAAATTTCTCTTTGTAGATGCCGGTTGGACAGGCCTGAAGCATAGTCGACTTTTCAAAGAGTGCAAATTTGAGCGGTGGATGTTCGGAAGGCCGAAGGCCCTAAAGATTGGCGCCAGAACCAAGATCGGCCTGCTTGCGGTAATGACATTTCTGTTGTTGCAAGTGGGAATCATCGCGGTCGTCTCTGTGAAGTTGGCGGCGCAGGTGAAAAGCATCGATCCGGCTCACTTCGCGTTAGCCCAGATTCTTGAAATCATTTTGCCCGGTTTTCAACATCTCAGGTCGACGGGGTTTCACGCGTTGGCTGTTATCGCTGTCTTGCTGCACGCTTTTTGGTGGTGGTTTCTAGTGTTTGAAGTTTTTTTCGTACGCTACTTCCTCATTCAGTACGTGGGAGACGTAGCTGCCTACATTTCGCCATACAAAGACAGTAAGTTTGAGGAAGTGCGTCACGAGATTCAGAAGGTCGGCTTGAATGCTGCCAAGGCGATCTACGGCTTCACTCCCAACGCCGAGGAACTGGTTCCCAAATACCGCCGGGTGATCATCGTGGGTCATTCACTGGGCTCCGTTGTTGCATATGACACGCTGAATGCCGCGATCAACCTCGATAACGTGAGCGACACCGGTGATCGGCGACAGGTGGTGGAACGCACGCGGGCTCTGATTACCTTTGGATCGCCACTGGACAAGACGGCTTTTCTGTTTCGCAATCAGCCAAATCATCTCGAGGATCCCCTACGCGAGCAGATGGTCGCGGGCAGCCAGCCGCTGATTCTGGACTACGCGTCCTTTCGTTCGAAGAATTTTCGCTGGGTGAATATCTGGTCGCCGCGAGACGTCATCAGCGGATCGCTGGACTACTACGACGATCCGGATACGGCCGACTTTCCTGAGCAGCGAATTGAAAACCTTTGCGACAAGCAGGCTTGGAAGCCTCTCATTGCGCACGTTCAGTATTGGGACAACGAGCTGCTTGCGCGAGTGTTGCATGAGCAAGTCACCCGCCTTTGAATGAGGAGCCCAGTAAGGCGATTGACGATTCCCGGTAAGGCAGCAGCGAGCTTTTCGCGGGTCAGATACACGCAGGTATACAAACGCACTTGCAAATTGTTACCTGGATAAGTGATTCGGGCAGAAAAGAGCGCGCAGCCAAGGCTGTGCGCTCTTTGTTTCTTGATGAGGCGGGGGAGACTAGGCGCTGATGCCTTCCTTCACGCGAAAGCGTTCCATCTTGATCTGCAAGCTGCGCTCGATTTTGCGCAGGTCGCCGCGTTCAGAGGGGACGGTGAAGGTTGAAGCGACGCCACTGCGATGGGCGCGGCCGGTACGGCCCACCCGGTGAACGAAGTCTTCGGCAATTTTCGGCAGGTCGTAATTCACAACATGCGCGACGTGCGGAACGTCGATTCCTCTTGCGGCAACATCGGTGGCTACTAGCACGCGGTGCTGACCTTGGGCAAAGCTGCGCAGGGCAGAGATGCGCTGTGCCTGGGTGCGGTCCCCGTGGATGCGGGTTGCGTTCCAGCCGCCGGTTGAGAGCTTGCGTGCGACTTTGTCGGCACCATGCTTAGTGCGGACGAAGACCAGGAAGCTGCCCGGGTCAGTCCCGAGCAAATGCTCGAGCAAGCCCATTTTCTTTTCCTGCACGACTTCGAAGGTCTGCAGTTTGACGTTGACTGCAGGCTTCAACGCGGACCCGCCGATCTCGACACGCGTCGGATTCTTGAGGTAGGAGTGTACGAGTTCGCGCACTGGCGACTCGAGTGTGGCCGAGTAGCAAAGGGTCTGCCGTGTGGCAGGGATCACACCGACGATACGGCGAATCGCGGGCTGAAAGCCCATGTCAAGCATGCGGTCGACTTCGTCGAGCACGAGAATCTGAACTTGATCGAGCTTTACGATGCGGCGATCGAGAAAATCTTCCAAGCGGCCGGGTGTCGCGATGACGACGCGCGCACCACGACGAATGGCCTGCAACTGATCGCCTTCGGCAAGACCGCCGACGACGAGGGCGGACTGCAGCATGGGGCCGGAGGCGAGCTTCACGTATGCGGCCTGTACCTGCATGGCGAGTTCGCGAGTCGGCAACAGGATAAGAGCGTTGATGCCTTTCGCGTCTGACTGTTGGAGACGCTCGATGATCGGAATGAGAAAGCTGAGAGTTTTGCCGGTGCCGGTCTGCGCCGTGGCCAGAACATCTTTCCCAGTGAGTGCCGGGGGGATGGCCGCGGCCTGGACGGGAGTGGGCAAAGTGAAGTTGAGGGCCGTCAAACGCTTCTTCAGCGACGGCGAAATTTGAAACATATTGAAATCGGTCATTTTTCCTTGTGGCTCTGCCGTGCGACGCGCTCGTGCGCGCTCTGGACAGAGTCTGAGTGGATCATCTTGGAGCGGCTTCGCCCGCTCAAGAAAATTGAAAAGTCTTTCACTGAGAGTCGCGGACCCGTCGGATCCAGAGGGCGACACGAAGATTGCTTGTCAGCCCGTCAACTCTGCCGCACATCGCTTCCCGACTTGAACACCACGATGGTGTTGGCGAGGAAATCGCTCCGCATCATTCGCGGGCGACTACGCTGAAGGGGCTTGGAGATAAATACTATGCAGGCGGTCTTGCTGGTAAAGGCGAGAACGGCTCACAACCAAATCGCTGAGCGTAGATTCAAGCATACCATCCTTCTGGAGTGAGGCGTCGCTTGCGGCATTGCTCAGTCGGATTCCTGCGGTTATGCTGGCGCAACATGCGTTCGAGGACCGACCTACACGATGCTGAACATCATGGACGAAGTGACGCGGCACGGATACAGCCTGGTGTTTGCCGCCGTATTTTTTGAATGCATTGGGTTTCCCGTGCCGGCATCGATCGCGTTGTTGGGAATAGGAGCGGCCTGCGCACATCATCTGCTGCACCCGGGGATTGCGCTTGCAACCGGCGTCGCGGCAAGCGTGATTGCGGACACCTCACTTTATCTGGCGGGAAGAAAGACGGGGTGGTGGCTGCTGAGTATGCTCTGTCGCGTTTCGACCAATCCGGAGACATGCATTTTGCGGTCGGCAGATTCGTTCTACAAACGCGGCGCGAAAACGCTGATCTTCGCAAAATTTATTCCCGGGATTAACTCGCTGGCCGCACCTCTGGCCGGCAGTATGAGCATGCGTCTCGGCACCTTCTGGCGCTATGACATTCTCGGCGGCCTGCTTTACTGCGGGGTGTGGCTGGCGATCGGCTTCCTGTTCAGCGACTTTGTGTCGATGATTGCGGCGACCATGGCCCGGGCAGGCCACATCGTAATGGTCGCCGTCATCGTGGGCATCATTGGATATATCTGCTACCACGTGTACCTCTGGTACCGAGCTCGCCGTTATCTGACGGTGGACCGTGTATCTGCTCTTGAACTGAAGGAATTGTTGCAAGCGGAGGAGCCGGGTCGAAACATTCTTGTCGCCGATTGCCGCAGCCACGGCTATTACGACACTGGCGCTCGCAGAATAAAAGGCTCAATCCGGCTGGAACCAAATCTTTTGCCGAATGGAGCGCACACGCTGCCGCCGGATTGCGAAGTTTATTTGTATTGCACCTGTATTCGCGAGACGACAAGCTCGCGCGTGGCCTGGTTATGCGCCCAGCAGGGCTTGAAGGTGCATGTCATCGATGGCGGTCTTCGCGCCTGGATGAAAGCGGACTTGCCGACGGAACAGGTGCCGCCTGAAGATGTTGTGATGCTGCCGCGTTTCGATTGAGCATCAGAAGTCAGGCTGTATGTTGCAGCGCATCGCGCCTCTGCTCGTGGCGAATGATTGTATGGCGCAGTTGCTGCCACATCTGATCGGGCATCCGCGCATAAAGTTTGGTTACGGCAGGGTCGAACTGCGACCCGCTGTACCGGAAGATTTCCGCGCGCGCCTGCTCAAAGGTGCGGGCACGCCGATAAGGCCGATCCGAGGTCATTGCGTCTAACGCGTCCGCGACGGCAAATAAGCGGGACCCAAGCGGGATTTCGTCTTCGCGCAGTCCACGAGGGTAACCTCTGCCGTCAAAGCGCTCGTGGTGCGTCCATACAATTTCTGCGGCTTCGTCGAGATACTGGATGCGGCGCAGCATGTTGTATCCGAGATTGGAGTGGGTGCGCATCAGGGCCATTTCTTCTTCGTCCAGCTTGCCTGGCTTGAGTAGTATGCCGTCGGGAATCGCCATTTTGCCGATGTCATGCAGAAAAGCCCCGCGCGCGATGCTGCGAGTCTCTGTCGGGGAGAGCCCCATTACACGCGCGAGCGCCAATGTGTATGCGGTAACCCGTTTCGAGTGGCCTTCCGTTTCAGCGTCGCGCAGGTCGAGGGCATTTCCGAGAGCCTCAAGGGTGACGTCATAGGCTTGCTCAAGGTCTTGCAGGGCATCGTCCAGCATGAGCGTTCGCGTCTCAACCAAAGCGATCAGGGCTTTACGCTGGGTTTCGTTTTCTTGGGTCAAGCGGCTGCGCTCAAGGGCGCGGCGGACCGTCATTAGAAACTGTTCATGGGCAAACGGCTTGAGCACATAGTCATACGCTCCGTGCCGGATGGCTGACAAGGCGACGCTGACGTCGCGGACCGCGGTAAACATGACGACCGGAACATCAGGGCAATTGACACGCACGTGGTCGAGCAGGGTAAATCCTGTGCTCTCACGCATCATCAGGTCAGTCAGTACCAGGTCAAAGGCAGTTTCGCCTGACAGCGCCGCTATCGCAGTCGTGACGCTGGGCAAAACAAGCGTGGTATGGCCCTCATTTTGGAGCATGGCGGCGATGAAGCGGCCTACGTGAAGTTCGTCGTCGACAACGAGAATATTGGCGTTTTTCATAGCTCCGCCAGAGTAGCCGAGACGGCTTCGGTTTTGGCATGTAGACTTGGCGGAAGCACCCGAGCAGTGAGAGCGTTTTACATATTTGGAACTTGAAGCCCGATTTGGGATTCAGGTTGCGCATGTCGGGGCAGGAGCAATTCTCTGAGCAGGAACGACATTTTCGGATCGAATTCCTTTCCAGTGCCGAAGCACAAGATGGTGCGCGAGCACGGCGAGGTGTCCGAGGACCATTACCGGCGCGATGCCTTCGAAACGCATCGACATCGCATCTTTGCGCTAGCGGTCTACATGACGGGCGACGAGCGGGTGGCGGAATACCTGCTCGCTGAGACCTTTATTCAAGTGCTCCGCGCCAATCCATCTCCGGATGGGATGGCGGTGGATCTGGCTTTCCTGGCGGAACTAAAAAAGATCATGCCGG
>JBBPYY010000107.1:0-9463 GCA_038199445.1 Terriglobales bacterium | reverse complement strand
TTCGAGGTGCAACGGCACTACCTGCACCTCTCCCAGCAGACGCTGGGGATGATGGGCGTGAGCCTCTTCGGGACGTGCACCATGAAGTACAACCCGCGCGTGAACGAGCTGGTGTCGCGGCTGGAGGGCATCGCGGACGCGCATCCGTACCAGCCGGAACATCTGTCGCAGGGCGTGATGAAAATTATCTGGCTGCTGCAGGATTGTTTGACAGAAATCTGCGGCATGGATTCGATCACGATGCAACCCGCGGCGGGCGCGCATGGTGAGTTCACCGGCATTCTGCTGGCGCGTGCGTATCACGAGTCGAAGGGCAATCCGCGTCGCAAGATCATCATTCCTGATTCAGCGCACGGCACCAATCCGGCGACGGCGGCGGTGTGCGGCTATCAAGTGGAGAATCTCAAATCGAATGCGCAGGGCATGGTCGACGCGGCGCAGCTGGAGCGCATCGTCGATGATGAAACTGCTGCGCTGATGCTGACCAATCCGTCGACCATTGGCGTGTTTGAAAGCGAGATTCACAAGATCGCCGACATCCTGCATGCCAAGGGCGCGCTGCTCTACATGGATGGCGCGAACATGAACGCGCTCGTAGGCAAGGCTCGGCCGGGCGACTTTGGCGTGGACGTCATGCACCTCAATCTGCACAAAACTTTTTCGACTCCGCATGGTGGCGGCGGGCCGGGTTCCGGTCCGGTTGCGTGTAAGAAGATTCTTGAGCCGTTTCTCCCGACTCCAGTCGTAGTCAAGCGCGCAGATGGTTCGCTCGGCTTCAACTATGACCGCCCGCAGAGTGTGGGGCGCGTTCGCGCGTTCTATGGCAACTTCGGAATGTTCGTCCGCGCGCTGGCCTACATCCTCGCGAACGGGCCGGACGGCCTGCGGCAAACCACCGAAGACGCAGTGCTGAACGCGAACTACATTCGCGCTAAGCTAGAGGGCACATACGAGCTGCCCTATCAGACGGCGACGCTGCATGAGGTCGTTTTCAGCGATAAGAAGCAGACGAAAAACGGCATCAAGACCGGCGACATCGCGAAGCGGCTGATCGATTATGGATTCCATCCCTACACCACTTCGTTTCCGTTGATCGTTCCGGGTGCGCTGATGATTGAGCCGACCGAGAGCGAGTCGAAACAAGAACTCGATCTGTTCATCGACGCGATGCAGCAGATTGCGCGCGAAGCAGAGGAGAATCCGCAACTGATTCTCGACGCGCCGCATTCGACGCGAGTCTCAAGGCTCGATGAAGTAGGCGCCGCGAGAAAGCCTGTGTTGCGCTGGAAGGCCCCACCCGCATCGACGCCGCTGACGCCCGACACCGCCGCGAAGGAGTGGTAGTTTTGCCGTCCATTTTTGACGATCAGCGCGAGCCCTTGGAGAAATACGAATTCATGATGGGCGTGGCGCGCGGGCGGCTGGCGGTTTCGCTCGACGTGCTGACCGATGCGCTCATTCTGGTAGGTCAGCATGGCGTTTACTGCACGTCCAATCGCAACCCGACCGTTCCTGCGCTCGATCTGCAGACTGTAATGGCACAGATCAATGGTGCGAAAGAGCTGGTCGGATCCGTGATGGAAGAGTTGCGGCGCGAGCGCGAACAGACGCGCTAGCGCCGCTGACTACGGCTTGAGTGCGGCTTGCCTGCGGTGTCCGCTACTTCGCCGTTACAGGAATCCACGCGTCCACGTGCTCCCACCGGACATGCAATTGCGTTTCTTTACCATGCGTTTTCTCAAAGCTGATGGACATCGTTTCCTGCGGTGAACCGAGAGTGTCCTTCTTCATGTCGATACGCGCGAGGTCCTGCGATTCGTCGTATTTCGTTCCCCACTCCCCAGTCGCTTTGCTTATGATCAGCTTCCAAGTTCCTTCGGAAGGCAGTGTAAATAGGGTGTAGCCGCCAGCGGGAACTTTGGTTCCGTTGATGTCGAGGTCGGCGCTGGTGGTAAGGGCCGTGGCCGCATTCGCGCCGGTGCGCCACCATTTGTCATAGGGCACCAGACCGCCTATGATCTTGCGGCCGCGAGCGGATGGCGCACTATAGTCCACCTTGACGTTAGCGCCGCCAAGCTGCACGTTGGCAGAGGCTGGCGGACTGAGCGGCTTCTTCTTCTCTGGTTCTTGCGCTGTCGCCGTCGTGGCGATCGCTATCGCAGACAACAGGGCGATCACGCATCTGGAACGAAAAACTTTCATCCATTTCTCCTTGAAAACGATTGGGCGAGGATGCTTGCGCCTGATTGCCGAGCAACGCCGCGCCTGTAGCAGTGTATCTTTAAGAAGCGCGCCCGTAGCTCAGCTGGATAGAGCGAACGCCTCCGGAGCGTTAGGTCGGGAGTTCGAATCTCTCCGGGCGCACCATCCTCTCTTCAATCTTCGTTGCTGTCTTGGTCCGATGGATGGTCTCGCATGAACCGTCGGCCCACTCTTTGGCTGCGGATAGTATTCAAAATCGAATCAATCCTTAAACCAGTAGGGATATTTCTTGGCCCACGCGCTATTGGGGTACTGCGAGTGCAGCAGGTCGAAGGCGGCCTTGCTTGCGGCTCCCTTATCGTTGCTGGTGGCACAGCCGAAACGGGTTGCGCGAATGGAAAACGCGAGCGCTTCAGGGCTGCGCAGGTCGGTTGGATTCGCCTTCGCCCATTCCACGCTCTGGAGTGCAAGATATTTCGGCGCGGAGGAAATCTCTTTCAACGCAGACTGTTGCTTGCGTGCTTCGACGACTTCAGCCTCGGTGAGAAAGAGCGGCTGCTTCGCCCCTTCTTGCGAGGGCGCTTCACGCTCGCACCACCAGTTGCGGCGGTACTCGTCGATCTTTTCAAGAGCGGTGGTGCGCGGCAGATTCGTCGCGATGTCGGGGGTCAGTCCCGGGAAATGAAGGATGGTATAGGCCGCGGCGAAGCGCTTCGCTTCGGGCGACTTCGCCTGTCGATACACTGCGAGATACGGTCGCAGTCGCGCGTCACAACTGGAGAGCCGCGCGATTAGATGATCCGCGATCGCGGAGTCGCCCAGCAGAACGGCGCGCGTCCATGCGGCGAGTGCGAGTTCAAAGCGCAGGTGCGAAGGCATCGGTTCGTTTTCGACCGCGGCCAGGATTTGTGAAACTGGAAAGCGCTTATTCAGCGTCGCCGCGCCACCTTCATCGAAGCGCAGCGCGCGTTCTTCATTCGACTCTTTCTGGTCGACAGCGCAGAAAGCGTTTGCGAGAGTGATTTGTTCGAATTGAGTGTTGACGTCATCGGCTGGGGATTCGCCGCCGTCGATGTCGTATTTTGAGGGCCGGCGCACAAGATGCGCGAAGAAATCCGCCAGGCTGTCGGACGCCAGCATGCGCTGGTGCATCAGCGCATTGACGGTTGAGAGCGGCTGCGATTTGCTCGCATCCGGCAGGATGGCATCGAGTTGCGTGCGCACTTCGTCGCTACGATGGGCGGCGTACAACAGCACCATGCGATGGTAGGTAACCGAAGCGAACGCGGGCGAAGACGCCGGCACCAGTCTTGCCGCTTCGAGAAGATCGCTCGGCGCATTGCTGTCACGTGAGGCATTGGTGAGAGCCGCCACCATCCACAGTTCTTTTTTCGTTGTGCGCCAGCGCTCAAGAGCATGGGCTGCATCCTCCTTGCTGCTCGACTGCAGGGTCATAATCCAGTCGACCAGTTCGCTTCGCGTACGCGCCGCAGCACCGTGGTTGCGGTCGAACAGCAGGGTCAGATCGCGAACATCCTGGCCGTAGCCTGCATCTTCACTGCGACCGCTCAGCGCGTTCGCAAGTGCGACAGTTTGCGCTGCGGGATCGGTGCGAAAGCGAATGTAGTTCAACAGCGCGCGAGCGGAGCCTGCATAAGCACCTGCTCTTTTCGCCTGCAGCAGCTTTTCAAGATGTTGCTCAGCCTGGCGCAGCAAAGCGAGGTCGGGCGATTGGCCCGCAAGCGTAGCCTGACGAATATAGGTACGCGCGACCAGGTAGTTGGCGAGAGCGGCCCACGGAGAAGCGGCGTCCGCGGCGATGGCAGCGTACTCCCGACGCGCTGAGTCGAAGTCTTCACTGTAGAAGTGTGCGGATGCTATCTGGTACGAGCGGTCGTGCTGCAGCCACTTTGGCACATTCGGCAGCCACGCCGGTACTGACGTGCCAGCTTTGCAGTTTGCGAACACCACATCCTGGCCGCTGACCCAGTGTTCGAGATTGTAAGCATCCGTGCCATGCGCAGCAATGCGCGCGCGCAGCGTGCGCGCCGCCGTTTCGTACGCCTCGGGCAGGCAATTTTCGTAATACTGATATTGCTGGCCCCGCACCAGGCGCGCCGCATCCGGCGTCTCGCGGATGGTCATGTCCTTGTCAATCAGCTTGCGCGCCTCCTGCCAGTGCGCGAAGGCAACGATCATGTCCTGATCCCCCGGCGCGTTATTGAAGTCGTTGAAGCTACCCTGCTCGAGCGCGCCCAGAGGTCGTCCGTTGAGAATGTCGTATGCAACGATCAAATACCGTCTCGCATAGGTCGGCTGAATGATTCCCAGCTTGCCGGTGACATAGGTCTCAAGCGGAGCATCCGGCGATATGCGGCCCGTGTAAACCGCCTGCGGAAAGTCAGGCCCACAGCCGCTGCCCGGCTTCGTAGCCATTGCGACGACGAGCGCGAGCAGCAAGAAACGCGTAGCCCGACGCAGCGCCCGGTTCACGGCTTCCGTACCCGCGCGAGCAATTGCTGTTGTCGCGCCGTCCATGGCCGCGGATTGAATAGATACTCCCGCTTGTTCGCGAGAACGAGATTGGGCGATGGCTCGTCCGTGGCGACACCAGCGCTGGTGCTGCAGAGTGGCTCACGAATCGCGTAAGCGGAATCTCCGTTGTATACGCTGTGCGCTTCCTTGCCGAGGCGGAAGTACATCGGCACTGCTTCGTCGATCGGCAGTGCGTGAATCCAATCATCGTGCGCACACCAAGAGAGCAGCGCAGTCATCGACAGGCTTGTTCCCATCGGCAATTTCGTTCGCAAATCACGCAGCACCGCCGCGTAAAATTGGCGCTCGGAGCGCGTCGCGTCGAAGTCGATCTGGACAGCGCTTGTGCCGGAGCGACTGGTCACATCGAGGATTGCGGCGATCAACCCCTCGCGAAGTTGCGATGTGTTGTGAAAGCCGGCCCGGGTTTCCACGCGGACGACGGAGATCAGCGGCGTGCCTGGCGCGAGCCGCAGTGGTTGAAGACGCGGCGAAACGTGAAGCGATTCATCGAGCAGCATGGTCGCGGCAAGAAACGCCACCCCCGCATCGCGGCCCGCGAGCGCGCGCATGTCTTCTGGCTCATCCCATGCCCAAAAAAAGATTGGCGGACTATGGAATTGCTCCCCATGAAGAGGGTGCGGGGTTGTATGCGTGGACGTCAGCGCCAGTCCGGCGGTAAAGACGAGCGCGAGTTTCCCGGCGAGAAAGGATTTCGAGGATTTCATTGCGCTCAGGTCGCCAGTATTGCGACGGTTGCCGTGAGTGTCAAGACGAGTCACGGGGGCATGCGTGAGCATCGAAAAGGTCGGGGGACAACAAAATGGATTTGGGACTGAAGGGAAAGAAGGCTCTGGTCACCGGCTCAACCGCTGGAATCGGGCTTGCAATCGCGCATTCGCTGTATGCCGAGGGCGCGGATGTTGTGATCAACGGGCGCACCCGGCAACGCGTCGATGCGGCTCTGGCGCAGTTCAAAGGCGGTGATGGAAACGCGGAGGGCGTAGCGGCTGACCTTGCCACGGAAGCTGGCGCAAACGCCGTGCTCGCTCGCGTGCCGCGCGTGGACGTGCTGATCAATAATCTGGGAATTTTTGAGGTGAAAGAGTTTGCCAAGATTAGTGATGATGACTGGCGCAGGTTCTTTGAGGCGAATGTGCTAAGCGGAGTGCGGCTCTCGCGTTTGTATTTGCCGCAGATGCTTGCGCAGAACTGGGGCCGCATTGTTTTCATTTCGAGCGAATCGGCAGTGCAGATTCCAGCGGAGATGATTCACTACGGCATGACGAAGACAGCCCAACTGGCGGTGGCGCGCGGACTCGCGGAGACGACGGCGGGAACAGGCGTAACGGTGAACAGCGTGTTGCCCGGGCCGACGGACACAGAAGGCGTTGCAACATTCGTTGAGGCCATGGCGAAGCAGAGCGGCAAGACAAAGGTTGAAGTAGAGAAGGAATTTTTTGAGAAAGTGCGTCCCTCCTCGCTGTTGAAACGATTCTCGACAACGGACGAGGTCGCTGCAATGGTGGCCTACATCGCGAGTGTAAAATCCGCGGCGACAAATGGAGCCGCGCTGCGTGTCGACGGCGGGGTTGCGCGGGGCATTCTGTAGCGGGCGCCAAGCCGACAGAGCGAAAGGCTGTCCAACGTTGCATCATTTCCCCGCTCAACAGGGCGTATTCTGTTAGCTCACCCATGACCCTGAAAGCCAAACTGGAAGCCGTCATCTATGCTGCGGAAGACCCCGTCACGCTTACGCAACTTGCTGATCTGCTGGCGCACGAAGTGTCGGCAGCAGCAGCGCACACAGAAACGCCGGCAGCAGAGCATCAGGCCGCAGGACGGTTCGCTGCAACAACGGCCGAGGCTAGTTCAACATTGATAGCGGCGCATCCTCAATCGCCCGAGGATCCAGAGCGACCTGCTGACTCGGCTGAGTTCGGGCAGATCGAGTTCACTGCGATTGGGGAGGAAAGGAAGGCCGCGAAAACTCGCGAGCGTGATCAGCGCGCCGTCCTAAAAGCAATGGTTGATGAACTGATCGCGGAGTATGCGTCGTCGGAACGCGGGATGGAGATTCGCGAGATCGCCGGCGGCTATCGCATGTCCACCAAGCCGGAGTATCACGATGTCGTGCGCGCCTTCGTGAAGAATCTGAAGCCGGTCATGAAGCTTTCACTGCAGGCGTTGGAGACACTGGCGATCGTTGCCTATAAACAGCCGGTCACATCGCCGGAGGTCAGCGAGATCCGCGGCGTCGAATCTGCCGGAGCGCTGTCGACGCTGCTGACTCGCAAGCTAGTCACGACGGCGGGTCGCAAGCAGGTGATCGGGCGTCCAATTCTTTACAAGACGACCAAGGATTTCTTGCTGCGCTTTGGACTGAAAGATGTGCACGAGCTGCCCAGCATGGAAGAGTTCGAGAAGATGGCGGCAGAGATCACAGAGCCGGATGAAGGGCCCGATATCGCGCTGCCGGAATTGGAAGTGGATGCGGCGAGTGACGCCGCCCTGGCGGAGGAGGAACCCGTCTCGCGCGCGCCCGAAAATAATTCTCAACCTTAAAAATGCGCTGGCTTAGAAATTTTCTGGAATGCCGAGATTTCTGGAACCTTTCCCCCGTAAGCCCACTCAAACAAGCATGCACACGGGAATCAGGCGTTCGCTCTATGTTCTGGCGCTGGCCACGTCTGGCACTGTTTCGCTGTACACGCTGCCGCTGCTGGGTGCGGTGCTGCATGGATTTGTGCACACGGCAATGACGGCGAGCCCCATCCCGGCAGCCGAATCTCCCGCCCTGGTCGAGTTGTTCACTTCCGAGGGCTGCTCCAGTTGTCCGCCCGCCGATGCGTTGCTCGCGCAGATTCAGCGAGAGCAGCCGAATGCAGTCGTGCTTTCCGAGCACGTCGATTATTGGAACTACATCGGCTGGACCGACCCCTATTCAAGCGCCGCTGCCAGTGCGCGCCAGCAGGAATACAGCCGGCATTTCAATCTGAGCAGCGTATACACCCCTCAGATGGTGGTCGACGGCAAGTACGAGTTGGTTGGAACGGATAAGCGCGCTGCCTATGCGGACATCGCGCGGGCATCTGCAACACCGAAGTTGAAGGTTTCGCTTTCACAGCCGCGCGTAGAAGGCAACCAGATTTCGTTCCACGTGACGACCGCAGCCACGGATGCGCCTGCGGCTGTGTACGCGGTGTTGGCACAAAACAAAGGCTCGCAGCAGGTGAATCGTGGCGAGAACGGTGGCCGCACGCTTTTGCATGTTTCCATCGCGCGAACGTTGAAACGAGTCGGCTCCCTCGGCAGTGGAAAAGCCTTCGACTCAGAGATTACACTCGCCCTCCCCCAGGGCCAGACTGCCGCTGACGTGCATGTGGTCGCGTTTCTGCAGCAGGACGCAGGAGCAGTGACCGGCATCGCGTCAACGCCAGTCGTGCGTTAGACCGCGCTGCGTTTTTTATAGCTAGAGCGCGGCTCCTGCCGTGCCCTGACTGCAACGAAATTCGAAACGTAAACCCTGCCCTTGGACTTCTAGCGGTGGTTTCACCGGATGGATGTAATACTCACACGAAATCAAATTCACTTCACGGGCAGTCTAGCCTCGATGAAGTTCTCCATCGCGGTTGCGCTTGGGGGATCGAGGTTCTCGAGCACAACGACAACATAACCGCTGGGGAGAATGTGCAGTTCGCCGTTAACGCCTGGCGCACCGCCTCCGTGACCATAGGTTCCGTCCTTGAAGGTGTTAAATCCGAAGCCGTAGCCTGCGTGGGACTGATCGCTAGTGGCTTGCTTCAATGACTCGGCACTCAGCAATTTGCCGCTTTGCAGGGTCTTGGCGAAGAGCAGAAGATCGCCTACGGTGGAGTATCCGCCGCCCGCGGACGTACCGCTCCAGGGCAGCGTGGCTGTATTGGGCTCGAGACCGCCACCTGCCCGGGTGTAACCAATCGCGCGGCCGGGACGTCGCTCAATTTCCGGATGAGAGTCCGTGTGAGCCATGCCCGCCGGGGCGTAGATGTGTCTCTGTACGTAGGACTGATAGTCTTCGCCGCTGACGATTTCAACCAGACGTCCGAGCAGGATGAATCCGTAATTGGAGTACTCGGATTTGGAACCGGGTTCGAAGGCGAGAGGGCGGTTTCCCAAGAGCTTCACATAGTCGCCGAGAGTACGGATTTCCAAACGATGCGCTTCGAATTCGGGCGTGAATATGTCACCGGTTCCGCCGGTATGGTTCAGCAGTTGGCGGATTCTGACGCGGGTGGCGAGATCGTGGTTGGGATACTCGGGCCAGTAGTCGGCGAGAACGCCGTCTAGCGAAAGCTTACCTGCCTGGACGAGTTGCAGTACCGCGACGGCGGTAAACATCTTGTTCATCGAGCCGAGGGAAAACTGAGTGTCGACCGTGTTTCTGATTTTCTTCGCGCGGTCGGCCATGCCCCAGGCTTGATCAAGAATTGGGTGGCCTTGCCGTGCGATGAGAACGGCCCCGGAAAACTCGTCTTTTGCCAGCAGGTCGGCCACGTGAGCGCCGACCTGTGTCACGAGATTCTGATCGTTCGCTGCGGGATCGCGTTCGGATGGCGGCGGCGGCACCGGATGACCAACGATGCTCTTGATCACTGGAGGGTCGTTTGACGCCAGATCGAGGGTAATTTCCGCGTATCCTGCGTGGCCATCTTTCATCGACACGACCAGGTGAGAGCCAGTGTCT
>JBBPYY010000106.1:0-14337 GCA_038199445.1 Terriglobales bacterium | reverse complement strand
TTGATGGATATGACTGCCCCGGATGCGCATGGCCCGATCCGGATGATGAGCGGACCATGAACGAATACTGCGAGAACGGAGCCAAGGCGATTGCAGAGGAATCGACCTCGGCGCGGGTGACGCCTGAGTTTTTCAACAAGTGGAGCGCATCCGACATCTCAGCCCAGTCCGACTACTGGCAGGGCAAGCAGGGAAGGTTGACGCACCCGATGTATATGCGGCGCGGAACAGATCACTACGCTCGCGTCAGTTGGGATGAAGCCTTCAACATCATCGCGGCAGAGTTGAATGCGTGCGCAACGCCGGATGAAGCTGTTTTCTACACCTCGGGACGCACCAGCAACGAAGCAGCGTTTCTCTACCAGATGTTCGTGCGCGCGTTCGGCACAAATAATCTGCCGGACTGTTCGAATATGTGTCACGAGTCCTCCGGTGCTGCGCTGACTGACACCATCGGTATCGGCAAGGGTTCGGTGACGCTGCATGATTTTGAATTCGCGGATGCGATCTTCATCGTCGGCCAGAATCCGGGCACGAATCACCCACGCATGCTGACCATGCTGCAACGAGCGGCACGGCGCGGCTGCAAGATCGCCAGCATCAATCCATTGAATGAGACGGGCGTGATGCGCTTCAAACATCCCCAGGAAGTCTTCCGCATGCTGGGCAGCGGAACCAAGCTGGCGACGCATTTCGCGCAGATACGGATCAACGGCGACATGGCCTTCTTTCGCGGTGTCATCAAGGAAGTACTCGAGGCGGAGAAGCAGACTCCCGGCGTGATCAATCACGCCTTCATTGAGAAAGAGACGCAGCAGTTCGACGAGATGGTGCGTGTCGCTGAAGCGACTGGCTGGGACGAAATCGAGTATTTCAGCGGCGTTGGGCGGGAGAAGATTCGCGAGATTACCGACCTGTGGATGCGGTCGAAGAACGTGATCGTGTGCTGGGCCATGGGGTTGACGCAACACAAGAATTCCGTCGTGACGATACAGGAGATCGTGAACCTGCAGCTGCTGGGCGGCCATCTCGGTCGCAAGGGCGCCGGGTTGTGCCCAGTGCGCGGACACAGCAACGTACAGGGCGACAGAACAATGGGCATTTGGGAAAAGATGCCGGACAGTTTCCTGGACAAGCTGGAAGAGGTGTGCGGATTTGCGCCACCACGCAAGCACGGTTGGGATACGGTCGAGTCGATCAAGGCGATGGAGCGCGGCGATGTGCGCGTGTTTTTCGCCATGGGCGGCAACTTTCTGTCGGCGACTCCCGACACCGAACGGACCGCGCGAGCGCTGGCCAAGTGCAGCCTGACGGTGCATGTATCGACCAAGATGAATCGCTCACACGTCATTACAGGAGAACATGCTTTGATTCTTCCCTGCCTGGGGCGCACGGAACTTGATATGCAAGGCGAGAATGCGCAATTCGTATCGGTTGAAAACTCGATGGGCGTGGTCTCGCCTTCCAAGGGGCGGCTGTCGCCCGCTTCGAACGATTTGATGAGTGAGGTAGCGATCATTGCGCACCTCGCCGCGCGCACACTGAGAGGTCGAACCAAGATCGACTGGCTTTCGCTGGCCGAGGACTATGACCGCATCCGCGATTTGATCGCACAGGTCGTCCCCGGTTGCGAAGGCTACAACGCGAAGGTGCGTCACAAGGGCGGGTTCTATCTGCCAAACGGTGCGCGCGATGGCAAGTACCGGACGCGCAATGAGAAGGCGAATTTCTCGCCGAATCCGCTGACCGGAGTTCCGACCGAGCCGGGACAGTTTCTGCTGATGACCATCCGCAGCCATGACCAGTTCAACACCACGATCTATGGACTGGATGACCGCTATCGCGGCGTTTATGGTGGACGGCGCGTGGTGTTTATGAATCCTGACGACATGGCGGAGCATGGCTGGCCGGCGGGCGGCAAGGTGGACATCACCAGCCACCACGAAGGGACTCAGCGCACCGCATTCGCGTTTGTGATGGTCCCGTATGAAATTCCGCGTGGCTGCACGGCCAGCTACTTTCCTGAAGCGAACGTGCTGGTTCCGCTGGACAGCGTGGCGGACAAGAGCAATACACCGACGTCGAAGTCGCTGGTCGTAACCTTCGCGCCGTCGATGGCGGCGGATGGAGTGATGGAAGAAGAGGGCTTGCCGACCATGGCGATGGCCTAGCCTAATGCAGCTAAGTGCGCGCCAGACCCCTTTTCCCCTAGTCTTCTCAGATCGGCGATTTGTTGCTCGATGGCGTTGAGTTTGTCCATGAGAGCGGTGTAGTCGCTTTCTTCGTGAGACGGCTTCTTCCCTTCAATCGAAAACGAGCCATTCGGCTCGAGGGTGCAAAGCTTCACGTCTTCGAAATTATCGAAGTTTTGTTTGCGGATTGCAGCCAGCAGAGATTCCTGGGTTAGCAGTTCGCTTCTAAGCGCCTGTTCATCGAGCTTGCCATCGCGGATAAGCACTTTATCTGTCCCCGCAATCACCCGTTCCGCCTTGGGCGACGTAAAGATCAGCCGGACGACGAGATAGTTGATGGTCAGTAAGCTGAGCGCTCCGATGATTCCGCCCGTCACCGAATTGTCGTCGCCGATCAAGGCATTCTGCACGGTGTTCGACAGCGAGAGCAGGACGATCAGATCAAAGGGATTGAGCTGCGCCAGTTCCCTTTTGCCGAAAATGCGCAATAAGACGATCAGGCAGATGTAAACGATGAAGGGCCGAATGATCTTTTCGAGCAGCGGGACATGGAGATGGAACATATGTTCTAGCAAGGCAGTTGGGAGACCCTTTCCGGGCGAGGTAAAATCCTGTCTATATTAGGTCCAGATTAGGCCCAGATGCGCCGAAGGAACGATGCAGATTTTCACTAGACCTTTGTCGCGGACTGCGCTACTGTTACGCTCACAACCCCAAAAAGGTACCAAGAGAAAACTCTGGTAACCCCCAAAAAAGGGTTTTCAGTAAATTTGCTCCAATTTGATTCGCTAGGCTGCCGCCGGGAGATTATCATCGTCACACTCTCAGAGAGTTCCTCCTTATCTCATTTCGTGCACGGTACGAATGGGGTACATCACAACGGAATTGAAAAGACATATCTCACTCGACGCGTGAGGATGCCTCTATAGCTATGGAACAGAAAAAAGAAATCTTGACGTTCGGACTCTTGCCTGAGCCGCAGAAGCGCGGACCCGCCTTCTTTGTCAGCGCACTGCTGAATGCGTTCATCATTGTGCTGTTTATAGTCGTCTCGCTGGCGCATTTTCAGCAGGCCAAGAAGCGGCGCGTCGAAGCGATCGCTCTTACCTTCCAGACAACGCCGAAGCCGCCTCCTCCCCCCCCGGTCCCACCGGTCAAGGTGCTCGCGCCTCCACCGAAGGAAATCGCAAAGCTGGAGCCGCCGAAGATCAAGCCACCGGTACAAATCGAGCCACCCAAGCCGGAGATCGTCAAGTTGCAGCCGATGCCAATGCCGATTGTTCCGCCGGCACCGCCAAAGGCCGTTACCCCGCCGCCGCAGCCCAAGGTTGGCCTCTTCGCCAGCCCGACGCCGACTCCGGTCGCGAATAATAAGAGCGCTCCGACCCCGAAGGTTGGCGGTTTCGGAGATCCGATGGGCGCGAAAGCGAACCCGAATGCCCGTGACAGCCGGATACAAGTAGCAACCCTGGGAACTTTCGGTGGCGCGCCCGGCACTACGGATGTGGGTGCTGGTGCGGCCCGTCGAGGCGCCGTTGGAGGAACGACTTTCGGAGCCGGCGTCGCGAATGGGGTACCGGGTGGACATGATCGAGGCCCGGTCGCTTCCGCAGGGTTTTCAAACGGCGTGGTCGGCGGCACCGGGAAGCCCGGCGGGACTGGCGTAGTGAGAGCCGGTGGTTTCGGGACCCCCGTTGCAACCGGCGGCGTCCCCGCGCCTCAACAGCCGAAGAATGATATGCAGCCCGTGACCGTAACATACAGCGCGAAGCCGGTTTATACCCAAGAGGCGCGCGCTGCGCACGTTGAGGGAGAAGTGATTTTGAGGGTGCGATTCACCGCAAATGGTCAGGTCGAGGTCCTGGGCGTGGTTCAGCCTCTCGGACATGGGCTCGACGAATCTGCGGAAAGCGCTGTGCGGCAATACCGTTTCAAACCTGCTACCCAGAATGGGCAGGCTGTGGATCAGACTACTACCGTCCATGTTCGCTTCCAGTTAGCATGATAGCCTTAACGAATACGCAAAAATGCACGCCAGTACGTGTCGCTGCACGCAAATTTCAGCGAGGGTTCTGACAGGAGTACGCTTCATGGTTTTGCACAGGAAATTGGTCACTGCGGCGCTGATGATGCTCGTGATCCCGGCCGCGTACGCAGGCGTTTTCGGCTCCAAGAACAAGAAGCCGCAGGCTCCTACGACAGGCTTGAAGCTCACGGCAGAACAAAATGCCCTGGTCGATCGCATGGCGGCCCACGAAAAGGACGTGCTGAAGGCAATTCAGCAGCGCGCACCAATCGTCGAGACTTACATTCAAAACATGCGGCCGGACCAGCTTCTGCAGCAAATTCCAGAGTCGGATGCCTACTTCCTGAACCGCACTGATTTCAAAAAGGGTCTGGTCGGCAGCGAGTATCACGAGAGCGCTCCTGCTGGTCCGCATCGCGGCGCGTTCAAGGGTTCCCTGCACGCTCTGACTGGGCTTGGCAAGGCGCTGCATATCGGTGGCGGCGGATTTCAGGGCACGGGCTTCGTGGATATGATCCTGCCCGATTATGCGGGAAATCTGAACCGTCAGCTTTACGACTTCCGATTTGTTCGCCGCGAATTTCTGGGCGAAGTTCGCACCATGGTTTTCGATGTAAGCCCCAAGGTTGGAGGCGGAACGGGACGCTTCTTCGGACGTGTCTGGGTTGAAGATCAGGACGGCTTTCTGGTGCGCTTCAACGGCAGCTTCACCCAAGCCCGTTCCAATATCCTGGCGGACACGAGGGACTATTTCCACTTCGACAGCTGGCGTACCAACGTGCAGCCGAACATGTGGTATCCGTCCATGGTTTACGTAGAGGAGTCGGCGCACACCAACCAGCATCATGCTGAGGCTTTTAAGGCACAGTCGCGGATCTGGGGCTATTCACTGAAGGTTCCTGCGAACACGGGGGACAATGAAACCGTCACGATCGATGCGGTAAAGGACAACAGCGCAAGCGCCCAGGACGTGAGCCCGTTGGAAGCGAAGCGAGCTTTTTCGGAGCTCGCGGAAAATAACATTCTCGATCGTTTTTATCAGGCAGGTTTGCTGGCGGCGCCGAGCGACTTTGACAAGATTCTCGAAACCGTCGCGAACAATATCATCGTCACCAATAATCTGCCGCTAGAGACGATTCACTGCAGAGTATTGCTGACAACCCCACTTGAATCTGTGGCGATTGGGAACACCATCATTCTGAGCAAGGGCCTGGTAGATACGCTGCCCTACGAAGAAGATCTGGCTGCGGTTATTTCTTTCCAGCTTGCGCATATTGTTCTTGGCCATCGGCTGGACACCAAGTACGCCTTCAGCGATCGCATGCTGTTTCCCGACAACTCATCCTTTGATCGCATCCCGATGCATCACACGGATATTGACAACCTTGCTGCTTCTAAGAAAGCACTTGAGTTGCTCGCCGCTTCGCCGTATAAAGACAAACTCGCGAATGTCGGCATGTACCTGGCCGAACTGCAGATTCGTTCGAAGGCGCTGACTTCGCTCAACGAGCCGCGTCTCGGCGATGGGTTCTTCGTGGACGGGCAACCGGACAAACTCTGGTTCCAGGCCCTGGTGCAGAAATCGCCAAAGATCGATATGAACAATCTAAGTCAGATCG
Organism: Terriglobales bacterium; assembly: GCA_038199445.1. Lineage (GTDB taxonomy): Bacteria > Acidobacteriota > Terriglobia > Terriglobales > Acidobacteriaceae > JBBPYY01. Next base: position 8,500 of record JBBPYY010000106.1, on the reverse strand, counting down.
CTGCTCTGCCTCTAGGGAGCCATCTGAAAGTGGACGCATGGGACGACCGTGTACTGCAATTGAATGTGCGGCCGGTAGCGTTACTGAACGCTGCGGACAAACTTCCATTCGAATTGACGCCCGTTTTCCTCCGCCTGACTCGTCATACCGAGATGCCTGCGGCCGCTCCTAACGCAACGCAAGGAGCGATACCTTCAGCATCGCAGGGTGCAAACCAGGGGGCGGCGGCCGGTGGGGCTGGACAGGATCCAACCGCAGCGGGTAATGGTGGGGTGGATTCGAGCGCGACGACCCAGCCAGTCGGGCAAGCCCAAAACGGAACCCAAGACGCCAATACGGCACCAAAGCCTCACTAATTCATGATTGCGTATGCGGCTTTGATTTGCCACTGTTATAAAGCCCTGTGCAGCAACAGGATGAGGTGAAGAACGCGTGCTGAAGAATTTGGTTTGTTTAGGAATATTCGCAGCTGCTTCTATTGCTGTACAGGGCCAGGCTGGACCAGCGTATAAGGCTTTGCCACCAGTCTACGTCGGCGCATTCTTCTCGGCTATTAAGCCTGATTTCGGCACCAACACCATCGATGGGGTTGGCGCTTTTCTCGACATTCCCATCTATCGTATCGTGGGCGTCGAGGGAGAGGTGCGGTTTGGAACCTTTCACACCGTGAATGGAGTGAAAGAAAGCACCTATCTTGTCGGGCCGCGAGTTGCTTACCCTATCGGCCACGGCCTTATCCCATACGGCAAGTTCTTGTTCGGCGGCAGTTCTTTCCAGTTTCCGTTCAATCAAGGCAGCGATCATCACACGGTCTATGCACTGGGCGGAGGAATCGACCTGCAAATCACGCAACGCTTCTACATTCGCGGCGATTATGAGAAACAACGTTGGTCTTTTGGCAACGGCACAATCAAACCGCAGACGCTCAGTGCCGGTGTCAGTTACCGCCTTTTCAAGTAAGCTTCGCGGCTCGCAAAGAAAACCCCGGCACATTGCCGGGGTTTCTTGCGTCCATTGAGCAACTAGAAGTGGTACGCGATACTAATCGTCGGCAAATTCGTCACGCCGTACTTGCCCGTCGAGAAGTTGGAGATATTGAAGCTAGGAGCTTTGGAAACGATCCCCCGATATTGAGCGCGAATGTCGAAGCTGGGGCTGATCTCATACGCGACCCCGCCGCCGAAGAGAGCGCCGATGTTGGTGCTGCCCTTGGTATCGAATGTCTGAGTGCCCCTGTCGAGGATGGGACGCGAGAGGATCGCCGCGGGACCCGCTTCAACAAATGGATTTAAATTACGGAAGTTGAAGTTGAACACAAAGGCGCTTGAAAGCTCGATGTTCCGGGCATGCACCCTGATTCCGCTGGGAGCGTTGCTCGACGTAACGAAATGTTCTGTGTTCTGCCAATACCCGAAGTTGCCTTCGAGACCGCTTCGCGGTGTCAGCATATACCGGTAGCTGGCGAGACCGCCGAGAGTCTTGCTGGGCGTCTGCAAAACACCATTGCCGTCCAATGTTGGGGGGAAGATGCCCATGGCGCCGACGCTAACGTCCTGCCTGCTCTCCTGAGCGAAAGCGCTGGCTAACGACGTTGTCAGCAGCGCAAGAAACAGCAAAGTGTTCTTCATTCTTAAATTTAATCCCTTCGATTCCAATCACGAATCCGCCACCAGGCCGGCGCAGGGCGGCCTATAAGACGACCCCTGCACTAGAGGTTATTGTACCTGCCGGAGATTGAGGATTCGCCTAGGCGCACGTCAGGTGAGGATTCGTCTGACGCGCACCCGTTGATCCAGCGAGACCGTTCGATCACATGGATGGTGGCGGCGGTGTTACAGGCGCTGTGGGAGCAGAAGGCTGGCCATGGCGATGTTCGCGCATCTGTTCACGAGTCTGATCCCATTGCTGACGCTGGGAGTCTGTCAGCACGTTGCGTATCTGGCTCATGCTGTCGCGCATCACCTTGCCCGTGTTCTGGTGCTTTTGCTCCGGGGTAAGCGCGGCATCATTGCGTATGGCAAGAACCTGTTTGTCCCGATCCGCGAGGATCGGGCGGATCTGCTGCTGCTGAGTATCTGTAAGATTCAGCCGCTTTGTCATGTGCTTCAACTGATGGTCTGCGTCGGGCATATGACGTTCATGCCCGGTTGCGGCATCCGCGGGCGGTGGGGGAGGTTGCGTTTGCGCGCCAACCGCAACCGACGTCAGCGCGAGCGCCACCACGAGTGCGAGTGAAGCAAATAAGTTCGATTTCATAATTCCTCCGAGGGGATTCGCGAGTTTCGCCAATCCGGCTGTTGATAAGAACACATTTCGAGCAGCAAAAGTCGTGCGCGACCAAAGTTCATGCCGTGCGGTCCGGTTGGAAGAGGAAGGGATCTCCCAACGCCGAGGACATTTCTTCAACGACTTTCAGGAACGTCATACCGGCCTGCGACAAATGGGCCTTACGACGGTACACAAGACGCAGCTTGCGCTCGAACTCCAATTCTGGGACCGCGATGCGCACCAGATCGCCGCGCTCTATTTCCGGCTGCGCACTCAGGCCGGGCAGCAGTGCGATTCCGTTGCCGAGCGCCACGCAGCGCTTGATTGCCTCGAGGCTGGGCAACTCAATGCCCATGTTGAGCGGCATGCGAAAACGGCGAAAAGCCTGGACGACTTTTTGCCGCTGCGGCGAAGGAATGTTGTGAGCAACGAAACTCTCCTTGGCAAGCTGCTCGATGGAGGCCCGTTTGGCTTTGGCCAACGGATGACGGGGGTTGACCACGAGCACTAACTCATCGCGATAGACGACGACAGAGCGCACCTGCGCATCGTCCGGGCGAAAAGAAACGATGCCGAACTCCACCGCGTGCGACAGCAGTTCGTCAGCGACGCGGCTCGCCAGCGAACGATGCACAGAAACCTTGATGCGCGGCGCTATGCGTCTGAAGCGGTCGAGGATGGGAAGCAGATAGAGGCAGGTGTATTCGTTCGCGGCGACAGAGAGTCGACCGCGATTCAGGGTTCGCAACTCATCGAGCGCGACGCCAGCCTCCGCGCGAAGATTGAGCAGTTTTTCGGCGTACTCGCGGAGCACTTCACCAGCAGCGGTAAGCGCACCGTCCCGCGAGGTGCGATCGAGCAGCACTTCGCCAAGGCCCGTTTCCAGCTTGCGTATGACCTGACTGATCGCCGGCTGCGTGCGATGAAGACGGGCGGCAGCGCGGGAAAAACTTCGCTCTTCGGCAACCGCCAAGAATGCCTCGAGTTCGTATAGATCCATTTTCGCCTACTCATCCTGCATAATGCTGGTGAATGCAAGGATAACGATTCGTAATGATAATACGTTTTTTAATAAGACATCGTTATGCTGGAAGAACCATCGAATCTAACCAGTGGGATATTGGAGCGGCCATGAAGAGCAGTACCCACATCGATTTCTTCGATACGACACTCCGAGATGGCGAACAATCGCCCGGATGCAGCATGCACGTAGCCGAGAAGCTGCGCATGGCCTGGCAACTCTGTGCCCTGGGCGTTGACATCATCGAAGCCGGCTTCCCGATTGCATCTGAGGGTGACCGCGCTGCGGTTGAGTGCATCGCACGCGAGGTGCGCGGCCCTCGCATCGCTGCGCTGGCACGCTCTCGCCGCGACGATATCGAAATGGCCGCCCAGGCGACCGAGCCGGCCGGGGACCGCGCGCGCATCCATATTTTCCTGGCGAGCAGCGACCTGCACCTGAACTACAAGCTGAAAATTTCGCGCGCTGAGGCACTGGCGCAAACACACGAGGCCGTCACGCTGGCGAAGAGCTACTGCGACGATGTGCAGTTTTCGCCCGAAGATGCCACTCGCAGCGATCGCGATTATTTGTGTCAGATGGTCCAGGTGGCTGTCGACGCTGGAGCGACCGTGATCAACGTGCCCGACACGGTCGGCTATTCCCTCCCCAATGAATACGCTGGCTTCTTCACTCTTTTCCGCGAGCGCGTGCGCGGTATCGAGCATGTGACTCTGTCAGCGCACTGCCATGATGACCTCGGCTTGGCGACCGCGAACGCCCTAGCAGCAATCGGCGCAGGTGCGCGTCAGACCGAATGCACTATCAACGGAATTGGCGAACGCGCGGGCAACGCAGCTCTTGAAGAGATGGCGGCCGCGATGAAGGTTCGCGGTGATCAGCTGCCGTTTACCAATGGCATCTGCATGGAGCAGATTTATCCGACGAGCAAAATGCTTGCCGAGTGCATCAGCTTTGGCCCGGCCCCAAACAAGGCGGTGGTAGGCGAAAATGCGTTTGCCCATGAGGCCGGCATTCATCAGCATGGCGTGCTGGCGAATCCACTTTGCTATGAAATCATGACGCCGGAATCGGTGGGCGTGGATAAAAACCGCATGGTGCTGGGGAAACACTCTGGCCGCCACGCGCTGCGCAATCGTTTCGCGGAACTGGGACACGCACTGAACGCAAGCGATGTAGAAATTGCATATCAGGGCTTCGTTGCGCTGGCGGATCGCAAGAAGCGGATCTATGACCAGGATTTGCTCTCCTTGTTGAGTTCCCTGCCATCTCGACGGCCGCATGGGCGCCATGCTGTGAGCGCCTGAGGCTTCGTTGGTCCATGGGTGAGGATATTTAAGATGCGAATGAAAGTTGCGGTACTTGCGGGCGATGGTATTGGCCCAGAAGTGACACAGGAAGCGGTCGCAGTTCTGCGCGCGATCGCGGACTTGGGCGGATACGAGTTTCACTTCGCGAACGCATTGATCGGCGGCGCTGCGATTCGTGAGGCTGACTCGCCGTTACCCGCCAAGACTCTGAACCTGGCGTTGGATAGCGATGCGGTGCTGCTGGGGGCTGTCGGCGGGAATGAGTGGAACGCTCTGCCGCCGGATCGGCGTCCTGAAGCAGGCCTGCTGCAACTGCGGCAAGCACTCGGTGGATTTGCAAATTTGCGACCTTCCATCGCCTACGCATCGCTTGCGGGCTACTCTCCGCTGCGCGCAGAGGTGACCGCCGGCGCGGACATCCTGTTCGTGCGTGAACTGCTCGGTGGACTCTATTTTGGAGAGCCACGTGCGTGGGACAAGCAGGCGGATGCGGCTTGGAATACGATGCGCTATACGCGAGGCGAAGTCGAACGCGTCGCGCGGGTCGCTTTCGAACTGGCTCGCAAACGACGGAAGAAAGTGACGTCTGTCGACAAGGCAAATGTGCTGGAGGTGTCGCAGCTGTGGCGCAGCGCGGTCACGCAAGTTGCCGCTGACTTTCCCGACGTGCTGTTGGAGCACCAGTATGTCGATGCGTGCGCCATGCACCTGATGAATACGCCGCGCAACTTTGACGTGATCGTCACTGAGAATCTTTTCGGTGACATTCTCAGCGATGAAGCGGCAGTGATTACCGGATCGCTTGGCATGCTGCCGTCGGCGACCATCGGCGGTTCGGTGAATCTTTACGAGCCGGTGCACGGCTCTGCGCCCGATATTGCCGGAACAGGAAAAGCAAATCCGTTGGGCGCAATCTTGACGGCCGCGATGCTGCTGCGGCATACCGCGGGGCTCGAGCAGGATGCACAGGCAGTCGAAGCTGCGGTGCATCGCGTGCTGGAGCAGGGATATCGCACCGCCGACCTGTTGCGCGCATCGAAGCCGGGCGAACAGTCTGGCGAGCAGGCGGTGACTACGCGTGAGATGGGGCAGTTGCTGCACGGCACCGTAAATGAGTTCATCGACCGCCGCCACGCAATGCACGCGGTGTAGCAGATTTTGAAGCGAGGACTATGACCCAGTTACAGCAAACTTTATTTGAGAAGGTGTGGCAAGCCCACATCGTTGCGGAACCGGCGGGAGAGCCGACGCTGCTGTACGTGGATTTGCATTTGCTGCATGAGGTTACCTCTCCGCAGGCTTTCGAGGGGCTGCGTCTGGCCGGTCGCGCCGTCCGCCGGCCAGACCGCTGCGCAGCGACGGTTGATCACAACGTGCCGACGACGCCAGATCGTTTCGTCATCCACGACCAGATCGCAGCGAAACAGATTTCGACATTGCGCGAAAACTGCGCCGAGTTTGTCATTCCGCTATATGACGTCGATTCTCCAGATCAAGGCATCGTGCACGTGATCGGTCCGGAGCTGGGATTGACGAAGCCAGCAATGACCATCGTGTGCGGCGACAGCCATACGTCCACGCACGGAGCGTTCGGCGCACTGGCGTTTGGCATCGGCACGTCTGAAGTCGAGCATGTGCTGGCCACCCAGTGTCTACCGCAGTCAAGGCCAAAAACATTTCGTATCGCCGTCGAAGGCGAATTGCCACCGGCCGTCACGGCAAAGGATATCGCGCTCGGCATTATCGGCCGCATCGGCACGGATGGCGCCACCGGGTGCGTGATCGAATACGCAGGTTCTGCGATTCGTGCACTGTCGATGGAGGGCCGCATGACGCTCTGCAACATGAGCATTGAGGCGGGCGCGCGAGCAGGCATGATCGCGGCTGATGAAACCACAATTGCGTATATGGAGGGCCGTCGTTTCTCTCCTCGAGGAGCGGATTGGGAGCGGGCAAAAAGCGAGTGGCTTGCGATGAAGTCGGACGATGATGCGCACTTTGATCGCGAGTTTTTGATCGATGCTGCAAACCTCGTTCCATACGTGACGTGGGGAACAAGCCCCGGCATGGTGGCATCGGTGAGCGACGCTGTCCCAGACCCTGCCGCGACAGCCAATGAAGCGGACCGGCATTCGCTCGAAAGCGCGCTGCAGTACATGGCCCTCACGCCGGGAACGCCGATCCAGGAAATCTCAATCGATCGCGTTTTCATTGGGTCATGCACCAATTCGCGCATCGAAGATCTGCGCGCCGCAGCCAAGGTGGTCGCGGGATATCGAGTCAACACGCATGTCCGCGCGATGGTTGTACCGGGTTCACAGCAGGTGAAGCAGCAGGCGGAACGCGAGGGTCTCGATCAGGTTTTTCGCGATGCTGGGTTTGACTGGCGTGAGCCTGGATGTTCGATGTGCCTCGGTATGAATCCCGACATCCTCCAGCCCGGCGAACGCTGCGCGTCGACCAGCAACCGAAATTTTGAAGGCCGTCAGGGCCGCGGCGGACGCACTCATCTAGTCAGTCCGCAGATGGCCGCTGCCGCTGCTGTCACCGGTCACTTCACTGATGTTCGCGAGTGGGAGTATCGCAACTAGCCATGCAGCCATTTCGCACATTGACGTCTACTGCTGCTCCGCTTGATCGCAGCAATGTGGATACCGACCAGATCATTCCGAAACAATTTCTAAAACGGATCGAAAGAACTGGATATGGCGAGTTCCTTTTCTTTGATTGGCGACGGACTCACGACGGCTCGCCCCACCCTGATTTTGTCCTCAACCACCCTCGCCATGCAGCCGCGAAGATCCTGCTCGCGGGCAAGAATTTCGGCTGCGGCTCGTCTCGCGAACATGCCGCATGGGCGCTGAGTGATTATGGCTTTCGCTGCGTGATCGCTCCCTCGTTCGCCGACATCTTCTATTCAAATGCGGGGAAGAACGGCATTCTCGCCGTCGTACTGCCCGAAGAAAAAATCACGATGCTGATGCACCGCGCGCGCAACGCGGAGAACCATTCACTGACGGTTTCTCTGGATGAGAATACGGTTCGCGACAGCCACGGATACCACGGAACCTTTGAAATGGATGCGTTTCGCCGCGAGTGCCTGCTCGAAGGCCTGGACGATATCGCCTTAACGCTGCGCCATGTGGCGGCGCTCGACACGTATGAGAAACGGCACGACGGCGAACGCTGGATGAGTCCGCGCGCATGAGCGACAACGGCAACCTCGACGCGGCAAAGCGCAACAGCGTTGCGCTGACTGAAGGACCAAGTCGCGCTCCTGCGCGGGCAATGTTGCATGCAGTTGGCTTTACGCGGGACGACCTGCGCAAGCCGATCATCGGCATCGCGAATACGTGGACGGAGATCGGCCCGTGCAATTTTCATTTGCGTACGCTTGCGGAGGCGGTGAAGCAGGGCGTACGCGACGCCGGAGGGACTCCGATGGAGTTCAACACCGTCACGATCTCTGACGGCATCACGATGGGCACCGCGGGCATGAAAGCTTCGCTGGTGAGTCGTGAGGTAATCGCGGACTCGATCGAACTGGTTGCGCGCGGAAATCTTTTTGATGGTCTGATCGCGATCGCGGGCTGCGACAAAAATATGCCGGCCGCGGTGATGGCCCTCGCGCGACTGGATATTCCTTCCCTGATGCTTTACGGCGGCTCTATCGCACCGGGGCATTTTCGCGGTAAAGATGTCAGCGTGCAGGACGTGTTTGAGGCGGTAGGCGCACACGCGCGCGGCGCGTTGGATGATGCGGGACTCGCAGAACTTGAAGTCAACGCCTGCCCCGGCGCTGGGGCGTGCGGTGGACAATTTACCGCGAACACGATGGCGATGGCCTGCGAGTTTCTCGGCATTTCACCAATGGGCATCTCTGGCGTTGGGGGGGTGTGGG
>JBBPYY010000105.1:0-23766 GCA_038199445.1 Terriglobales bacterium | reverse complement strand
TGGCGGGGACGACGGGGCTCGAACCCGCGACCTCTGCCGTGACAGGGCAGCATTCTAACCAACTGAACTACGTCCCCAGACGTAATTTTTACAATTTAAACTTAGGTCACGTAGAACAAACGATTTCGCAGATCTGCATTCGCTTGTTTCTACCTTGTCGCTGCTTTGACTCATTTTCGCCTTCTTGGCACATCACAAAGGTGCACCAACCTATCAACGCAGCAGCACGCCAAGTCTACCAGATGAACAGCTTCTCCAGTAACAGCGCGTGGCTGCTGACGCCGATCTTATCCTCGAAGAATGCCTCGGCTGTCGCGGGGGCGAGTTCCGCCCGCTTGATGCGGCGGGCGACATCGGCCGGAGACTTCCCCGTCTTCGCGGTGATTTGTACAACGCTATATTTCGGCTCGTCCAGATCCAGCAAGGCGCGGAAGCGCTGTGCTTTCTCATTACCGGAATGAACGTCGCGGTGTTGCAGGTTCTCTATTCGGGCCGGACGCGCATGCAAACTGGCGATTCTTGAGCTGGCGAGGGCGTGACTTGCTTCAAGGCGTTTACGAACATCCTGCGGCTTCAGGCGATCGCGGTTTCGGCAAGCCGTAGCTTCTCGGCGGCCTGGCGCTCAAAGAAACGCTCCATAAATTTTGTGTCGAACCTGCCGGCGCGAAAGTCAGCGTCCGCAAAGATTTTTTTGTGCAGCGGAATCGTGGTATGGATGCCCTCGACAACGAACATGTCGAGAGCGCGCTGCATGCGGTTCATCGCTTCGTCGCGGTCTTTGCCGTGCACGATGAGTTTTGCGATCAAGGAGTCATAGTACGGAGGGACGACTCCCTCAGCGTACTGCGCGGTGTCGACACGAACGCCGGTACCGCCGGGGAGGTTGAAGACGGTGATGCGTCCGGCGGAGGGCGTGAACTTTTCCGGATGCTCGGCGTTGATGCGGCATTCGATCGAGTGGCCACGGATAACGACAGGCTCGGTAATGATGTCGCTCAGGCGCTCGCCTGCTGCGATGCGTAATTGCGCCTTCACAAGATCGAGGCCGGTGACCATTTCGGTGACGGGGTGCTCCACCTGGATACGCGTGTTCATCTCGATGAAGTAGAGCTTGCCGTCTTCGTCCATGAGAAATTCGACGGTGCCTGCGTTCGCGTAGCCGATATTTTCGAGGCAGCGCTTGAGCGTCTTGCCTATTTCCTCACGCATTTTCGGCGTAACTTTCAGCGATGGAGCTTCTTCGATGAGCTTTTGGTGGCGGCGTTGAATAGAGCACTCGCGCTCGCCGAGCGACATGACGTTTCCGTGTTCGTCGGCGAGCACCTGGAATTCGATATGACGCGGGCGCTCGATGAATTTTTCCATGTAGAGGTCGCCGTTGCCGAACGCGTTTTGCGCTTCGTTCTGCGCGGTGTTGAAGAGATTCGGCAGTTCTTCTGCTGTGCGGATGACGCGCATGCCGCGGCCACCGCCGCCTGCAGAGGCTTTGACGATGACGGGAAAGCCGACTTCGCGCGCCCAGCGTTGTGCATCGTCGGCGTTGGCGATGATGCCGTCAGAGCCGGGGAGGATGGGCACCTTTGCTTTTTTCATAGCGACGCGGGCTTTTTCTTTTTCGCCCATCAGGCGGGTCACTTCGGGCGGAGGGCCAATGAATTTGATGTTGGAGGCGCGGCAGACTTCGGCGAAATTCGCGTTTTCGCTGAGCAGACCATAGCCGGGATGGATGGCGTCGACGTTGGCGATTTCAGCGGCGCTGATGACGGCGGGAACGTTGAGATAGCTTTCGGCGGAACGCGGGGGACCGATGCAGATCGCTTCGTCGGCGAAGCGGACGTGGAGCGAGTTCTTGTCGGCTTCACTGTAGACCGCAACTGTGCGGATGCCCATCTCGCGGCAGGCACTTATGACACGCAGTGCAATTTCACCGCGATTCGCGATCAGAACTTTTTTGAACATAATGGGAATTCTCTAGCCGCGTGCACGCACGCTGAAAAGCGCCTGACCGTATTCGACAGGCTGGCCGTTGATCACAAGGCGCTTGACGATTTCTCCAGCGATGTCGCTCTCGATATCGTTCATGAGTTTCATCGCTTCGATAATGCAGAGGACCTGGCCGGCTTCAACGTGATCGCCGGGCTTGACGAACGCGGCTGCTCCGGGTGAGGGCGATTCATAAAAGGTGCCAACCATGGGCGAGGTCACGGTGTGCAGACCAGCTTCTTCGCCTGATCCTGCCGCGCCGCCGCCGACTTCTGCGGTGGTCGGGCCAGTGATCTGGGGGGTAGCTGCCCCGTGCATCGCAGGCATGGCTCCCGCTTGTGCGCTGAGCATTTGCGAAAGCTGAGAGATCTGCGCCGGGCCTAAAGTTCCTGCTTCGTTTTCGAAGCTGATGCGAACCTTTTCTTCGCCGCTCTCAAGCTCAAAACTTGCGATTTTATTTTCTTTGAGAAACTCGATGAGCTGTTTCAGCTCTTGTAGCTTGTCTGCGTTCATCGCTCTCTTTGTCTTCCGCTGTTCCGCTTCTTAAAGGGTTATCAACGCCCTGGTTGCAGGAGTCAGTATTTCGCTGCCCTTCTCTGTAACGCGAACCATGTCTTCGATGCGAATACCAAACTTGCCGCCGATGTAGATGCCCGGCTCTATCGTGATGACCATTCCGGTCACTAATCGCTGTAACTGCTTTGCCGCAATGCGGGGCCCTTCGTGTATTTCGATTCCTACGCCATGCCCGGTGGAATGAGTGAAGTATTGCGCCAGCTTATGACGCCTCAATACGCTTCGTGCTGCTTCATCTATTTCTGCACAACTGACGTCCGCGCGCACTGCCGCTACAGCGTGTTCCTGCGCTTCAAGCACGGCTTGATACGCCACTTGCTCGTGTTTTTGAACGCGCCCAAGGTGCACAGTACGCGTCATATCCGAGCAGTACCCGTCGAGGATAACACCGAAGTCGAGCACGACGAACCCGCGACGCGGGATGCGCGCGTTGCTTGCTTCGCCATGCGGGAGTGCACTGCGAGGGCCAGCAGCAACAATGGTTGAAAAAGACATGGCGCTTGCTCCGGCCATGCGAGCGCGGTACTCCAGCGTCGCTGCGAGCTCGCTCTCGCGCATGCCGGGAGAAATGTCGGGAAGAAGTTCTTCGAAGAGCCGGCAGCCGAGTGCCGCGGCGCGGCGCATCTTCACGATCTCATCGGCGCCTTTCACTTCGCGGATGTGCGCGATGAGCGAAGGGGTCTTTACGAAGAAGCTGTGGCGGCGAACCGAAGGGATCGACTTGCGCATCGCGTCGAGCGTCGCGATGGTGGTGTGGACCGGATCGAAGCCGCAGTGTTTGATTCCCTGCGACGCAAGTGCGGCACATGCTTCGAGCAGGGCCGAGCGTTTTGCGATGGCGACGCGCAGACCGCGTGCCGCTGCTCTCGCCTGCGTGATGTAGCGTCCGTCGGTATAAAGTGTCGCGCCGCGCGCGGTGAGCGTGACAACGGCGTTCGAGCCGGTGAAGCCTGTGAGGTAGCACGCATCAGGCAGATGTGTGATGAGCAGCGCTTCCACACCGAGCGCTTGCGCCTGCTGGAATGCCTGCTGTCGCCGCCCCCGATAGTCCATGGGTTAGAGATATATCAGGTGATGGCGAGTGCTCGTTAATCCTCGCGTAACAGGCGCGCAGGGTCAATTTTCAAGGCGCGTCTTGCTGGGTTGGCCACGGAGAGCGAGCCAGCGACCAGCATAGTGAAGGCGACAGCGAGCAGCACGACCGGGTCTTGCGCGGACGCATGCGCCACAACTGCGGAAAGTACTTTTGTTGTGGCAACGCCAAGTAGCAATCCCACAATTGAACCCACGCTGAGAAGCATCAGCGTACGGCCCAGCGCAGCGCGCACTACCTGCTTTGCCTGTGCGCCGAGTGCGACACGGATGCTGAGCTCACGCATCCGCTTCGCGACGGTGTAAGACGCGAGACCAAACGTACCCGTAACAGAAAGCAAGAGCGCCAACACGCCGAAGATGCCCAGCGCGATGGTTGCCGCATGGGCTGGGAAAAGAACCAGGCCGAGCTGGTCCTGCCAGGAACCTGAAGCTTCGATCGGCACATTCGGGTCGAGATCATGCACTGCCTTGGTAACCGCGGCATTCATGACGGCGGGCGCGACCGAACTGCGCACCAGCGTGACAGTAGAGTTGTCGGTAGCCCTCAGGATCGGCCGGAAAAGGGCGGTCGCTGGATTTTCGGTCAGGGTCGTATATTTGCCATCTTCCACAACGCCGACGATTTCAACTTTCTCTTTATTTCCCTGCTTGAAATATCTGCCGACGGCCCGCTCATTGCCAAACAACCTTCGAGCGAACTCCTGGTTGACGATTGCCACGCGCGGGGTGTTGGCGTCGTCGTTCCAGCGAAACTCGCGACCCGCGATCAAACGTGTGCCTGCGGTGGCGAAATAACCCGGCGAGACATTGAAATATTGCGCCAAGAACTTCTGCGTTGACTGCCTGAAATCTGTGGCCTGCTCATCGTAGATATCAGTGTTCGACGCGTTCAACGCGAGCGGCGTCGTGTTCGCATAAGCGGCAGACTCGACGCCGGGTATCTGCTTCAAGGAATCCAGCAACTTGCGCTGAAATGCGGCGCCGTCTTTCTCGTTATAGTGCGCGAGTCCTAGATCAAAGCGCGTGGCGGTCAGGTTCTTTGGCTGAAACCCGAGCGGCATCGTCAAGGTGCGGCCAAGCCCACGGAGCGATACAAATGCGGCGGTGACAACCAAGCAACAGAGCGCGATTTGCGCACAGAGCAGGATATCTCTGATAGCCCAGCGACGACCGCCTGCAGAAGCGGTGATGCCCCCTTTGATTGCTTGATTGGGATCGGCGGCGAAAATTTGTCGCACCGGCACCATTCCAAACAGGACGCCGGCAATTAATGCAACCCCGAAGGCGACCGCGATCTGCGATGGTTCAACGCCAACGCCCACCTTAATAGGAACTTCCGTGGGAAACGTGAAGGCAGCCAGAGCACGCAACAACACCATCGCAAGTCCGCAGGCCACAATGCCGCCGGCAATGGAAACAACGAGCGCCTCCGTTAGAATCTGGCGAAGTACGCGCCACCTGCTCGATCCGATGGCAAGGCGTATCGCGAACTCGCGTGTGCGATCTGCGGTGCGCGCCGCAAATAAGCTGCCCAGATTCGCGCAGGCCGCAAGCAATACGAGGCCTGCCAGCAACATGACACCGCCCATAAAGCCGCGTACCGGGCCGCCTAAAAAGTCGCCTAGAAATCCCGGTTGCGCAACCTTCAGCCCGAGATGCTCGTCTGTTTTCGGGTAGTCCCTTGCCATCTGAGCGGCGATCAATTTCAAGTCCGCATCTGCCTGTTGTTTGCTGATTCCGTCCTTCATCCGGCCGAGTGCCCAGATGTTGGCGTTGCCTCTTTCCTTTAGCCAGTCAAAGCCCTCGAATTCTGCTTCGTTCGACATCGGGAGAAAGATTCCTGGGGCGAAGAATTTCTCAGTGCCGTTGAAGTTTTTCGGCGTAACGCCGATCACGGTGTACGGCTGCTTATCGATAAAAACTGATTTGCCAACAATGTCACGGTCGCCGTGAAAAAGGTCTTGCCATGCTCCATAACTCAGCACTGCGGCGTGCGAGGCGCCCGGATGATCGTCGTCAGCTGGCACCATCATGCGTCCCAGCAGAGGCTGAACGCGCAGCAGATTGAAATACTGTCCGGTGATCTCGTATCCCCAGACCGGCCGCGTGCTGCTGCCCGTTCCAATGCCGTAGTGATTGATGCGGTAGGCGGCAACCTCAGAGAAGACCTTGTTGCGGTCGCGAATATCTTGAAACTGGGGATAAGAGACGTTGATATATCCCTGGTGCTCTTGTTGGATATTCACGACTTGATCAGGGTGAGGCGTCTCAATTGGACGCAGCAGCATGGTCTGCAATACGCCGAACACGACTACATTCGCGCCGATGCCGAGCGCGAGCGTGATGATCGCAGTGATCGTGAAACCGGGCGAGCGGCGGAGTTGCCGGAAGGCGTAGCGGATGTCCTGCAGCAATGTGAGCATGAGCGCTGTCTCCGTCTTGAAATAACCATGAGCCTGGGAGAGAGGTACGCACGTGCGCAGCCAAAGTTCCGCGTCGCGGAATGCTCAGTTTCATACGGGTTTTTGTCGGAGTCGAATCTAAAATGCGGTGCGGCATCGTTCGATTTCACGACGATGCGTCCAATTTTGGACAGCCTATATGCATCCCAGGCAGCGCTCGCGATTCGTCTAGCGCGGAACTCAACGGGCGGAATGGGCACGCCAAAGCTTTGTCAGCCACTCCTATGAACTGGGTCGAATCGATCAAGTTAATCGGCTAATTACCACGTCGACTAATCGGACTCACCAGTGACTGACGCGTCAGCGAACGCGGGCGACGGGCCTCTTCATGGAGACCATCGAGGCGCCGGATTGTTCGCCCATCCAGGCAAGCAGCCGGGAGCGTTGAAACTTCCACCGATTGCCGAGACGGAAGGCGGGAATGGTGGACTCCGCTGCGTACTTATAGAGGCTGTCGGTGCTGATTCCAAGGAATTCAGCGGCTTGGCGGATATCCATCACTTCGCGCGGCTCGACGACCTGGAGCCTCCGGTTGGTGCTTTTCACTTCGGCCTCCGCGGGAGAACGCAGGGTTTTCTCGGGTTTCGCCAGAGTGTTTCTTATAGCGCGACGCGGTGATTTTCTCAATGGGAAAATAGATTAGTTAAGTATTTAGGTGAATTTTATTCTGTAAGCCTCAGTGTTAACGATGAATGCACTACGAAGAGATGCGTTACCCAACCGAACCTCGGCGTCACAGTTTTGGTTGAAGGCCGCTGGCAATCTTGAGCAATTCATCGCTAACGGTTTTTGTTTTTGCGATGGCGTCGACGAGGGGTATGTCTGTAATTTCAGTGCCGCGCAGAACGACAAGGCGGCCGAATTTGCCTTGATGCACGAGATCAATTGCGGCCGAGCCATACCGGGTCGCCAGCATGCGGTCATACGCGGTGGGCGTGCCGCCGCGCTGGGTGTGGCCAAGATTGACGTGGCGGGTTTCGAAGCCGGTGCGGGCCTCGAGGCCCTCGGCGACGAGCTGGGAAATGCCGGAGAGACGCGCGTGACCGAACTCGTCAACTTTAGTGCCGTGGGTCGCCTGCGCCTCGGTCTCAGGCATCTTTGCGCCCTCGGCGACGACCACGATGCTGAAGTTCTTGCCGCGGCTGTGACGGTCTTTGAGAATTTTGGCGCCTGCGTCGAGGTCAATCGGTTTTTCGGGCACGTAGATCACGTCTGCTCCGCCAGCCACGCCAGACCATAGGGCGATCCAACCGGCATCGCGACCCATGACCTCGACCACGATGACGCGGTTGTGGGCCTCTGCGGTGGAGTGGACGCGGTCGATGGCTTCTGTTGCGATCATGACGGCCGTGTCGAAGCCGAAACATTGGTCGGTGCCGCTGAGGTCGTTGTCGATTGTTTTTGGAACGCCGACGCATTTGACGCCGCGCTCGATCAGAGCGTTGGCGACGCCTTGCGTGTCATCGCCGCCGATGGTGATGAGCGCGTCGAGCTTATTGGCTTCGATGGTCTTGATGCATTGGTCCATCGCGCCCTCTTTTTTTCGCGGGTTGGTGCGCGAGGTGCGCAGGATGGTGCCGCCCAGTTGCAGAATGCCGGAGACGGAATCGATGGTGAGCGGCATGGTCTTGTTTTCGACGACGCCGCGCCAACCCTCGATGAAGCCGATGAACTCATCGCTGTAATGGAAAATGCCTTTGCGCACCGCGGCGCGAATGACCGCATTTAGTCCGGGGCAATCACCGCCGCCCGTCAACATTCCAACTCTCATGCCGGATGTTTCTCCTTGTGAGAGCCCATGCTAACGCGGCGTCGCCGCTGGTTCAAATTGCGGGGTGGAGGGGGGCGCGGTCGTGGGCGTAGAAGTGGTCGATGGCGTCGGCGTAGCGTTCCGTGACGCTGCGACGCTTGAGCTTGAGGCTGGGAGTGAGTTCGCCGCCCTCTAGAGACCATTCTTCGGCGACGACGTGGATGCGCTTCATCGTTTCAAAGTTCGAGAGCGTGGCGTTCACCTGGTCGACGATGCGCTGATACTCGGCCACTACGCGTTGGTCGCGGACCAGGGCTTCCCGCTGGGAAGTTTCGATTCCCTGCTGCTTTGCCCAGACTTCAAGCGCGGCGAAGTTTGGCGAAAGCAGGACGGCCGCGAATTTGCGTTTATCCCCGACGAGCGCTGCGTGACCGACCAGCAGATTTGCTTTCAGTTTGCCTTCGATGGGCTGCGGCGCGATCAACTTGCCGCCGGAGGTTTTGAGCAACTCTTTTTTGCGGTCAGTGATGTAAAGGAAGCCGTCTTCGTCGATGCGGCCGATGTCACCGGTGCGGAAGAATCCGTCTTCAGTGAATGCCTCTCGGGTGGCGTCAGGATTTTTCCAGTAACGAGCGAAGACGGACGGACCCTTAACAAGAATCTCTCCGTCTTCAGCGACACGGCATTGCAAATTGTTGAGCACCTTGCCGACGGACCCGATGCGGTAGGCAAGGGGATTGTTGAGCGCGATAACGGGCGAAGTTTCGGTGAGACCGTACCCCTCAAGGATGCGGATGCCAGCATTGGCAAACCATGTGGCGGTTTCCATGCCGAGGGGGGCGCCACCTGAAATGGCATGGTTCAGGCGTCCTCCGAACGCGCCCTGGATTTTAGAGAGGACGAGCTTGTTCGCCAGCTTCCATGCGAGGGACGATGGACGTTTCCCGGCGAGGATTTCGCCGCGATGCCTCTCGCCGGTCTTCATCGCCCAATGGAAGAGACGGCTTTTGAGGGGCGTTTTTGTGGCGCGCTGTTCAACAGCCTGGCGAATTTTCTCGTAGACGCGCGGCACGCTGACGAAGATGGTCGGCTTTACCTCCTGAATGGCGTGAGAGACCAGGTCGAAGCTGGGACAATACGCTACGGTGGCGCCGAAACTAATGAGCGAATAGTCGAGCATGCGCGCGGTGATATGCGACAGCGGCAAGAACGAAATACAAATTTCTCCTTTACCCCACTCGAACGGCGCGGTAGCTGGAGGTATGTTGGACGCAATGTTGCCGTGGGTGAGTTCTACGCCCTTCGAGTTCCCTGTTGTGCCCGAGGTGTAGATGATGGTCGCGAGGTCCCCGGGTTGCGCTTCATGCAACCTCGCGTTGAAGGCAGCGTCACCTCCCTCGGCGGTTGGCGTGTTCATCAGTTCATCGAACCGGAGCGCACCTTCAACTGATTCTTCATCCATGACGATGATGTGTTCGAGCAGGGTGCTGTGGCGCACCGCGGCGATTTTGTCGTACTGGGCGCGGGTCGAGACAAAGAGAATGCGGGCACCGGAGTCGCGCAGCATATAGGCGCTCTGCTCACCGTTGAGTGTGGGGTAAATCGGCACGTCAACAGCGCCGAGGGCCAGCGTCGCGAAGTCGACTACAGGCCACTCCCAACGATTCTCCGCGATAATGCCAACGCGGTCGCCCTTGGAAATGCCGTAGCTTTCAAGGCCTGCGGCGACGGCTCGCACTCTGCGATAAAGATCTCGGGAAGTAATCGGGTGCCACGAACCGTTCTTGTCGCGCCATGAAATGACGTGCGGGTTGTCAGACTCAGTGGCACTTAGGAATACGTCGTTCAGATTTTTCAGATCAGGCATGCGCGCTGCTCGTTTCTATTCCTGAGAAGATAAGGTTCAGCACGGCAGACGCGGTCTTTTCAGGATCGAAAGAACGGCCGGTGAACACCCATGAGCTGACCATTTCGTCGAGTGCGCCGAACATGCAGTGAGCGACGAGGCGGTCTGAGACTTCGCGACGAAATATGCCCTGATCCTGGCCGAGACGGACGACTTCTCTGACGAGATTGAGATAGTCGACGAGATGCTGGTGCGAGAACTCGGCGATGAAACGCGCACTCTGCCGGACCTCAGTCTGCATGACGATGGCGAGATGGCGGTGGGCGGCCAGCGTCTCGAGGTGCAGGCGGGCTAGAAGTTCGAGTTGTGTGCGGGCGGACTCCACCCCTTGAATTTCATGCTTGGCGCGATCAAAGAAACTGCGAAACGCTGTATCGATGGCTTCGCGCAAGATGTGGTCTTTATTTTTGAAATAGAGATAGACGGTGCCATCGGCCACGCCCGCCCGGGCAGCGATCTCTGAGACCCGGGCGTTGAAAAAGCCGTTCTCGGCGATCACCTGGACGGCGGCGTCGAGAATCCGCTGATGCTTATCGCCGGCGCGCGGCGGCTCAAGGTGCGACGGGGCCTGGGAATCACTGTCGATGGGCTCAGAGGACGACGTTGGACGCTTCAGACGGAGAACCTCGGCGCGAGTTCAGCAGGACTCCACAATCTACTCATACACGCCGGGGTTGCCAAGCTGGTTCTGTACTTCCTCTTCCGCATCCCTCCGGTACACGCGCTCCGGTTAGATTTGCGTCGGCGCCGCATTTCATCTTGCATATTTATACATTTTCATGAATACTTATGCATGAACGTGCCCCGAGGCAAGATGGCGCTTTCTGGGCCCCTGATGCCATATGAAGCTTGAAAGACACAACGCGATAAGAACCCTGGTAGCTGAGAACGTCTTCGCCAGCCAGGATGAACTGCGCCGCAAGCTGGTGCGCCGAGGCTTCGACGTGACCCAGGCGACACTGTCGCGGGACATTCACGAGCTGCGTCTGGCCAAGGGGCCGAACGGATATGAGTTGCCGTTGAATGGAGCAGGGGGAGACGAAAACGAACCTTCGCTGAGAGATGTGCTTTCGGGGTTTGGCTTGCGAGTAAACCAGGCACTGAATCAGTTGGTGCTGAAGACCACCACCGGCGCGGCGCAAGCAGTGGCGATAGCTCTGGATCGCGAGGGTATGGAGCAGGTCGTCGGCACGATCGCCGGTGACGACACGGTGTTGATTATTTGTCCGGACCAGAAACGGGCGAGTCAGCTGCGCGATTTTCTCGAAGAGGCAATTGGGTGACGCAAGCAATCAAAGTTGCCGTCGCAGGAGTGAGTGGCTACACGGGTATGGAGCTAGCTCGGCTGCTGCTGCGCCACCCTCGTCTGAAAGGCACGCCTCCGGTATTTCTTGGACGGACTGGGGAGGATCCTGCAACCCTACCCTTCCTGACCGATCTTCACCCGCAGCTCAGCAATAACAACGGAGTACGCGAATTGCGCTTGGTGCCGCTCTGCTGGGAGGAGTTGAAGGCAGCTGGCGTCGAATTGATCTTTCTCGCCACGCCCCACGAGCAGTCGCGCGAGTGGGTGCCACAGGCGATCGGGGAGGGGATGCGTGTCATCGACTTGAGTGGAGCATGGCGTCTGCAGCACGCGGCAAACCGCGCGATTTATCAGTTCCAGGATGAAGGGGCCGCCGCAACCGTGTCGGTACAGCAGCAAGCTGTGTACGGGATGCCTGAATTGCATCGCAGCGAATTGCGGGGCGCGCGCGTGGTAGCCAACCCCGGTTGCTATGCGACCTCTATCATTCTGGCGTTGGCACCGCTGATGCAGGCGGGCTTCATCAACCTCGATCACGGCATCGTCTGCGATGCGAAGTCGGGTGTTTCCGGCGCGGGGAAAGCGGCGTCTGCGGCGACCCACTTTATGAACGCGGCGGACAACCTGTCGGCGTATGGGGTCTTCACTCATCGCCACACGGGCGAGTTGCTGGAGCAGTTGCATTTGGGTACAGAACAGATCACGTTCACGACCCATCTTTTGCCGATTCCTCGAGGGATTCTCTCGACCATTTATCTCGAGATGACCGGGCGACGGACTGCCGATGAGATCGATGCCTGCTATCGCGATTTCTACGCCGCGAGTCCTATGGTGCGGTGGTATGGACAGCGGCTGCCGCAGATTCAATATGTCGCTCATACAAATTTCTGCGACATCGGGTTTGAACTCGCCCCGGACTCGCGACGCGTAGTGCTGGTTTCGTGCCTCGACAACTTGCTGAAAGGCGCAGCCGGACAGGCCGTGCAGAACATGAACGTGGTCTATGGCTGGGAAGAATCGGAAGGTCTGCTGTGAGATATGTCGTAAAACTCGGCGGCGCGGCGATCGACAATGCGTCGCTGCTCGCGGCATGCGCCAAAGCGATTGCGGATCTTGCGCGCGACAAGAATGAAGTCGCCGTGGTTCACGGCGGTGGCGCCGCGTTGACGCGTACCTTGGAGCAGCTTGGCAAGAAGAGCGAGTTCATCGCGGGGCTGCGAGTTACCGACGCGGAGACGCGCGACACCGCATTGATGGTGCTTGGAGGGCGGGTGAACAAATCGCTGGTGGCTGCGATCAGCGCGCAGGGGCAGTCGGCCGTTGGACTTTCTGGTGGCGACGGCCCGGTCTTTCGCGCGCGGAAAAAAAAGACCACGCCGGATTTGGGATTCGTGGGCGAGATTGTTTCCGCGGATACGCGATGGTTGACCGCGATTTGGAAGATGGGGGCTGTGCCAGTGATTTCCAGCCTCGCGCTCGGTTTCGACGGCGAGTATTACAACATAAATGCCGACGAAATGGCCGCCGCATGCGCTGTGAGGCTAAACGCAGACGCGCTAATTTTCCTTACTGACGTGGCGGGCGTGAAAGGTGCGGACGGAGAGGTGATGCGTTGGCTACCGCTCGCGAAAGCAGCAACTTTGACCCAGCAGCAAGTTATCAGCGGTGGCATGTTGCCGAAGCTGGGTGCCTGTCGCGAGGCATTGATGCATGGCGTCAAGCGAGTGCGGATCTTGCCGGCGACGATGGCGGAAGTATTGCCGGACCTGTGCTCTACGCGGGTGTTCGAAGGAACCGAGGTGATGGTGGTATGAAGCTGGATGAGATTCGGGCGGTGGAAGCTGAGCTTCTGCTGCCAACCTATGAGCGCAATGCAATTCTTTTTGTCGATGGAGAAGGCGTGCACCTCCGCGACGAGAGTGGTGCGCTCTACCTGGACTTGCTGAGTGGCATCGGGGTGAACGCGCTTGGGTATGCGAATGCTGCCATCGAGGCGGCGATTGCCATGCAAAGCAGGAAGCTGCTGCACACGTCCAATTTGTTCTTTCACGAAGGCCAGGCGGAACTGGCGAAGCGGTTGACGACGATGACCGGGCTGGACCGCGTCTTCTTCTGCAACAGCGGGACGGAAGCGTGGGAAGCAGCGCTGAAGCTTGCGCGTGCGTATGCGAAGTTGCGCCGCAGAGAGGGCGCGCGGCTGGGAACGAAGATCCTTGCACTGGAGCAGTGCTTCCACGGAAGGACCATGGGTTCCCTGGCGACCACGCACAAGGAGAAGTATCGCGAGCCATACGAGCCACTGGTTCCAGGGGTGGAGTTTGTACGCTTTAACGACGTGGCCGATCTGCAGTCGAAATTCTCTGCAGACGTGTGCGCTGTGTGTGTCGAGCCGATTCAAGGCGAGGGCGGCATCCGCCCGGTATCGCGTGAGTTTTTCGCGGCGGCGCGTATATTGACGCGGGACAGCGGCGCGCTGCTGATCGTCGATGAGATTCAGAGTGGGCTGGGGCGAACGGGCAGATGGTGCGCCTATCAGCATTACGACATTCTCCCGGACATCACGACGCTGGCTAAGCCGCTGGCGGGCGGGCTGCCGCTCGGCGCAATGTTATGCACTGAAGAAGCTTCGCGCGCGATGCTGCCTGGTCTGCATGGGACGACCTTCGGGGGCGGGCCGCTGGCATGCGCGGTGGCGATTGCAGTCATTGAAGAGATTGAACGGGCGAATCTCTTGGACCACATCATGGAGGTTGGCGATTATTTCTGCGCGCAGTTGAACATGCTCGCCAGCAAACATCCCTCGGTGCTTGAGGTGCGTGGGATTGGCCTGATGCTCGGCGTTGAGATGATCGACGCCGCTATGGCGAAGACGATCGCCGATGAGATGCTGGCGCGCCACATCATCCTTAACCGCACCAGCGAGACGGTATTGCGTTTTCTACCGCCTTACATTCTCGAAAGGCAGCACGTCGATAAGGCGGTGGCTGCTCTCGAACAAATTATTATCGAACATGCCGAGACGCCCCCAGAGGCAACGCTGGCAGGATCGAGCAAAAACCATGGCTAGCAAGACATTCTGGCCAAGCAGCGAACCGCTTGCTCAGGAATCATTTTCCGTTGCGTCTGAAACGCTGTCGGGGCGCGACCTATGTTCCATCGAGCAACTTACACCCATCGAGGCGCGCCAAATTCTGCGTTTTGCCGCCGAAGTGAAGGCGAATCCACAGCAGTTTCGCAAGGCGCTAGACGCGAAACAGCTCGTGATGTTTTTTGAGAAGCCGTCACTGCGCACGCGCATAACGTTCGAGGCTGCGATCAACACCTTAGGCGGGTCCGCAATCTTTATCGACAACACCGACTCGCGGCTGGGCGACCGGGAGTCTCTCGCAGATATCGCGCACAATCTGGAACGCTGGGTCGACGTTATCGTCCTGCGTACGTACAGTCACGAAACAATTCTGGGTATAGCGGAGCAGGCGCGCGTTCCAGTAATCAATGCGTTGAGCGACCTGGAGCATCCTTGCCAGTCGCTTGGCGATTTCATGACGCTGGAAGAGAGATTCGGCGACGCGTCGCGGGCGCGACTGACGTTCGTGGGCGATGGAAATAACGTTGCGCATTCGCTGATATTGACGGCAGCGCTAGTGGGCGCGACGATGACAATCGCGACACCGAAGGGATATGAGCCTAACGCTGCGATTATGGAATCTGCACGAAAGATCGCCCTGACAACCGGTGCTCGCATCGAACTCAGTAACGATCCAGTTGCGGCGGTCACCGGCGCAAACGCGGTTTACACGGACGCATGGGCGAGTATGGGACAGGAGCATGAAACACAGAAACGCACCAAAATCTTCATGCCCTATCAAGTCAACGAGGAGCTTATGTCCCGCGCGGAACCGGCGGCAATCTTCTTGCATTGCCTGCCAGCACACCGCGGCTACGAGGCCACTGACGCTGTGCTGGATGGGCCGCAGTCGGTGATTTTCGACCAGGCGGAGAATCGCTTGCACGTGCAGAAGGCGATTCTGCTGATGCTGCTGGGTGCGGCGCGACAATTTTCTGGTACGTACTCGCGGCAGACTTCGGGACCGGCGAGACGGCACGTCACCTCGGCGCGCTAAGCGATACTTGAAAGAGCCAGAAGTAAGCAGGAGTAGGAATGCCGGACAAAGTTGTACTTGCATATTCGGGCGGACTCGATACTTCGATCATTATTCCGTGGCTCAATGAGAACTACGGACTCGACGTTATTGCGATGATTGCGGACGTTGGACAGGGCGAAGATCTCGACGCGGTTGTGGCGAAGGCGTATGACACCGGCGCAAAAAAAGTGGTCGTGCGCGACCTGCGCGACGCGTTTGTGCGCGATTACGTGTTCCCGACCGTGCGCGCGGGCGCTGTGTATGAAGATAAATATCTTCTTGGTACTTCGATGGCGCGTCCGGTGATCGCGCAGGCGCAGATCGAGGTTGCGCTGGAAGAAGGCGCTACCACGGTTGCGCACGGTTGCACTGGTAAGGGAAACGATCAGGTGAGATTTGAGCATGCATATCAGGCGTTGGCTCCGGAGTTGAAAGTAATAGCACCGTGGCGCGAGTGGGACCTGGTAAGCCGCGAAGCGTGTCTTGATTATGCTGAGGCGCATGGCATCGAAGTGGCGGCGAGTCGCGAGAAGATCCACTCGCGGGACCGGAATCTATGGCACATCAGCCACGAAGGCGGCGAGTTGGAAGATGCAGCGAACGCGCCACTGCCGACCACGTGGGTGATGACGAGTTCGCCAAATGAGGCGCCAGACCGCGATGAATTTGTCGTCATCGGCTTTGAACATGGGACGCCGGTTTCAGTGGATGGTATGGAATTGGAGCCGGTGCAATTGGTCGAGCTGCTGAATGAGATTGGTGCGCGCAATGCCATCGGCCGTGTCGACCTGGTCGAGAACCGTTTCGTCGGCATAAAGTCGCGCGGCGCCTATGAGACACCGGGCGGAGCGCTTATCGTGTCGGCGCATCGCGAGTTGGAGGCGCTGACACTCGACCGCGAGGTCAAGCACTATAAGCAGCACGTCGCGCTGAAATATGCGGATCTTGTCTACAACGGTCTCTGGTTCACACCGCTGCGTGAGGCGCTGGACGCGTTTATCACCGAGACACAGAGGAATGTAACAGGCGCTATTACACTTTCGCTTTACAAAGGCAACATTGCGATTGCCAGTCGGACCTCGGCGTTCTCGCTTTATTCAACCGACCTGTCTTCGTTCACGATGGACGAAAGCTATGACCAGAAGGATGCGGCGGGCTTCATCCGCATTCTAGGACTTCCTGCGCGGCAGCGCGCCCGACTGAACGACGCGCTCAAATCAGTCAATGTGAAGGAGACGGTGAAGTGAAGATGTGGTCAGGCCGCTTTCGCGAGCCGCTGGACCCCGAATTTGAGCAGTGGCAGCGCTCGCTACATTTTGACTGGCGGCTCCTTCCGTATGAGGTGGCTGCAAGTCGTGCGCACGCGCGCGCGCTCGCAGCCGCGGGCGTGCTGACATCGCACGAGTTGTCACTGATTGATTCCGCGCTCGCAGAGGTGGCGAGCCGCTTCGAGGCATCCGGCGAGGCTTGGGTGCGCTCGGATAGCGAGGCGGAGGATATTCACCATTTTGTCGAGCGGGCACTTGTGCAACAGATCGGCGACCTCGGCCTGAAGCTGCACCCCGGACGCAGCCGCAATGAGCAGATCGCGACCGGTCTGCGGCTATATATCCGCGGACAAATCCTCGAACTGGTGCATGGGCTGGGACGCTGGGCGGAAGCTCTGCATGCGCAGGCGATCGCAGCGGACGAAGCATGGATGCCTGCATACACCCACCTGCAGCGTGCAGAACCCGTGCTCGTGGCGCACTGGCTGCTGGCCTATGTAGAGATGGCTTTGCGCGACGCGGACCGGTTGGGAGATTGCGACCGCCGATTGAATTTGTGCCCACTCGGGTCGGGCGCCGTTGCAGGGGCGACGCTCTCGCTCGACCGCAACATTCCGGCTCGGGAACTGGGTTTTGACGCGCCGACGGCGAACAGCATGGATGCTACGAGCGACCGCGATTTTGTCCTTGAATATCTCCAAGCTCTGACTCTAGTCGGTTTGCATGCAAGCCGGTTCGCCGAAGAAATCACACTGTTTGCGACTGCGGAGTTCGGCTTCGTCGAGTTGCCGGAGGCGTTCTCAACCGGATCGAGTGCGATGCCGCAGAAAAAGAACCCCGATCTCACGGAGTTGGTGCGCGCAAAGGTTGGCCGACTGCATGCCGCGGCGGCGAACGTTACGATGTTGCTGAAGGGTTTGCCGCTCGCCTATAACAAAGATTTGCAAGAGGTCCAGGAACCGCTCTTCGCTGCGTCTGAGACGGTGCAGCCGATGATCGCTTTACTGGGAACTTTCACTGCCGCGCTCATACTGAATTACGACCGCATGCGCGCAACTTGCGAAGATGGTTACCTGAACGCGATGGCGGCTGCGACCTATCTGGTTCACAAAGGCGTTCCCTTTCGCACTGCGCACGAGATGATCGGCAATGCGGTTCGTTACTGTATTGCGAATCACTGTGAGCTGGGTGAATTGCCGCTGGAAACGCTGCAGCAATTTGGCGCTGAGTTTGGCGCGGACTTTTACCCGGCCGTGACGCTGCGGGCGACGGTTGATTGTCATGACGTCATCGGTGGCACAGCGACCCACCGCGTTCGCTCTGCACTGGCCGAGGCGAGCTTGCGCATCGCGGCGCTTCTAAAATTGGGTGGCGATGCAGTCAAAGCACGGGCAGGAGGCGCCCATGCTCACGCGTAAGGCGCGACTGCAGGACGCGCAAAAGATCTACGATCTCGTCACTTCGCTGTCGGGCGATGGCACGCTGCTCCCCCGTGACTTTGCTGAAATTTGCGAAAACGTCCGCGACTTCTGCGTTGCTGAGTCCGACGAGGGTGCGTTCCTGGGCTCTGGCGCGTTGCATCTATACGGGACACACTTGGCTGAGGTGCGATCGATAGTCGTGACGCCAGATGCGAAGGGAAAGGGCGCGGGCTCCGAGCTCGTGTATGCGCTGCTGGCGGAGGCCGAATCGCACGGCGTGGCGTGCGTCTGCCTGTTCACTCGCATTCCGGACTTCTTTATTCGTCATGGATTCCGAGTCGCTGACCGCAATAGAATACCTGACAAGATCTACAAAGACTGTCAGCAGTGTCCACGTCTACATGCTTGCGACGAAGTCGCGATGACGCGCGGTGAATTGCCAAACGTCGCCACCCTCGCTCCTACTGTCGTGGACGAAGAACTGGTTCAGTTACACATTTAAGCGTCGCACTCTTCACAGCGAACAATGCCAATGACACGCCCAGAAATGCAGCACTCCATCCCCCGTGGCTTTCGCTTCAACGCTGTCCGCGCAGGCATCAAGGCGAGCGGCAACCCTGATCTGGCGTGTGCGGTCGCACCGGCGGGCGCGACGGCTGCGGCGATGTTCACGCGCAATCGCATCGCAGCTGCTCCGCTGGTGATTGATCGGGAACATCTCGCCAAAAGCGACGCGGACATGCGCGCACTGGTGGTCAACGCGGGCAACGCCAACTGCGCCACGGGCGAGCCGGGGCTGGATGCGTGTCGTGCCGTATGCGAGTCGGCTGCGCGCGCACTCGGCGTTACTTCGAACCAGATTTTTCCTTCTTCTACAGGAATCATCGGTGTTCCGCTGCCGAGCGAAAAGCTTTTGGCTGCGATGCCTGGGCTGATGGCGGGGGCGGGCGATATGCCGGAGCATGTTGAGCGTTTTGCTCATGCGATTATGACGACGGACACGCGCTCCAAAGTTAAGTCGGCCGCGATTGCGAAGGCGCAGGGCGCGATCACGATTCTTGGTATTGCCAAAGGTGCGGGCATGATCCACCCGAACATGGCGACGATGCTGGTCTACCTGTTTACAGATGCCGCGATACCTGTTGCGCGGTTGCGGTCGCTGCTGCGCCCGGCGGTCGAAGAGAGTTTCAACTCGATCTCGATTGATGGAGACACATCGACGAACGATACCGTCTTGCTGATGGCGAGCGGCGCCAGCGAAGCGCGCTGGGAAGCGGATGGCTTTCCGCGCGATCAATTTCGGCAAAAGTTGACGAAGGTCTGCAACGACCTGGCGCACGCGATCGTGGATGACGGTGAAGGAGTGACGCATGTTGTCACGCTTGAGATCACCGGCGCAAACACTCGCGAAGATGCGCTCCGCGTGGCCAAGTCGATTGCGCACTCTCCGCTGGTGAAAACGGCCTGGGCGGGTATGGACCCGAACTGGGGACGAATTCTGGCTGCAACCGGATACTCCGGCGTGGAGGTTTCGGCGGAGAAAATAAGAATAAGTATTGGGCCGCATCTGGTGTTTGACCGCGGGGTTCGTGCGCCGGGGTTCGATGAGCAAGCGGTGCATAGCGCGATGCGCGAACGCGAATTCACAGTCGCCGTCGATATCGGGGAAGGGGCGGAACGCTGCCGCTTTCTCACCACTGACTTGACGGCGGAATACGTTCATATCAACGCGGATTACTCCACTTAGCAGCATGAAGACAGGCGGCGACCCTGCGATACAATCATGTGTCGAGGTTCACACTTTAAGCCATGGCAACCAAGGTTCGCGAACGGGCCGCAGAGGCCCCCGCAAGCACCAAGAACGGTAGCTCTCTCATCAGCGATGAGAAGCTGAAGCAGCTCTACAGCACGATGGTGAAGTGCCGCGTTCTCGAAGAGCGCATCCGCATCCTGAAGAAGCAGGCGCGATTCAAGGGAAACTACTACGCCGCCGTCGGCCAGGAAGCAACAGAGGTCGGTTGCACGATCGATCTACGTGACGAAGACACCATCGCGCCCTCGCACCGCGACTTCATCGCCAACTACATCAAGGGCGTTCCCCTGAACGCAATGATGTCGCAGATTTATATGCGCAGTACCAGCCCGGACAGGGGGCGCTCTTCGCCGGCGCACTGCGGGTACGCTCCACTGAACATCATCACGCCGGCCTCGACGATTGCCGCGCAGTTAAACATCGGGACTGGCGTTGCGATGGCGAACAAGATGAAGAAGAACGACAACGTAGTTGTCGCCTTCTCGGGCGAGGGCTCGACGTCTCTTGGCTTCTGGCATGAAGCACTCAACTTTGCCGGTGTGCAGCAACTGCCGATCGTCTACATCTGCCAGAACAATCTTTGGGCAGAGTCGGTGAACGTTAAACTGCAGACGCGTGTCGAAGACCTCAGCATTAAGGCACAGGCCTATGGCTTCCCCGGCATCACCGTGGATGGCAACGACGTTGTCGCGGTCTACCGCGTTGCACAAGAGGCCATTCAGCGAGCGCGCAGCGGGGGGGGCCCCACCCTGATCGAGTGCAAGACATATCGCTGGTATGGGCATTCTGAGATCGATCCGGCAAAATATCGCACGTCAGAAGAAGTAGAGGAGTGGAAGGCGAAGGATCCAATCGCCGCGATGGAGCGCTATCTTGCGGGCAAGAAGCTTTTCCCGCCGGAGTATAAGCAGCAGATCGTCGACGAATTTAATCCGCAGCTCGACGCGGCGATCGATTTCGCGGAAAAAGCCCCATTGCCGGAACCAATTGAGTGCCTTGATCACGTCTTCTCATTCGATATTCGCGACCGCGAATTAAACCGCAAGCCGTACGACCCGAAATACTAAGAGACCTCAAGAGCAAATGGCTATTTCCTATATCGATGCGATACAACAGGCGCTGCGCGAAGAAATGCTGCGCGACGAAACGGTCTTTATCATCGGCGAAGACGTTGGGGTGATGGGCGGCGCGTTTGGCGCGACGAAGGGCTTATACGACGAATTTGGCGCGGAGCGCGTGATCGATTCTCCTCTCGCCGAAGGCATCATCGTGAGTGCTTCGATCGGCGCGGCAATGGCTGGCTTGCGCCCTGTTCCTGAGATTCAGTTTGTGGATTTCATCACGCCCGCGATGGATGCGATCACGCAACAGGCGGCGAAGCTGCGGTATCGTTCGGGTGGGTCACAAACGTGCCCGATTACGCTGCGCGTTTGTTATGGAGGCGGCACCGGCGGCGGTCTATATCACAGCCAGACCAACACCACGTGGTTTGCGCACGAGCCGGGCCTGATCGTGATTGCGCCAGCGACGGTGGCCGACGCGAAGGGTATGTTGAAGGCGGCGATTCGTCAGGACGACCCGGTCATCTATTTCGAACATAAGAAGCTCTATCGCACGCCGAGCATCAAAGCCGAGGTTGAAGAAGGCGATGCGGCGCTGCGAAATTTGTTCAAGTGCGCCATTCGCCGCGAGGGCAAAGACGCGACGATCGTCACCTATGGCTACATGCTGATCGTGGCGCAACAAGCGGCTGAACAGGTCGAGCAGGAGTTGGGAGTCAGCATTGAGGTTATCGATCTACGCGTTCTGAACCCGCTCGATTCAGAAACGATTCTTGAGTCGGTGGCGAAGACGCATCGCCTGCTCGTGCTGCAGGAGGATCACCGCACGCTTGGCATCGGTTCGGAGATTTCTGCGATCGTTGCGGAACGCGCCTTTGATTGTCTGGACGCGCCAATCCTGCGCGTCGCGGCACCGGATGTTCCGGCGATTCCAGCCTCCGAGCCCCTGGAAAGCTTCTATATGCCAAACGTCGAGAAGACTATAGAGGCGTTGAAGCGCATCCTGCAGTACTAGATTGATCGGGTGGCGATTCTGTTTTGTGACGCGTGTGCAAAGCGCTAGGCGACGGTACCGGTGTTTCGTTGACGGGTTAGCGCGCGGCGAAGAACGATTTCGAGGGCACCCTTCTGCTCCGCATATTCTTGCTCGTTGAGCTTGCCTTCGAGACGCTCGGTTTCGATCGCGAAGAGTTCCTCTTTTAAGGCGTTGAGAAGCGCGCCGCTGCTGCTACTGCCGGAGCGGCCGAATGGAGTAGTAGCGAGCGGTGCCCCGGTTGCGATGGGCGCGTCGACCGCGTCGACCGGCTTGCGCATGAGCATCGCGGCCGCGCCGACAAAGAGGATGGAGACGCCGGCAACAATCCACCATAGATATTTCTTCAGCGGGTCTGGAGAGTCACCGGGGGTCCCGATACCTCCGCCGGGTCTGGTGTCTGTCGCGGCGGTCGCTGGCATGCTGCCTTGGGCCGTCGCGCTGGAGTCCTGCTGACCGGGCGCGCCACCTTTTTCGTTTCCTTGCGCCTCACGCGGCATCTGACCCGAGCCGGATAGTTCGAACTCGAGCGGCTGCGATGGTGCGACATTGCGGGCAAGAAAAGTCTGGGCATTCGGGTCATCGTCAATCGAGGTATAGGTCGTCGAGGGGCCACCCTTGAACTGCATCGCTTTGGGCAGCATGACCGCAAAATTCGCCGTCGGAGTTACGAGGTGGGGTATGAGCTTCAGTTTGCCCGTGTAGTCAAGGTGATAGCTGATCTGAAAACGGGTTTCGCCCGGTCGGATTGGGAATGGAAATGCGTAGCGACCTTTTTCGGCCGTCGGAACCGGTGCGGATTGAACCGGCATCCCGCCTGGGCCGAGCGCGGCGGAACCCTCAATTTTCGCGTTCTCAGGTAGATAGAACTCAAACGCGTGCATGCCAAACTGGGTTCTGGGCGGCGACGACTGATTTTGCACGAAGAAATTTTCCAGGACCTTCAGCCCGTTGCCGTCCGTTTCATAGCGGCGAACGTCTGCCTCGATGTTGACACCTTCAACCTTTTCGGCGGCATCAAAAACTTCGATCTCGACGGAGTGTGTCCCCGGAGGCGCGGCGTGAAAATAGTTGGCTTTGTCATGCGTTATGCGAACGAGGTGCATGCCGGGGTCGGGGAGATCGAGAGTGAAATGGCCCTTGGCGTCGGTCTTCGCATGCGCCGCCTCTTGCATTCCTTGCTGCAGCCGTATGAGTGTTACCTCATCACCAGCCGAAGGCTTCTTGGTGGTCCCGTTTGTCACCGTACCTTTGAGGCTGTCTGCCGAAGCTGCGAGAGGCGAAAGCGCGATGAGGATTGCGAAAATTTGCAGGCGCTTACCGATCAAACGTGTCCTTCTTTCCTGGTATCGGGCGTACCCAGTGTGTCCATCTGCTCGAGTATTCCGGCTGCCTCTGCTTCAAGAGAATCACGCTGCGCCACGTAGTCTTCTGAAGTGAACTTGCCTGCGCGATGCTCGAAGTTGAGGTCGCGCAAGTTGGCGAAGGCAGCGTCTTTGCGTTCACCCAGATAATCGAGTTGCGTTTTTGTAGACTGGACCGCCTCGGCGCGCGCGGGATAGAAGACGTAAACCAGCGTCAACAATAGAAGTACGGCGCAGGAAAGAATCTCGGCGATGGTCATGCGTCGGTCTCCTTCCGGATGCGATCCAGAATTTTGTTCGGGTGCGCGGCAGCGGCGATTTCCGCAGACATCGCTGCCGGAAGAGGTCTGCGCCAGCGTTGAATCAAAAGCGCTACTCCCAGTGTCGAGAACAGGAACGCGACGATCGGCACGATCCATGCGACGTTGTCGAAGCCACCGCGAATCGGGGCGGCAAGGACGATGGCGCCATATTTTTGGACAAAGCCATCCAAAACGAGATCGTCATTATCGCCCTTGTCCAGTCCCGTCTGCAGCTCGGCGCGCATTTGCGGGGAGACTGGGCACCCGTAGTGGTTGCATTC
>JBBPYY010000104.1:0-12409 GCA_038199445.1 Terriglobales bacterium | reverse complement strand
TGAGGATTTTCAGAAATCGCAGCTTGATTTGGAACAGGCGAAAGCAAACTTGGACGTACAGCAAAAGATCTTCGACAGTCGCCAGAACCTTTTCACCCAGGGCGCGATTCCGGGCCGCGATCTGGATCAGGCGCGCGTCAATCTCGTCCAGGCCCGCGGACAATATGAGCAGGCCAACAAGCATTTTCAATCTGCGCAAGGTGTCACTCGCGAGCAGGCTTTGAAGGGTGCCAGCGCTGCTCTCGAATCAGCCAAAGGCAAGCTCGCCGGTGCGCAAGCAACTTTGAGTTACACGGAAATTCGCAGCCCTATCAGCGGCGTCGTGACTGACCGCCCGATCTTTCCGGGCGAGATGGCCTCTGCAACATCCCCGCTGGTCACGGTGATGGACACCTCAACGGTGCTGGCAAAGACGCACCTGCCACAACGACAAGTGCAGCAATTGAAGATCGGTGCGACCGGGGAAGTGACAGTTCCAGGCAGCGAAAAGTTATATCCCGGAACGATTTCTCTGATCAGCCCCGCCCTCGACGCCGGCAGCACAACTGTCGAGGTCTGGCTGCGCGTCGAAAACAAAGCGGGCGATTTGAAGCCCGGCACTCCAGTGCGTGTCTCACTGACTTCCCAGAAGGTTCCCCAGGCAATCGCCGTGCCTGCCGTTGCAGTGGTAACGGCGGAGGACGGCAAGACCACGGTCATGGTAGTTGGAGCAGACCACGTCGCCCACAAACGTGAAGTGAAACTCGGCATTAAAGACGGCGACATACAACAAATCGCGAGCGGCCTGAACGCGGGCGAGACCGTGGTGACCAATGGAGCCTACGCGATGGACGACGGCACTGCGGTGAAAGTCGTTGCGGCAGGAAAAGGCGACAGCGGCGGGGACAAACCCTCTGCCGCTGGCGGAGCGAAAGACTAATGGCCACCGTCAACGCGACTCCGGTCCACGCAACGCCTGTTGCGCAAAGCGCCTTCTGGATTGCGCGGCATGCGATGACGGTATTCTTCTTCACGATCTGCTTGGCATTTGCCGGTCTCTACTCGGCGTTTCAAATTCCTATTTCGGTTTTTCCGGAGACCAGCTTTCCGCGCGTAGTGGTCGGCGTCGACAACGGCGTTATGCCGGTCGAGCAGATGCAAGTCACGATTACGAAGCCCATCGAAGATGCAGTCAACAGCGTTCCCGGACTGCTCACTGTTCGTTCCACGACCAGCCGCGGCTCTGCAGAGGTCAGTTTGTTTTTTGACTGGAGCCAGGACATGTTCAAGACGCTGCAACTGGTCGATGCAGCGATTGCGAAGGTGCAACCAACGCTGCCGCAGACTGCGCGGATTACGACAAACCGCCTGACGTTCGCGACGTTTCCAATCCTTGGCTACAGTCTTACTTCCGACACCGTTTCGCCTACGCGTTTGTGGGAACTCGCGACCTATAACTTGAAGCCGCCACTCAACCGCTTGCCTGGGGTTAGCACGGTTTTAGTGCAGGGCGGCAAAATTCCAGAGTTCCACATCATTCCGACCCCGGGAAAACTGCAGGCTGCCGGAGTCACCGTCACTGACATCCTCGACGCCGTCCGCAAGACGAACCTGATTGATTCGCCCGGCCTTTACGAGGCGAACCACCAGCTTGTGCTCGGCCTTGTCGGCGGGCAGGTGCATGACGAGACCGAGCTTGCTCAGGTTGCGATCAAGACCACCACCGCCGGCACACCGGTTCGCATTGGCGACGTGGCCGATGTTGTGCAGGCCGAGGCGCCGCAGTACACGCTGGTCACGGCAAACGGCAAGAACGCTGTGTTGATGACCATCGGCCGGCAACCCTCGGGCAACACCGTCGCCGTCGCCGACGAAGTGACGGCTGAGGTTGACCGGCTCCGAAAAACGCTGCCTCCTGGAGTGAAGTTCGAATTGTTTTACGACCAATCTCATCTCGTGCGCGCAAGCATCAGCAGCGTGCGCGACGCGATACTGATCGGCCTCATTCTCGCTGCGATAATTTTGGTGCTCTTTCTGCGCGACTGGAGTGCCTCTCTAATTGCCGGTTTAGTGATTCCGGTCACCATTGCGGTTACGTTTCTAATGATGCGGGTGCTGGGCGAGAGCTTTAATCTGATGACGCTGGGCGGTCTTGCCGCGGCGGTCGGCCTCGTCATCGATGACGCCATCGTAGTCGTCGAGAATATTGTGCTGCATCGGGAGAGCGGGCAGGACCGCGTCACGGCTGTGCGTTCAGCGCTGTCTGAAATCACGACGCCGTTGATTGGTTCCACGGTAACGCCCATCGTGGTCTTCTTGCCGCTCATTGCCGTGACCGGCGTTACCGGCAGCTTCTTCAGGGCACTGGCCATCACGATGACGGTGTCTCTGTTGACTTCGCTCCTGCTTGCGCTTACATGGACACCGAGCCTCAGTCTATTTCTCTTTCGGAAGAAGAAGGCGCCGCAGGAAACCTCGTCGACCGAGACCCTTGGCGAGCACGCCGATCATGCAGAACATCACGGCAAATGGATGAGCGCGATCATTGCGTTCTATGTCCGGTGGCTCGAGCGCGGTATGCGTCGCCCTGCCTTGCTTGGCCTCGCCTGCCTCATCCTGATCGTGATCGGTGGAGTCAGTTATAAGTTTCTCGGCTCGGATCTATTGCCGGCGATGGACGAAGGCGGTTTTATTCTCGATTACATCATGCCGGCCGGCAGCTCACTTGCTGAAACTGATCGCGTGTTGCAACACGTTGAGCGGATCCTGCGCGATGCGCCTGAAGTCGACATGACTTCGCGCCGAACTGGACTTCAGATGGGCCTCGCGGCTGTCACCGAAGCGAACGCAGGAGATATAACCGTCAAGCTAAAAGACAAACGAGATCGCGCGATTGACGAGGTGATCGCAGACGTCCGCGCCCAGATCAAGAAACAGGAGCCTGAGCTCGACATCGAATTTGTTCAGGTGCTGCAGGACATGATCGGCGACCTGTCGAACTCGCCGGAACCGATTCAAATAAAAGTCTTCGCCGAGGATCCTCAGTTGCTGGCGAATGTCGCGCCGCGCATCGCTGACACAATCAAGAAAGAAAATGGGGTCGTCGATGTCTTGAACGGGGTGGAAAATACGATCAGTGGCCCCGCAACCTCATTTCAGATCAACCCCGCAAATGCCACAAGACTCGGTTTCAGCGCCGAAGAAATTTCGACGGATACAACGGCCCTGGTAGAGGGCGTTCAGGCGCCGGAGCCGCTGATCAAGACGGGTCGGGCCTATCCTGTGCGCATCCGTTTTGGGCCTGAATATAGAGACTCGCTCGACACCATCACCAACACCGTATTTAACAGCCAGGCCGGACACACCGCGACCCTCGGCGCTCTCGCTGACATTCAGCTTTTGCCGGGACAATCTGAAATCCGCCGGGAGAATTTGCAGCGCGATGTGAGCGTCTCGGGACGCCTCGAAGGTTCTGATCTTGGCACTGCGATCAAGCGGGTGCAGGCTGCTGTAAAAAATCTGAACTTGCCGCCACAGGTGCGCATTGCATACGGCGGCACCTATGAAGAGCAGCAGAAATCATTCCACGAGTTGCTGCAGGTTCTGCTGCTGGCGCTCGCGCTGGTCTTCGGAGTCTTGCTCGCAGAGTTTCGCAACTTCTCTGCTCCCACTGCGATTCTCGCTTCCTCCGTCCTGTCCATAACGGGAGTTCTGATTGCGCTGCTGGTCACGAATACGACCTTCAATGTCGCTTCTTTCATGGGCGTGATTATGGTCATCGGAATTGTCGCTAAGAACGGAATTCTTCTTCTCGATGCCGAGCAGAAGTTTCTCAAGCAGGGAATGTCGCCATTCGACGCGATTGTTCATGCAGGACGGCGCCGTCTCCGTCCCATCCTGATGACTGCGCTCGCGGCAATCACAGGAATGTTGCCGCTCGCATTCGCTCTTGGCGCCGGCTCGCAGATGTTGCAGCCGCTCGCCATCGCTGTCATCGGAGGCTTGCTGATATCGCTTGTGCTCTCGCTTATCGTGACGCCAACGGTCTACTACTTGCTGACGCGAAAAGCGCGCACGCTCGAGACCGAGACAGCCTAGAGCGACGCGCGAACCGCGGGTCGCAGCTTCGAGACCAGCGCCGCCACCGCCGCCGCAGCATCGCGAGCGCCCGCGCCTTCTATCGCCGCTACGATCGCGCTGCCCACTACCGCCGCATCGGCAAATTTGCCGACAGCCTCTACTTGATCTGCAGTCGAGATGCCGAAACCTACTGCGATCGGCAGGTCGGTATACTTCCGCAAACGCTCAACCAAGGCGCCTGCTTCAGCGTGCACGTTTTGCTGTGTTCCTGTGATGCCTGTGCGCGAGATCGCGTAGACAAAGCCTTCGCACGCGTCTGCAATTCGCTCCAGCCGCTCTTCACTGCTGGTCGGTGCCGCAAGAAAAATCGGCGCTAGCCCATGCCGTCGCATTAGCTCGCGGTATTCTGCCGCTTCATCGATCGTCAAATCTGTCAGCAGCGCACCATCGACTCCAGCTTGCTGCGCAGCCATACAAAAAGATTCAAGACCGAATCGCAAGACCGGATTCAAATACGAGAACACGATCAACCCCGCATGCGGTCGTGCGCGTCGCACATTTGCAGCAACCGCCAATACATCGCGCAGCGAGACGTGTTTCGCGACAGCGCGTTCACTCGCGCGTTGAATCACCGGCCCGTCGGCTACTGGGTCGCTAAATGGGACTCCGAGCTCAATCACGTCTGCGCCGGCATCAATCGCGGCAATCGCAATACTCTCTGATGTAGCGAGATCTGGATCGCCGATGGTGAGATACACCACGAGACCCGGCTTGCATTCGAACTGAATCGGCATCCGCGCTACGATCCCATCTTCAATTCGCGAGCGAGGATTCCCATGTCCTTGTCGCCGCGGCCAGACAGATTCACCAGTAAGATGTCGTCTCGGGACATCCCGGGCGCAATGCGAATCGCCTCCGCCACGGCGTGCGCCGACTCGAGAGCCGGCACAATGCCCTCGGTGCGCGCTAACCGGATTGTCGCATCGAGCGCTGCATCATCGGTCGCGGACACATATTGCGCGCGCCCCGCATCGTGCAGCGCCGCGTGTTCAGGACCGACAGAAGGATAGTCCAGACCCGCAGAAACAGAATGTGTCAGCGCAACCTGCCCCGCGTCATCTTGCAATACGTAAGAATAGGTTCCTTGCAGAACACCGGGGCTTCCGCCTCCGGGTCCTTTGAAAAATCGGGCAGCATGATCGCCCAGCGCGTCGCTTCGTCCGCCCGCCTCTACTCCGATCAGCCTCACGCCCGCATCGGGAATAAATTCGAAAAATGCACCGATAGCATTCGAGCCCCCGCCAACGCACGCAATGATCGCAGTCGGCAACTTCCCTTCTTGCTCCAGAATCTGTTGCCGCGCTTCGCGCCCGATCACCCGGTGAAAATCGCGCACCATCATCGGATACGGATGCGCACCGAGCACGCTGCCGAGCAGATAGTGCGTGGTGCGCACATTCGTCACCCAGTCCCGCATGGCTTCATTGATCGCATCCTTCAGCGTTTTCGACCCTGACGCAACTCCGCGAACCTCCGCGCCGAGAACGCGCATGCGCAACACATTCAGCGATTGCCGCTCCATATCCGCGTCACCCATGTAGACGACGCATTCCAAGCCAAACAGAGCGCATACCGTCGCTGTCGCGACACCATGCTGCCCCGCGCCGGTTTCCGCAATGATGCGTTTCTTGCCCATGCGCCGCGCTAGCAATGCCTGGCCGAGGCAGTTGTTGATTTTGTGCGCGCCGGTATGCAACAGGTCTTCGCGTTTGAGATAGATTTTCGCACCGCTCAACTGTTCACTTAATCGCGCAGCGAGAAACAGGGGAGTCGGCCGACCCGCATAGTGATGGAGCAGGCTCGCGAGTTCCTGCTGAAACGACGGATCGATTTTCGCGGCCTCGTACGCTTCTTGCAATTCCTCGAGCGCGGAGATCAGCGTCTCTGGAACGTAACGTCCGCCGTAGGCACCGAAGCGTCCGGCAACGGCTGGAGCAGGTTTTGCGATTGCACTCACTCGGTTCTCTCGACTCTCTTGGTTCTTCTTCAACTTTAAGCTTCTGCGCCGACTCGTGTCTTGCTGACCTCTTCACCCGCTTGTCGTGCCGTGGAAATGAAGCTCTCTACCTTAGAGAAATCCTTCGTTCCCGGAACTGACTCGACGCCGCTGGCCACGTCGACGCCCCAGGGGCCCAGCGTGAGAATCGCCCGGCGAACATTTCCCGGAGTCAGGCCGCCCGCGACGATCATCCGCAGCTGCGGTGCAGCACGCAGGAAGCTTTTCTGCGCCGCGGGCCAGTCATACGTAATGCCTGTTCCACCGACCGAGTGGGCGGTGCGAGAGTCGATCAATACCGCATCGATGGCATGATTCTTGCTCAAGAGCGCAAGTTCGTCGTCGAGGGTGGCTGGCTCCGCCGGGTTGAAATGCAAGACGTGGACAACGCTCAGTCGCTGCGGACGGTCTGCGAGCATCTCCCGCAACTTTGCCGCCTCGCTGGCTGCAGTCGCCAGCTTCGGCATATGCATCTGAACGCCGGTCAGTCCGGCAGCACGAACGATGTCGGCGATTTCCTCGACGCTCTGTTCGACGAACACTCCAAACTTCTCAGCGCTCACTGGCAGATAAGGCGTAATCGCCGCGACTTGCTCAGGCGTCATGCACCGTTTGCTCGCAGCGGCGAAGACAAATCCAACGGCGTTTGCGCCAGCCCGGACGGCATGCTGCGCATCTGCAAGGGAAGTATTCGCGCAAATCTTGACCCACATGCTCATCGTGGCTACTCAGCGGCCGTCAATAGCGCCCGCAGCGCCTCGCCGGGGTCCGCTTGTTTCATCAGTGACTCACCGATCAGGAAGGCGTGATAGCCGCATTCCCGCAGCAGCCGCAGATCTTCAGCGGAGTGAATGCCACTCTCGGCGACGCGAACACAGTCGCGGGGCAGACCGTCAGCCATTCTTTCCGCAACTGCCAGATCGACCTCGAGAGTTTTGAGATTACGGCTGTTGACGCCGATCATTTCGCAGCCGAGGTCCCTCACCCGCGCCAATTCTTCTTCATTGTGCACTTCGCACAATACGTCGAGTTCCATCGTGAGGGCGGCTTCGCGTAGTTTAAGCAAGTCAGAATCCGCCAGCGCTGCTGCAATCAGTAGTACAGCGTCGGCGCCGTAGGCACGTGCCTCGCTGATCTGAAATGCATCGACGATGAAATCTTTGCGAAGGCACGGAGCACTTACCGCGGCTGAGGCCGCCTGCAAGTTCTCGAGCGACCCTTGAAAAAACTGCGGCTCCGTCAGTACAGAAAGCGCAGCCGCCCCTGCTCGTACCAATTGAGCGGCAAGTGTGCCCGCGTCGAAATCTGCGCGTATCAGCCCGCGCGAGGGGGAAGCCTTTTTCAGTTCGGCGACGACCGCGGGTCCATCGGCGGCGCGGCGGCGCAACGTGGAAGCAAACCCGCGCGGGCGGTGCAGAAGAGCCCGATCCTGCAGTTCTTCAAATGAAATCGTCGCCTTCCGCTGCGCGACACGCGCGCGCGTTGCGCCGACGATGTTGTCGAGATGCGTCGATTCTATGGCCTTCACAATCCCCCAGAGAAACACGAACGGGACTGGATATCCCAGTCCCGTCGATGCAAACCTTTGGTGCCGAAGAAGGGACTCGAACCCCCACACCCTTGCGAGTACATGGACCTGAACCATGCGCGTCTGCCAATTCCGCCACTTCGGCAACGGGTGAATGTCCGATGAAGTTCACGGACAGGCAGCAAGTGAATCTTCAGTGTCACAAACACTTGAACGCATGTCAACGCGGGGAATCACGAGCATCGGCCAATCCTGTACTCTTAAGCGGTTGTAGTCGAGAGACCATCCAAATCACTGAAGAAGAAAGGTTCTACCTGTGAGCGAAGACACCGGCGCAGCGCTGGTTGCAAAAATTCCCCACGCACACGCCGACGTAATTCGCAGATTGGCCCACGACCTGAGCAATGCGCTCGAAATCGTCGTGCAGAGCAACTATTTGCTCTCGACCACCGACCTGGACGAACCGGGCAAGAAATGGGCCGGCCTGCTCGACCAAGGCACACAGCAAGCCGCAGAACTCAATCGCGAACTGCGCGAATACATCCGCGCCAATACGTAGAACGGCTTTTCCGCGCGCAGAAGACCCTTCGTTCAGGTGCGTGTGCTCAAAAGGCGCCTTCCCCGCCGACTCTAGACCAGAGTCGCATCCAGTGTGATTTCTGCTGCAGCTAGGAGGCGTGAAATTGGGCAACCGGCCTTCGCCGCCTTGGCTAGTTCGTCAAACTTGGCTTTCTCCACGCCCGCCACTCTGGCTTTTGTTGTGAGGTGAATCTTGGTAACGGTCCAGCCGGCGTCGGTCTTTTCCAATGAGACAGCAGCAGTGGTGTCGATCTTCTCTGCGGTAAGCCCCGCCCCAGTCAACTGGCCGCTCAGGGCCATAGTGAAGCATCCTGCGTGCGCCGCCGCAATCAACTCTTCGGGATTCGTGCCAATACCATCCTCAAAACGTGTGCTGAAGGAATATTGCAGGTCCTTTAACGCATTGCTCTGCGACGAAATCGTTCCCTTGCCGTCTTTCAATCCGCCTCGCCAAACCGCACTTGCTGTCCGCTCCATATGCTTCGCTCCTAAAATGATTCGTGTATCGCCCGCATCGCACCATAAAGCGGCACCCGGCAAGAATACAGTTCATCGCCCCAGTGTGTTTCGGCGGAATGCATTCTCGACACCCACCGTATATTTCCTCTTCACAATTCTGTCCAGACGACTTACCCTCGTCTTGAATTCCATGTCCATTTCTCTCATCCCTACGTCGGGAAAATGCGAGCAGCCAGCGACGAATCAATATCAGGAACACGTGTGCGTCTACTGTCCCACATGTTCTGAACGCCTCGACAGCTTGCGGTGCAAGTTGATCTGCCGGCGCTGCGGCTATTACATGAGCTGCGCCGACTACTACTGAAGGCCTATCTTTTGCATCCAACTACTCGTGATCGATAAAGGGAGGCCCGATGCGTAGTCGCAGCGATTTTTTGCAAGGACTTGTTTCCGGGGTCGCCGCTGGTTTGGGGCTCGCAGTATTGCTGCGCACTGAGACGGGTCAGCGCATGCTCGCGAGCCTGCAGAAGAGTCCTCAACATCGGCCCTATGAGTGGAACTCTGAGTATCCGCACAGCCTGCAGAATCCGGTCCTGCAACGCGAACGTCCGGAACGGGGCGGGAATCCGGAAAATCTTTCGCCGGAGAAATCGAATTATTCTTCGACGGCCTTTGAGCGACCCAGCGGAGCTCCAGGATCGCCAAGCGGTGCCGAACAGATCCACATCCCGGGCCGATCCGGCGAGACCTCGGACCTCAGCGATCCGTCGCAAGCTGTCCGCCCAGCAGGGCGCGCGCTCCCGATACACAGCATACCGACAACAGACAAAATAGCGGATTCGAAAGACTAGGTATTGCCGCGTTGCGAACGACAGCTGACGCTGCGCTTCTCCGCTGTCTCGTGCTTCTGGAAGTCGACGTGATGCATCGTCATCGTCCCCTGCAGCACGTAGTAGCCTGCTTCCTCGCGCCTGTCGGTCGAGCCTCGCACAACGCTGCCGTCGAAGGTATACCAGAGACCGTGCACCTGCTTCGTCGAAAAGGTGATCCGCGTCCCTTGGGCCTTCGCCTTCTTGAAAAAATACGTTAGCGGCGTTCCACGATCGCTGGTCTCATCGCCCAACTTGGAGATGTACCCCTCGAGCCGCCCATTCTCAATATTCAACTGGATCAATTCGTTCTCGTGTCCGAACTCGTAAGCGCCGGATATATCTGCACTCGACTGCGCGTGCAGCAGCGCCATGGTGGCGAATATCACCATCGCCGCCACGACGCATCGACGCGACGCTCTGCAATGCAGATTCACCGCCGTCAGTTTCCTGTTGTACTTTGCTTGCGGGCTTTCTCGAACTCGTCGCCCGCCTGCCATTGCACCAGGGATGGCGCGCTCGAAGCCGCCCATCCAAGCACCAACCCGAACTTCGCCATCTTCGCATCTCCGGTGAAATCCATATCCGGCGTATATCGATCAGCCGGCTTGTGGTAGCGCTCTGCGGTGTACTGTTTTTCCTGCTCAATTCCCCACTGCTTCGAGTGGCCGGAATACATCACGCCTTCACCGATTGAAAACGCAGGAATGCCGACTCGCGCAAGACTGAAGTGGTCGGAGCGATAGTAACTGCCCGCCATCGGAAACGGGTCTGGCTCGATTTCGAAGTGGAAGGCCTTAGCCGTTTTTTCTACTGTCGGATAAAACGTCGTCCGCTCCGCGCCAGCGACTTCTGTCGACATTGCGTCGCCGATGGGGGGCAGGTCGTCATAGTTTAAATCGATGGAAATTTGCGAAGCCGGAACGGGCGGGTGCATACCGAGGTACTCTGAACCGAGCAAACCCTGCTCTTCCGCTGTAACGGACGCGAAAATGAAACTGTGTTGCGGCGGCATTTTCATCTGTCCGTACACGCGGGCCAGTTCCATCACGATGGCGCAGCCAGTCGCGTTGTCTGCGGCTCCGTGGTAAATATTGTCGCCTTTGCCGTTTGATGGCAGCTTCGGGTCAATACCAAAGTGGTCGTAATGCGCCGTGTACATTACGGCCTGATCTGGCTCATGGCCTTTGCTCTCACCGGGCAACATACCAACCACATTCGGCGAATTGAAATTTCGCACCTTGCTCACGATATGGGCCTTCAGCCGCGCCCTTAATTCGATCGGCTTAAAACCGCGCTGGCCTGCTGCAGCAATTTCCTTGTCAACGTCCATGCCCGATGTCGCAAACATTTTGCGCGCGACGTCGAGCTGGATCCAGCTCGCGGCCTTCAATTTCGCCGACGGGTCATCCCGAAGATATGACTTCTCGCCTGACCAGGAGTTGCGCACCACTTCCCACGGATAGCTCGCAAGGTCAGTGCGGTGAATAATCAACACACCAATGGCACCCATCCTCGCTGCCTGCTCGTATTTATAAGTCCAGCGTCCGTAATAGGTCAGCGCCTTGCCTTTGAAAAATTTCTCATCCGTCGATGGTGGTTCGTTCACCACAACGAGCAAGACCTTGCCCTTTACATCCATTCCAGCGAAATCATCCCACTCGTATTCAGGCGCCTGAATGCCGTGTCCCACGAACACGATGGGCGCATCGATGTCAGCCACATCGGTCCGCGTCTGGTTGTTTGTTACATAATCTTCGCCAAACTTAAGATCGAGCGCGGAGCCGTTTTGCGAAATGATGCTGAACTTCGTCGCAGATTCATTCGTGGTAACGCCGGCCAGAGGAACATTCTGCAGAAATGTACCGTTATCGCCGGCCGGCACGAGTCCGTATGACGCAAACTGTTTCGCGATGTAGTTCGCCGCCATCTCCCCGCCCTTCACGCCCGGGCCGCGGCCTTCATACTCATCGCTTGAAAGAACGCGCACGTGCTCGCGGATCTTGTCTGCGCTGATTAAGTTTTCTGCGGCCTTCACCGCGGGTGGCAACTCAACTTGCCCGGCAGCAACGCCCGACGATATCGCCAACACCATACCTGCCAGAGTCAACATCTTCCGCATCAGTTCTCCTGCCTTCCCGTGCCGCAATAAGCTTAAGGACGCTCACTGGCTTCTGCAAGGGACTGTCTGCCCGCTGCCGTCATGATTTCAAGTCTCATCAAGACCTTGCGCGCCAGCCCGGTCAGCGGCAATCGTTCAAGCTTGTGCGACTGAATCCACTTGATGCGCTGCGCATACTCCTTCAAATGCTGGCTGATTCCATCTGCGCCGATCTTATACACGCTGACGTAGTAGTTTGTGTTCGTGATGGAGTGGCGTACCGCCAGCTCCGGCTGACTGTCGCTTGAAAAATTCTCAGGCAGCGGCGGCAGTTCCCACATGTTCGGCATCAGCGACACATCGCCGGCACGCTGCACCAGACCGACCGACTGCGTCCGAGGAGTGCGCCGCAACAGTAAAGCGAACGACTGATGGACGCTGCGCATCTTGGCATGTGGCGCCGTAACATGCTCGCCCTGC
The DNA here is from genome assembly GCA_038199445.1 of Terriglobales bacterium. GTDB lineage: Bacteria > Acidobacteriota > Terriglobia > Terriglobales > Acidobacteriaceae > JBBPYY01. Next base: position 278 of record JBBPYY010000104.1, on the reverse strand, counting down.
GTCGCACACAGTAGGCGCACCGGGCATGCCAGGCATCGCGGAGACTTGGGTGTGCAAACCGTTGCACCCAGCTCCATCATCGCCTGGTTGAAGTCTCCCGGCTGCAGCGGATCGAGCAGCGCATCGGCATGCCGACGAATAATTTCGTCCAGCGCCATACCGCTCATACCGCTGATGGCAAAGAGCCGCTGAATGACGCGCTGTACATTGCCGTCTACGACCGCGACCGGCTCCCCGAATGCAATGCTGGCGACCGCTGCCGCTGTGTAGACCCCAAT
>JBBPYY010000103.1:0-19553 GCA_038199445.1 Terriglobales bacterium | reverse complement strand
CGATCCGCCTGGGTTGCGACGCCCTCAGGTTGTTTGGGTGGTACGTTCCGCCCACCCCCCCCCCCGCGCTGAGGGGGTTGGCGAGCGTGGTAACAACCGGGAAACACGAGGTGTTGTGGCCCGGCCGCTCACATTGCTGTAGCTCTCGAGGGAACCTTATCTCAACTGCGTGGATTCTACAGCCCTGAAAAAACAGCCCGCAGCAGTTTGATTCCCTCTCCAGCCATCACCTCTTAAGCGACGCGCCTGCGTCCCCTGTTCCACAACTGCAGATGCCATGACCGCTGCCGAGTTGCTGTACAAAGTAGCACTCTGCCCGAATCGCGGCCGTTTCCGTGCTGGGCAGAGGAGTCGCGCTGAAGGTGTCTTCCGTGACAGCGGTCTGGCCGTTGGAAACATTTTGCAGATGCGTTGCCCACGCGACCACCACGCCCGATGGGGTGACCGCAGAAGGATCACAGTTTGTATTGCTGGCAAATTCCGCCGGAATCACGAAGATGGAACCGTTCGCGGACTTCACCCCGGTCAGTGGATTGCTAAGCAAATCTTTGTTCAGCGAGAGAGTCTTCAGGCCATCTGGAGAAACTTGGCAGCCGCAACACTCGGTCAACTGTTGATCGTTGTCGAAGACATAAATCATCGCGCATAGATGCAGGCCCGTGACCCCAGGATTGGTGATGCGGACGGTGCTGTCAGCACCCGTCGCAGGCACGCTGAAGTGGTTGACTGCGGCCGACGGTTGCACGGTCAGGAGGGTTGACCCCACGACCCCTTGAAAGCTGCTCGTTATAGTGCTGGTGCCCGCTCTTTGCGCGATCGCAATTCCGCTCGGACTGATATTCGCGACTTGAGGATTCGCGGAGCTCCACGCGCCGGTCTGGGTAAGATCCTGCTTGCTGCCGTCCGTAAAAGTTCCGGTCGCCGCGAGCGGCTGTCTGCTGCCCGTAGGGACCACCGGCTTATCGGGAGAAATGCTGATCGCGGTGAGTTGAGGCGCTGATACCGCTAAAACGGTCTTTCCAGTCACGGTCGTCGAGGACGCTCCCGGCGCCGCGGCAGAGATCGTCGCCGTTCCTTGAGCGACCGCTGCTGCGAACCCGTTATTCGTGATGCTAACCACCTGCCCGGACGATGTGCTCCATGCCGCGGTGTTGGTGATGTCGCGCAGGGTGCCGTCGGTAAGCCGGCCTGTCGCGATGAGTTGTTGAGTCGTACCAAGTGGAAACGATGAGTTCGTCGCCCTGACATCAACGCCCATCAACACGGCCGCAGACACATTCAGCGGCGCCGTCCCACGAGTGGACCCGCTGGACGCAGTAACAGTCGCTGCACCGACAGCGTGTGAGCTGGCGAGCCCGGATGCGCTTATCGACACTATGCCCGCGGGCGAGCTGGCCCAATTCACTGAGTTTGTCAGATCCTGCGTACTGCCGTCGGTAAACTTTCCCTTTGCAGCAAATTGCGCAGCCAGGCCGAGTGGAATGGAGGCGGTGCCTGCTGTCACGCTCAGCGAGAGGATCGTAGCGGAGGACACGGTCATCGCCGCCGTGCCATGGAGTACTCCCTGGGTGGCGCTGATCGTCGAGGTGCCGGGCGCTTTTCCGGTAGCGAGTCCGGAAGGGCTGACGGTGACGATGGGAAGCGACGAACTCGTCCACGCCACCGTGCTGCTTAGGTCTTGTGTACTTCCATCGGTGAACGTGCCCCGAGCGGTAAATTGCGTCGTCGTGCCCGCGGCAACAATCAGGTGGTCGCTGGTAACGGCCAGTCCGACGAGCGCCGCCGGCGAGACGACCAGCTGGTTTGCGCCGCTGAACGCGCGCAGTGTCGCGGTGATGATGGCACTGCCGATTGCCTTGGAATTCGCCATTCCGCTCGAAGTGATGATCGCAACTGCCGGTTGGGAGGTCGACCATGTCACTAGTCCAGTGACATCCTGCGTGCTTTTGTCGCTGTAGGTGCCGGTCGCGGTCAATTGGACGCTTTGCCCCAGCGCGACAGACGATGTCGGTGGACTCACCAGAATGGAAGTCAAGGCAGCATCGGCTACCGTAAGGCTCGCCCGCGCACTCATTCGGTCGATGGTCGCAGTCAGAACAGCGTGGCCGACCCCGATCGAAGTCGCGAGGCCTGATGAGTCAACATTGGCAATTTTAAGATCGCTGGTGCTCCAAATAGCGGAATGGGTCAAATCTTTGCTCGTCTGGTCGCTGTACGTGCCCGTGACAGAGAGCTGCACGCTTCTCCCCAAGGCCAGATCCGCAAGACTCGGAGTAACGGACAGAGAGGTCAGTGAAGGCGCGGCAGAATTGGATCGGTGCTGGCCGGCACCGCATGCGCACATGAACCAACAGGCTGAAGTGACGGCGGCAAGAGCGATGGCTCTCAAAAGAGTGCAGCAGGTGGTTCCGGTCGTACCTATCATTGCGGGAGCTCCTCGCGGGCGGTGTCACGGCCTAGTCTCGTTGGACTACTCCGTTTAACCTTGCAGGGGGAACTCTAAGCCCGAGCACGCAGTTTACAACCTATCTAAGACGGTTAAGTAGGAAGAGTTAAGAATTGTGGGTTAGCTAGAAAGGGTTAGCTCTTTCGTATTGATCTGAGGGCGAGGCAGGGGTTAGAGAAGAAACTCAAGACCAGAAAGATAACTCTCGTCCTGGACAGACTGCTTTCGAGTCCAACGGACGTGAGCGAGAGTGGCAATCTTGATGGGCGCATCCCCGATGTGGATTTCGCAGCGAAGCATTCCCGCCTTTTCGATCGGGATCGTTGTCACTAGACATATGCCTCCCTGGCTAATGTTCTGGATCCGTCCTGGGATGGCAGGCAGCTTCACGCCGCTCTCGGAACCGAGGGGAGGGAGGGGGCGCACCCATACTTCCAAGTTTTGCGGAAACCGGGCGTTGTAACGTCGATCTACTTTGGCGACTTGCTTCACAGATTCAAGTAGTTACGCTGTTAACGTCACAGAGTAAAGTGGTCAGATGGATTAGTTCAGGTTGATTACTATCGGAACACCGCGTGCAACCAAGTCATGTTACTCCCGTCCGGATACGATTTTTCCCACAATACCTGACCGGGTGGAAACATCCATCTTGACCATCACCAGACGCAGAAACGCCTTGACGGTGTTCGGACTGATGCTCATGCGACTCGCAATTTCCTTGCTCGTGAGTCCCTCAATGAGCAGTCGCACAATTTCGCATTCTCGATGCGTCAAGTGGAACTGTTCCGAGACATGACTCAGGACCGTAGCATCGGAAGCATGACGCTCCAGCAGAACGGCGATCGAAATATGAGCCTTCGATTGTCCATTGCAGCTGAGTTCATAAGAGCTGCAAATATACCGGCGTTTGCCGGATTTATACTCGCGAACAAATTTTGAGTTTTCGGCGGCGTGAGGACTGAGCAAACTGGATCGTATCCGGTCTGCGAGAAAGACGGGAAGGTCTTTGATTCGTTCCGGCTTGGTCGGAAAGGCAAGAATCTCGACCGCTTCTCCATTATAGGCAATCGGTCTGAGTGAAGTGTCGAGCAGCATAAAGCCCGGCACATTATTTTTATTGAACACGAACCCCTCCTCTGAGTGGCGAGACTTTTTTTACGTTCTACAAGGCTAAGGTGTGGATAGAAGAGCATTTATGTCTAGGCGCCGCCAATCCGTACAATGGCCTTAAGAAACGGTCGTGCATGGGGGTGTTGCACGCCTAGCGGTACGGGAGTACCGATGCGGGATTATTAAGTAGGTAAACATGCGAAGTCAAGCAATAAGTAATGCTGCCTTTGATTTCCTTCATTCGGGCTAATAATGCGCGGGGTTGGCAGTTGTTCCGCCAGGAACGGGCTAGTCTACAATTGGAACCGCCAATGAGGCTAATCCAAACGCATCATTGCTCGCCGGTGTCACCCGTGGTGAAATTATTGGCTCCTGGGGAGGAATTATGTCTTGGCGCAGCGAGAATGCAAGGTCTTGTGTAAGTGTTACAAAGAATACAGTTAACCATCTCTGGCCTTTCTTCTCTTCTAAGAGTGCGAGACTTGCACCGGTGTTTGCACTTGCGCTCATCGCGATGGGGGTGCAGCCCTTGATCGCCCAAACCACTCAGAGCGGTTCCCAGAGCAGTAGCTCTGTCGAAGCCAAAGACCGCTTCCAATTGGGGGGCGCGCAAACCAAGGATCATTCTGCCGACGGTCAGGCCGTCCAGTGCAAAAAGGACGAGAATGAAAAAGAGGCGTGGCGGCCGAAAGACTCTGTTCTGGTAGACGACTCCAACGCGCGACAGAGTTCCCCCCCCATGAAGAGCGCCCCTGACAACCCGGTGAAAGGCACCCCTGAGAACCAAGTTGCGCCCGCCGCCGGCCTGACGACCGGCGACCCTGCGCGTTCTTCCAATCCGCCCCTGGCTTTGTCGGGGCCAACCATCACTTATTCCGGTGGAAAGCTGGCAATCAGGGCGCGAGATGTAGCGCTGGGCGAAATACTTGACGCAATCAAAGCGCGCACTGGAGTCGCGGTTGATTATCCCCCAGGCGGGGCTGCAGAGCGGGTGTTTGTCGATATTCACCTGATGCCCATGCAAGACGCGCTGACCCAGCTCCTGGAGGGATCGAGATTCAACTACATTCTCACGTTGGGAAGCAATTCACAGGTTGTAAAGCAGGTCATTTTAACCAACAAAAATGGCCAGTCGACAGTGGCGTCCGCAAATCCGGTGTCGCTGCAGCCGGGGGGAGCCGAAGTCAACAGCAGCGAGGCAGCCATCGCCGACCAACCGGACGACACGCCTGTCGCTCAGAGCGCTCCTAACACCATTCCTACAATTCCCGCCAGCTTGGGCTTGTCGGTAACTGATGAAGACTTGAAAAAGCCGACTGCGCAGCTTTTGGACGAGCTGCAGAAGCGTCAAAATCGCCTACTCGATGCCGCAGCAGCCAAGGCCGCAGAGGCCGAAACTAGTCCCCATTGATTGAATTTTTGAGGAGTCGCGTGTACGCACTCCGTCTACACTTACTGCCGGTTGCTTTGACGCACTTATCGCTCGAGACTGCACCAAACCATCCTGGATCCGCTGCCAGCGACTGCCCGCGACTCCAGACTGTTTTGCTGGGGGCAATGCTCGCTTACTCCGTAAGGCCCGCTCGTTCCGCTGTTACCGGCCCCGACTCGTTGCTTGTACACAGGGTTGTTTTACACACGATTAAAAGGATTGAGCGTGGCCGGACTAGTTCAAGTGGCCTAGCTGTTCGGATTAAACCATTGGGCTAGGTCAACTGGAGAGTTGCAAGGTCGCCACTAACAGATGAAAGTGACGGTCAGGTGCTGCGAGCTGTCTTTTGCCAGCCGGGAAGGCGCCGAGGAGGATTTCCAAATGAAGTGTAAATCGTTTTATGGCTTTTCCGTTGCCCTGGTAATCGTCGGCTTGCTGACCTTAGGCGCTGGCGTTGCTTCGGCTCAGACAGATGTGTACAGCGTTAATTACTATGCCAATAACGCAGCCGCGGGAGTCAATGATCAGGTAGTCCGCATCGACAATCCTGGCCTCACTTATGGCAACCTCTGTGCCATGATCTACGTATTCAACAACGACCAACAGTTGGACGAGTGCTGCGGCTGCGTTGAGACTCACAACGGCTTGCGTACCTTGTCCGTAAAGCGCGACCTGTTATCGAACACTTTGACAGGCGTGCCGAGAGACAATGGCGTCATCAAGATCGTGTCTGCGGCGGTTAACAACTCTCCGTGCGACCCGACCTCGAACGTCAGACCGACTGCCGACTTGCGCGCCTGGGGAACTCACTTCCAGTCTTCGCGGTCGCAGATCACTGAAACCGCATTTTCAGAAACACCCCTCGGTGCAACTGAACTTGCAAACCTGCAGGCGCAGTGCGCTTTCATCGGCATCCTTGGCAGCGGCCATGGTATTTGCTCCTGCGGCACTGGTGACTAATGCCTCGGAACACTGTGGCATGTTACGGACCTGATCCGTAGCATGCCCGGTGTTCCAAGGTTTTCCTGATTCATTTCCTATTTTCTGCTAAGAAGTTTTGATCGCCCGCTATCACCCCCCTAGTAGTGTCACCAGGAAGGATTACGCAATGAGGACTGACCGGATTGTATGTTTGCTTGCGCTTGGCCTGTGTCTCAGCGCTACCACGACGCTCGTCGCCAGTGACGCCGACAATAAGAAGCAAGCAGGGCTCAACAAAGATGTAGTAGCAGAAGTAGGTGGCAAACCGCTTACCATGGCGGACCTGCAGCAGAAAGAAGGCGGCAAGCTGCTTCAGGCTGAATTCCAGTTTTACCTGCAGCAACAGCGGGCGCTTGAAGATCTGATCAACGACCATCTCTTGACCGAAGAAGCGGCCCGGAGACACATGACGCAAGAGCAGCTGCTGACAACGGAAGTCTACAAAGAGGTCAAGGACCCGACTGAGGACCAGTTGGAAGTCTATTACGAAGGACTGGACAGCAAGGAGCCGTACCAGGCGGTTCGCGAAGAAGTTCTGCAGCATATCCGTGAATTACGTCGCACCAAGGCGCGCGCAGCCTACATGGAAAAATTGCGTAGCGCGGCCAAGATCGATGTCGTCCTTATGCCACCCAGTGCAGACGTCGACATCCAGAAGTCCTATGCGAATGGTTCGAAGAGTGCTCCCGTCGTGATCATCGAATTTGCGGATTACGAATGCCCGTATTGCCAAAAAGTGAACCCACAGATGCAGCAGCTGAAGAAGGACTACGGCGATCGGCTGGCGATCGTCTACAAGGACTTTCCTCTGCCGATGCACCATAGCTCGCAAAAAGCCGCTGAAGCATCTCGCTGCGCTGGCGAGCAGGGCAAGTTCTTGGAGTATCACGATGTTCTTTATTACAGCCGCATGTTAGATGTAGCGGCGTTGAAGGAGCATGCTCGCACGCTGAAACTCGACACCGATCGCTTCGACAACTGCCTGGACACTGGGATGGAAGCGCCTGCGGTGAAGAAAGATCTGGAAGAAGCAAAGAGCCTCGGCCTAAGTGGCACGCCAAGCTTTTTTGTGAATAACCACTTCTTCAGCGGCGTGGTCGACTATGCCCCTCTTAAGACCATGGTGGATCAGCAACTCGCACTGCAGGCGAGGCCGCACCCCCGGGCGGATGAAACGAAGCAAGTCGGCCATGTGAAGGCAACAGAATCAGTAGAAACAATCGCTGCGAAGAAATAATTCGTCGCGATCGCGGTTTAGCCGAGGTGGGATATGAAACGGATTCTCAAGATTGCTTTGTTGCTATTCACCATCGCCTTACTCAATAGAAGCGCGATGGCGGCGGTTTCAGTCTCCGTTTCCCCCTCCTCGACGCACGTCAACCTCGGCCAACAATTGCAGTTCACCGCGAATGTCAGCGGCGCTAGCCTGGGGGTTGTGATCTGGTCTGTGACCGGGGCCAATTGCAGCGGCAATTCCTGCGGGCAGATCACCTCTGATGGTTTGTATACGGCGCCCCTGGTAGCTCCCAATCCTGCTGTCGTGACGGTTCGGGCGACATCGCTTGCGGATACGACGAAGTCAGGCACGGCGAGCGTCAGTATTGGAACCCCCGCCAGGGTGGCGGTCACCATTTCTCCGACGAGCGTGACTCTAGGTGTGAATGGGCAGCAACAGTTCTTCTCGACGGTCACAGGCTCCGGCAATACGGCCGTGAAATGGAGCGTCTCCGGAACCGGCTGCGTAGGCGGATCCTGCGGCGTAATTTCGTCATCGGGTCTGTACACCGCACCCGGCTCGGTTCCCAATCCTTCGTTTGCAACCGTCACCGCAACCTCGCTGGCGGACCCCTCGAAGTCCGCGTCAGCGACCGTGATCATTCGGTCCGCGAGTTCCGTGACAATTTCCATTTCGCCAACTTCTGCGCAGGTCACGACCGGTGGACAGCGGCAGTTTTCGGCAAACGTACAAGGAAGCACGAACACGTCTGTGACCTGGCGCGTGACAGGAGCGGGTTGCAGCGGCGCAACGTGCGGGACGATTAGTTCTTCGGGCCTCTACACCGCTCCGGGCACAGTGCCCCATCCGGCGAGTGTCACGGTCACGGCAACAGCAGTCGCAGAGCCAGCCCGGTCTGCATCGGCAACCGTAACGCTCGTGCAGGGCTTGGCGCTGACCGTCTCCCCTGGTTCCGTAACCTTGAAGCCGGGCGCGCAGCAGCAGTTCACCGCGTTGGCTTCCGGCCAAATCGCCAGCGTCATTTGGGGGATCTCCGGACCCGGGTGCGTCGGCATCACCTGCGGCTCGATCACTTCTTCCGGTCTATACACTGCACCCGCAACCGCACCCGCACCGCCCACCGTCACGGTGACAGCAAGATTGTTGTCCAATCCGGCGGTAACCGGTACCGCGACAGTCACGATTCAGAGCGTTGGAATCATCTCGGTGACGGTCTCGCCTGACAGTGTCAACTTGGGCGTCGGCGGGAAACAACAGTTCAAGGCCTTCGTGCAAGGGACCAGCAACACCGCTGTGACTTGGAGCGTAAGTGGGTTTGGCTGCGGTGGAGCGGATTGCGGAACGATCACTTCAGGCGGCCTCTATACCGCGCCCTCTACACAACCGAATCCCTCCTTTGTCACTGTGACAGCGACCTCAGTGGCGGATCCGACGAAGCGCGGCTCGGCCACGGTTACGATCACCCAGCAACTCGCGGTCAACATCTCACCGCTGACAGCGCAGGTAGCTCCAGGCGGTAGTCAGCAGTTCACCGCGACGGTCACGGGAACTCCCAACACGGGAGTGACGTTTAGCGTGTCCGGAGCCGGCTGCAGCGGAGCCGGCTGCGGCACGATTTCGCCGAGCGGTTTCTATACTGCGCCTACGGTCATACCGAACCCCGCTACCGTCACGATCACGGCGGTGGCAAACGCCGACGGATCATCCTCGGCAAAAGCAACCGTAACGATTCTTGTGCCGATCACCGTCACCGTGATCCCAACCAGCAGCATCGTCAGCGTGAACCAACAGGAACAGTTCAGGGCCACGGTGGAAGGCACGAACAATACTGCGGTCAAATGGAGCGTCACAGGAGCCGGCTGCTCTGGAGCCGCTTGCGGCACGGTAACCTCTACCGGTCTTTACACAGCACCCGGAACGATACCCAACCCGGCGAGCGTAAAGGTGACGGCGACGTCGGTTGCTAATTCGTCGCGTTCGGATTCTGCAAGCGTGACGATTGCCCCCAGCAACAATGTGAAGCTGACAGGACCGTATGCGTTCCAGTTCTCTGGTTTCGATCCGAAGGGCGTCTATCAGTCGGTTGGATCGTTCACGGCGGACGGTCAGGGCCATCTCACCAAAGGCCTTGAAGATATCAACAATACCAATGGCCCCTCGACCAAAGTGACGTTTACCGGCACGTATCAAATCGGCAACGACAATCGCGGCAACATGACCTTCACCACAGCTTCGGGCAGTCACAGCTTCAAGTTTACGGTCGATACACTGGGCAAGAAGGGCCGGTTTATTGCGTTCGATTCGACTGGGGTACGCGGTTCCGGTGTGCTCAAGCGCCAGGACCCAACCGCGTTCGATCCGTCGGTGTTTACCGGCGGGTATGTCTTCAGCCTCGCCGGGATGGAATCGGCAGGCCTGCGCATTGGAGCGCTTGGCCTCATCTTCCCGGATGGCACCGGCTTCATCTCCGGCAGCAGCCTCGATGTGAACGATGGTGGGCTGGTGTCACCGACGTTCGCCACCTTCAATGGCACTTACAGTGTTGAGGCCAATGGGCGCGGCACGATGCTGTTGGCAATCCCGGGCTTTGCCGGTGGTGTTTTCGACTTCGCGTTCTACGTCGTCTCGGCCAACGAATTTCTTCTGCAATCCATTGATACCTTCAGCGCCAGCAACCCGGTCTTCAACGGACCGGCAGAAGTGCAGACCGGTTCGCCCTTCTTACCGTCTTCGTTCCACGGGCCATCTGTATTCTCTTTGAGCGGCGCCAACAATGGAACGGCTGACGATACGGTCGGACGGTTCCGGTTCGACGGCACGGGCAGCGTCACCGCCCAGTTCGATGAGAATAACGGCGGCAAGATCACCATCGCCGGCCAACTCACCGGCGCCGATAGTGTCGAACTCAACGGCCGCAGCACGCTGAACCTGAACAACCCCACTACCGGCCTGCCGACCATCTGGTACATCTACGCGACCGCGCCAAACGAAGGCTTCCTGATGGATGCTTCAACGGGTGCAGTCGGGATCGGCGAGTTGAACAGTCAGTTGGATTCCGGTGGATCGTCCAATTCCGACATTCTTGGCACGTATCTCTTTGCGTCGGGTGAACCCACGGTCAGTACAGCTCCCCTTTTCTCCGGCGTCAGCAGCTTTGACGGCGGCAGCAACATACTGGGCCAGGGCTCTGTCAGCGGCACAGAAGATATCAGCAAGAGTTCCGGCAACGCTGCGAATCTCGCGCTGAGCGGCAAATACACCGTCTCCCATGTCTCGAACAATGGCCGAGGAACCATCCTTCAGACTTTGCCCAGCGGTGAAACGATCGCCGTCTGGGTGATCAACGCCGATGAGGTCGTTGGGCTGGAGGTTGATGCTTCTGAAACTCACCCAACGATCCTGCATTTCCAGCAATAGCGGTTATGAAGTTGGCTTCGCGGTCGCTAGATGCAATGACTTGGGAGGAGCCGAAAATGTCGAGCGCAAGTGAACGACGGGTTTTGGAGGGAAGAATGAAACGCATTGTTTCTCTGCTGATGGTTCTGGGCTTCGCGTTTGCGGCCTCAGTAGCACAAGACGTGAACCCAACGCCAACGCAGGCTGCGCCAGCGCAGGCTGCGCCAGCGCAAGCCTCTGCGGCACAAGCCGCGGCCGCAGCACCCACCAGCCCCGCGGCTCAAGTGCAAGTGGGCATGAAATTCGCGCTGTCGGTGCCGCGCAACACCCGAGAGGCGATGAAGTGGTTCAAGCTGGCCGCGGACCAGGGCTATGCCGATGGCCAGTACAGATTGGGCGGAATGTACGACGTGGCATTGATTCCGCAAAATCCGACGGAAGCGGTGAAGTGGTACACGCTGGCCGCAAATCAGGGGTACAAGGATGCGCAGTATCGCCTGGCCGTGATGTATGACCAGGGCCGCGGCGTAACCAAAGACTATCCGCAAGCCGCGAAGTGGTACGAAAAAGCCGGAACGCAAGGCCGGCCCGAAGCCCAGTATCGGGTGGGTGAAATGTACGAAAAGGGGCAGGGAGTTCCTCAGAATTACGCTCTGGCCATGAAGTGGTACAAAGCCGCAGCGCTGCAGAGCAGGCCCGAAGCGGAGTACAAGGTTGGCTACCTGTATGAGCAAGGTTTGGGTACAGCACGCAGTGACAATGACGCGATCGCCTGGTATCAGAAGGCCGACAAACATGGATTCCCGGATGCGCACGATGCGCTCAAGGCCATCGAGTCGAAATAACGTCTAGCCGATTTTCCACAAGCTTGCTCTTCTATGCACGGGTTGTGTCTAGTCCATTTGGGCTATTGATTCTTGAGTTAACGTGTGTCAGCCTGACTTAATTCTAAGAACACTACCGTTAAGCACACGTCGTTGTCCAATCTTGCCGAGTTCACGACTGATTTGAATCTCTCCGAATAAGGCAGCTGCGCAGCCAAGAACGAACCCCGGCAAGCCTGCGAGCAGATTGCGACCGAACAAAAACCAAACACCATCCCCCGTAGAAAGATGTCGATGACTCCCTTCATCAAGCACTGCGTTCTTCTTCTATTGATTTTGGCGCTGACCACCAGCATCGCTCCGGCGCAAACGATCACCAGCATTTCACCCGCTTCAGTCGCTGCCGGATCTGGTTTCTTCGCGATCACCGTGAACGGCTCGAATTTCAGCACGGACGCAATCGTCGAAGTGAACGGCAACCCGCACTACACGATCGATCACAGCACAAGCACGCTGATGGCTTATGTCTATGCGCCCGATGTGGCCAACCCGGGGACGCTGAGCGTGTCTGTGTTGAACGACAGCGGCACTACGACCCACCTCTCGAACAAAATGAGCTTGACCGTCACTGGCTCGGGAACCAAGCCTCCACCCAATCCCCCACCGCCGCCGCCGCCGGGCCCACCACCGCCGCCGCCACCCCCACAGCCCGGACGTGTATCGATCACCATCACTTCTCCCGTGCAGAACCAGCAGGTATGCGCCCCCGTCACACTGATCGCCTCAGCCGCCACCAGCAACGCCGGAGCGCATGTGACCAGTTGGCAGGTGCATGACCAAACCGGCGCCACATTATTCGCCACAAATGGACCGGTCTCCTCGATCGATCCGAAGCTGAGCCTCCCTCCCGGCACCCATACGCTGCAGATCTATGCGTGGGATTCGACAGGAGCGCACGCCTATACCAACGTCGCCTTCAACGTGACCATGGCCACGCCCCCATGCGGTGGAAACATGACAGGACCGGTGACGAAATGGGTAGGCTGCATTCACACCGACGCCGGGCACAAACGTCAGGCGGTTGACTTCACGCTAAGTCAGGGAGGTGCACTGCCGTTCGATGCAACGCTCTATTTCGGGGCGAATTGCCAGCCCAACAATTGGGCTGACCGGTTTGGCTTCGGAACGACCATCGGGTTCGGTGGCTTCTCCTACATCTTCTGGTTCAGGGACTTCCCTGACCAGCTCAATACATCTGCAATCTGGACGGTGGGCAAGCAGAGTTCAGGATGCATCAACTATGGCGGCGCTGTTCCTGCTTGTTAGGCAGCGGTTCTAGCTTTGGAGAAGACCCACCTCGGTGGGTCTTTCTTTTGCTCGCTAACCAAGTTTCAGCGCGGGATCCCGAATCGAGAGGGCCGCTACGGATGCCGCCAAAACCCGCAGCCGCGTCGCGTAAAATCCACTCCCGCTTCGCTGAGACCCCTTTATCCACAGTAGTTCCTTGACACGCCTGTTATTGTGATTTCAGCGAGCCGTTGTCCGCGAAAGCGCACAGCGGCTTTCTTATTTGCTAAGCCTTTTATTATCAAATATGAGACCTGTAACTCCTTTATTTTCAAATATGGAGGTATGAATCGGTATACGGGGAGGGGTCGAACGCAAGCCTGCAAAACCGTACGAAAGGACATCTATGGCCGATTTCGCAAGCGCCGTCGCGCACGTTCTACATCAGGAAGATTCCACCCTAAGCGGGGTCACCACGCATACCAGAGGTGACAGAGGGGGAGCCACACGGTTCGGGATCAGCGCCGCCGCATACCCGACTCTCACGACCGGGTTGTTCTTCACCACCATGCCAAAGGCGGATGCTCTGGGAGTCGCGACCGGGATCTACCGCAGGGACTACTGGACCCAGGTTGCGGGCGGCCAGTTGAATTCTCAGGACCTGGCAAATTGTCTGCTGTCGTTCGCCGTCGTTTCTGGACCGAAGAGTGCGATACGGCTCCTGCAACGCTCGCTCAACCTGGTTGAGGACGGCGTCATGGGCCCACAGACGATCGCGGCAGCGAATCAAAAGCAATGCGTCGACAGTTGTAAGGATGCGATCTGCGCCCACTTCCGCGGAATCGCAAGTAAAGATCCCACTCAGGAAAGATTTCTGCAGGGTTGGTTGAACCGCGTTAGCCTGTCCTGAATTTAGCCCCGTCCGCCTCTCGCTCCTGCTTAGATCGAAGCGAACTTTTCATCGCCGCTCAACGTACTCAGCCGCAGGCCCACTTTAAAGGAGAACCGCATGCTATCGAGAACGTGGGCGACCTTTGCCCTGCTGCTGTTTCTGCTCTGTTTGAGTTTGTCCGTTGCCTCAGCCCAAAGTTCAACTTCCGCCTCCGCGCTCGCGACCATGCCATCGGTGACCACGGTTCCGGCTGGCGCACGAGTCTCACCCGACTTCAACGCGGAAACAGCGACCGAGGCCTATCTTGCTCAGATCCCTACGGCTTCGCGCGCGAGGTCGGATGCCTACTTTGAGGGCGGATACTGGCTCACTCTTTGGGACTTTCTTTACGGCGTGGTCATAGCGCTGTTGCTGTTGAACCTGCGCTGGTCTGCGTCGATGCGCGACTTTGCGCAGCGCCTTACGCGATTCAAACCGCTGCAGACATTTCTGTATTGGGTGGAATATTTGTTGTTGACCACAGTGCTGGGATTCCCACTCGCCGTATACGACGGCTACTTTCGCGAGCATCGATACGGCATGGCTACGCAGACCTTCGGCCCATGGATGCTCGACCAGGTAAAAGGATTGCTGGTCGGACTCGTGCTCGGCGGAATCATCGTTGTCATACTGTTCGGCCTGGTCCGGCGTCTGCGGAATACCTGGTGGATATGGGGAGCGGTGGTGACCATGATCTTCGTGGTCTTCGCGGGGCTGATCGCTCCCATCTATATCATCCCGATCTTTAACAAAGTCACGCGCCTGAATGATCCAAAGATTACCGATCCGATTCTCAGCATGGCCCGCGCAAACGATATTGCTGCGAAAGATGTGTACCAGATTGATGCCTCGAAGCAGACTACGCGCATGAGCGCAAACGTAAGTGGTCTCGGCAATACCATGCGCATCACGTTGAACGACAACTTGCTGCGACGTGGGTCACCCGAGGAGATTCAGTCCGTCATGGGACATGAAATGGGCCACTACGTGATGAATCACGTGTACAAGGGCCTGATGTTCTTCTTCATCGTGATCGTGGTGGGGTTCGCATTGCTGCGTTGGGCGCTGCAATGGTTCCTCGACCGCTGGGGAGTGAAGTGGCAGATTCGCGGCATTGGAGATCCGGCAGTGTTGCCGCTGGTGGTGCTGCTGGGCTCGATTTTCTTCTTCATTCTCACACCGCTTCAGAACACGGAAACACGCACCATGGAGCACGAAGCCGATATGTTCGGGCTGAATGCGAGTCGCCAACCAGACGGGTTCGCGCAGGCCGCCATCCATCTTGGCGAGTACCGAAAAATGCGGCCCGGGCCGGTCGAGGAATGGATATTCTTCGATCATCCGAGCGGCTACAACCGTATCCACGACGCGATGCGGTGGAAGGCAGAGAACCTCACACTGGTACGCGCAGAGGAGCATCGCGCAAATTGAGTCGATGCGATTTCTGACGCGAGTTCGGGGGGTGCAATTCGCCGCCGAGCCTCATTCATGTAGTTTTCAGCGAATATTCAGAATCGGCATAGCATAATTGCGGTGGCCGTCGGCACCGACGGCTAACTATGCGCCTACTGGTCATTGAAGACGAACCCCGCATGCTCGAGTTGCTCAAGCAAGGTCTCCGCGAAGAAGGTCATGATGTGTTGACCGCGCGCGACGGCGTCGAAGGTCTATCGCTGGCCGAGACCGGGGAGTTCGACGCCATCCTGCTAGACGTCATGCTGCCGAAAATGAGCGGCATCGAAATCGCCAGACGCCTGCGCAAGAATGGGAGTCGCGTTCCCGTGTTGATGCTGACAGCGCGCGATGCGGAAGAGGACATCCGCGAGGGTCTGGACACGGGCGCCGATGATTACCTCACCAAACCCTTCTCGTTCGTCGAACTGCTCGCTCGCCTACGCGCCATCACACGCCGCACGACGCATGCGCGCTCAGCCACCGTCGAGCTAGACAACCTCGTGCTTGATAGCGCCCATCACGCAGCGCAACGCGGCGGCCGCGAGCTGAAACTGACCCGCACTGAGTTCGACTTGCTTGAGCGGTTATTGCACCGCATGGGTGAGCCCGTCACCCGCGAGCGCCTGATTGCTGGGGTGTGGGGCTTCGATCGCGATATCGAGAGCAATACGCTCGACGTGTTTATTCGCCTGCTGCGGCAAAAAGTCGATCAGCCGGGAGAGAAGCGGCTGATACACACTGTGCGCGGCATTGGATATTGCGCCCGCGTCGGCGAGCCGGTTCCCGAAGAAGGGTACGCTTGATGGGCCGGCTTGCTTCCCTGCCAATTCGAGTGCGGCTTACGCTTTGGTACTTGTTGGTGTTCGCTGTCGCGCAAGCATGCTTCAGCATCGGGGCCGCGCTCTGGATGCAGCGCAGCCTGGATGAGGGCGCGATGGACGAGCTGCGCGCTCAGACTCAAGAAGTGTCACAGTTTCTTGCCGGAGCAGCGGCGGATGTTTCAGCAGAACAAATGAAGACGGACCTGCGCAGAGAATTCGGCGATGAGCCTGAGGGTGCATGGTTGCGCATTGTTATGCCAGATGGCCAGGCCATTTCGGTGACGGATCAAACCGCCCGAATCTCACACTCCTTCCGCGATGGAGAGCAGATCACGCTGCAGGCGGAGCATCATCGCGCGCGCTTCTTAGCGACCGAGATGGAGGCGCACGGGCGGCGCTTTCTGATCGTGTCCGGCGTTACCGCGGACGCGGCAGATGCGGCGGCGGACCATTTTCGCCGCGGGTTGCTGTTGCTTTCTCCGATCTTGCTGTTGCTGGCGGCAGCCGGCAGTTATTGGATTAGCCGTAAAGCCCTGCGGCCCGTGGACGCATTAGCGAATGCGGCGCGCGGTATCACCGACAGCAATCTGCATGAACGCCTGCCGATTCCAGAAACGCACGATGAACTTTCGCGACTGTCCGAGACATTGAACGAAATGCTGGCGCGCATCGACTCCGCATTTCAGCGAGTTCGGCAATTTACCGCCGATGCGTCGCACGAACTGCGAACTCCGGTGTCCCTGATGCGGACTGAAGCTGAAATCGCGCTGCGGCGCGATCGTTCGGCAGCGGAGTATCGCGAAGCGTTGCATCACATCAGCCTCGAGGCGGCTCGAACCGGGAGTCTGCTGGAAAGCATGCTTACGTTAGCGCGTTCCGACGCGCGGCAGCAGCAAGCAAAATTCGCCCCAGTAGATTGTGGCGAACTGTTGCGCGAGCTCGCGCACGACTGGGCCGGCGTTATGCCTGAGGCCGGAGTTTCTCTAAAACTATCCATCGCAACGGGAGGTCCGTATGTGGTGTCCGCGGATGCATTCGCGCTGCGCCGCATGCTCGTTATCCTGCTCGACAACGCCCGCAAATACACGCCCCCGGGCGGCGAAGTGATTCTGCGCGGCTGCGGCTTAGAAGGACACGTCGTAATGGAAGTTGAAGACACAGGACTCGGCATTTCGCCGGAGCATCTACCGCATATCTTTGATCGCTTCTACCGCGCCGATGCCGCACGCACGCGCGCTGAGGGAGGGGTGGGTCTGGGCCTCGCTCTTGCACGCCGCATCGCCGAGCAACATAGTGCCGAACTGACGGTGCACAGCACCTTCGGCCAAGGAACGCGGTTCACGGCTACGCTGCCCGCCATTGACGTGCATCAGACACCCCAGCCTGGGCATGAGGTACCCCAATGATGATTGTTTCCCAAATCGCAGATGGTCTGTTGCCCAGGACGGCATGTCTGCTTCTGCTTGCAGCAGCGTCTGTCCAAGCGGCTGCGCAACAGGCTCCGGCGGTACCGAATGCATCAAATACGCCGCCGCCTGCAACGAAGCCCGCAGCAACCACTCCGGGCACGCCCCCACCGAATCAGACCCCGCCGCAACCGTCTCCGTCGATTGCACCGAGTTCGACACCTTTGCCGAGTCAGACTCCGCCGCTCGGTCAGCCGGCGGGCGCGACTCCGGCGGCCCCTACTCCGATTCTTGGTACACCCCTAAACGCGCCGCTCGCAGCGCCCGCAGTATCCCCAGTCACCGCCCCAGGCGCTATCGTAACGCCCCCTTCGTATGCTCCCGCGAAGCAGACACAGACCACTGCACCAGGCGCTTCGCCGACAACGCCGCCTGGGACGACCCCGGGAACGACTCCTGCTTTGAGCGGTGGTCAGGCTCCCTCGTCTACAACGGCCGGGTCATCCAGCTCCACCTCAGCCGTTGCGCAGAGCGCAATGGGCGCGGCCGGAGCGACTCCATCGAGCATCTTCGCTCTGTCTGACGCGCTGCAGCGGGCCAACCTTAGCAGCACGGAGTACAGCACCGCTGTAACCGAGAGCGGCGTTGCAATTGCGGACCGTGCGATTGCGCGATCGGCGGTGCTGCCCAATCTCGTGTATCACAATCAATTTCTTTACACCGAAGGCACCGGCCATTTTGTGACCGCCCCGCAAACGGCCGCAGGAATCTCGACGCCGCGCTTCATCGCGAATAACGCTGTGCATGAATATGTCAGCCAAGGTGTTGTAAACGAAAACATAGGCTTCGCGGGCATCGCGAACTTCCGTCGCGCGAGCGCAACCATCGCTGTTGCAAATGCCAGGCTCGAAGTTGCGCGGCGCGCGCTCGTCGTCGCTGTCGCGACGAGTTACTACACATTGCTGGCAACAGACAAAAAACTAGGCGTTGCACAGCACGCGCAGGACGAAGCAGATAGTTTTGTGAAGCTGACACAGCAGCTCGAAGGCGCGGGAGAAGTGGCGCGTGCCGATGTGATCAAGGCACAGCTGCAACAGCAGCAACGCCATCGCAGCCGGATCGACGCTCAGTTGGCGAACGAGAAGGCGCGGCTCGACCTTGGCATACTCCTGTTCCCCGATCCTAGACCCGCTTACACGCTTGCCGAATCGCAAAACGTGCAGCTGCCAGCGCTGCCGACTTATGAAGACGTACAGGCGGCCGCCGCGAAGGGGAACCCGGAACTGCGCGCCGCGACCGCAGCATTGCGCGTTGCCCAGCTCGAGGTCATAGGTGCGCGCGCCGCATATCTGCCCGATCTTGCGCTGAACTACACCTATGGCATCGACTCCGCACAGTTCGCGCTCCACGCTCCGGATGGCACGCGCAACCTTGGCTATTCTGCGTTCGCGACGCTCGACATTCCTGTCTTCGACTGGTTCGCGACCTCTGCGCGTATCAAGCAGACCACGCTGCGCCGCCAGCAGGCTCAACTTCTGCTGACTGGAGCACAGCGTCGCGCCATCGCAGATCTCGAAGTGTTCTATCACGAAGCACAAGGCGCGCAAGCCGAACTAGTGCTACTCGACCAGAGCGTCAGCACGGCGGCGGAAAGCCTACGGCTGACCTATCTGCGTTATCGCGCGGGCGAGGCGACAGTGCTGGAAGTGGTCGACGCGCAGAACTCCGCCTCAGATTCTGAATCGCTGCGCGCAGATGGCGTCATTCGCTATCGCGTCGCACTCGCAAATCTGCAAACCCTGACAGGAAGCTTGCCGCAATGACAGATACGACTCCGACACCACGCTCCCTCATCCTTCCGCGCACGTTGCTGGTTGCATTGCCATCGCTGACTTTTCTGTTGTTGGCGGCGGGATGCAGCAAGCCAGAGGTGACGCCCAAGCCGGTGGTCCAGGTACAAGCCACGCAGGCTGTGCGCCAGGATTTGGAAGCGCACGTCGAAGGCGATGCCATTCTCGCGCCTCTGGCGCAAGCAGCGATCGTGCCAAAGATTACCGCCCCCGTGGCCAGGTTCTACGTCCAACGCGGCACACACGTGCGCCCCGGCATGCTGCTCGCCACGCTGGAGAACAAAGATCTCGCCGCCGCCGTGACCGACAACAGTGGCGCATATCAACAGGCGATGGCCTCCTATGTCACGACGACACATGCGCAGGTGCCTGAGGAT
>JBBPYY010000102.1:0-26796 GCA_038199445.1 Terriglobales bacterium | reverse complement strand
TGAGCCAGTTTCTGGGGCTGAAGACGAATAACTTCGCCGAATATTCGGCTCTGCTGGGTGCGCTCGAATACGCGTTGGCCAATGGGGTTTCAAAATTGCGCGTTGTGTCTGATTCTGAGCTGATGGTCAAACAGATTCAGGGCCGCTACAAAGTCGCCAGCCCTGACCTGCGGCTGCTGTTCGATGAGGCGAAAAAGAGGATACGCGGGCTGAAGCAATTTGAGATTCAGCATGTGCTGCGGGGAAAGAACAAGGAAGCAGATCGACTCGCGAACCTTGCCATGGACCGCGGGATGGGCCGCGCCGCGAATGAGAAACCTCTTAAAGCGCAACCTTATCCGAGCGGTCCGCCGCCGGTTCTTACCGGCATTGTCGAAGACGGCCTGGTCCGGCTGCTGGACGGGAAGTTGAAAGACGGGACGCGGGTGCTGGTTAAGCCGGAGCTGGACTGATATGGACGCCGCCGTTAGTCGAATGACGCAACTGGAAACGGCGTGCTGCATCGTCGGCGGCGGTCCTGCGGGGATTGTGCTTGGGTATCTGCTCGCGCGTGCGGGCATTGATGTCGTTGTGCTCGAGAAACACGCCGATTTTCTGCGAGACTTTCGTGGGGACACGATCCATCCGTCAACCCTTGAGCTGCTATACGAACTGGGCCTGCTCGAGGAATTTCTCGCGCTGCCCCACGATGAAGTGCGCGAATTGGGCGCGCACATCGAAGATGCGCGTGTGAAGATCGCGGACTTCACTCATTTGCCCACACATTGCAAGTTCATCGCGCTGATGCCGCAGTGGGATTTTCTGAACTTCTTCGCCGCCAAAGCAAAACAATTCCCGACGTTCCATTTGATGATGGAGACCAAGGCGATCGATCTGCTTTACGACGAGGCTGGCGTTGCGATTTGCGGTGTGCGCGCGACGACTGAGACGGGCGAGTTGAATATTCTCGCCACGCTGACCATCGGCGCCGACGGACGGCACTCGATCGTGCGCGAACGGGCGGCCCTACCGGTGGTGAATTTCGGGGCTCCGATGGACGTTCTCTGGATGCGCATGTCGCGTCAGCCGAGCGATCCGCCCACTACGTTTGGCCGCGTGCGCCAAGGACGCATCCTCGTGCAGATCAATCGCAATACTTATTGGCAATGCGCGTACCTGATCGCCAAGGGCGGTTACGACGCGGTCAAGAAGAATGGCATCGCCGCTTTTCGGCAGGAACTGGTCGAGCTTGCGCCGTACTTGAAAGAACGCATCACCGAACTGAAAAGCTTCGACGACATCAGTCTGCTCACAGTCGCAGTGGATCGGCTGAAACAGTGGCACAAGCCTGGACTGCTTTGTATCGGCGACTCTGCGCATGCGATGTCGCCGCTCGGTGGTGTCGGCATCAACCTGGCAATTCAGGACGCGGTTGCGACCGCGAATCTGCTGACTGCGCCATTGCTAAAACAAACCATCAGCGAACAGGACCTCGCCAGAGTGCAGCGGCGGAGAGAATTTCCGACGCGAGCGACACAGCGGCTACAAGTCGTGGCGCAGAATCGCGTGATTCGCCGGGTGCTCAAGAAGCGCAATCAGCCGGTGACGAAGAGGCCCTTGCCGCTGCTGCTCCGCCTGCTGAACGCATTTGCGATATTGCGACGCATTCCGGCGCGCATTGTCGGCGTGGGCTTTCGGCCTGAACACATCGGGACAAAAGCTGGCGCCGTGAAATAAGGGCGGACTTAGTTTTCGTCAAGCTCGCGCGGGCGCTATTTTGCAAGCTCGGACTTCACGATTTCTGAGACTTGTTTGCCGTCGGCGCGCAATCCGGCCGTCGCGACCCTGGCTTGCACGGCCTTGATGACGACGCCCATTTCCTTGGGAGCCGGCCGCTGTCCCGCCGCCGCAATCTCAGCAATGGTGTCGCTGACGAGTTTGCGGATTTGGTCTTCGTTCGCCGCTTGCGGCATGTAGCTTTCAAGGATGGGGATCTCTTCCGCTTCCTTGTCGGCCAGTTCCTGACGGTTGCCTTTGGTAAAAGCTTCGATCGATTCGCGCCGCTGCTTGATCATGGTGGTCAGCACCTGCTGCGCTTCGGTGTCGTTCAGCGGCTCGCGCTTCTCGATCTCTTTGTTCTTGAACGCCGTCTTCACCATACGAAGGACGGAGAGTCGCATCGGTTCGCGCGCCTTCATCGCCGCGACCATATCTCTGCCAATTTGCTCAACCAGGCTCATAAGCGGCAATTATAGGGGCCAGCCTGGGAAGCCGCCTCTGACTACAATGGGATTAATCCCGCTGCTTCGGAAGGAACCTGGACCCGCATGATTCGTAAGACACGCCTGTTCACCCCGGGCCCTACTCCCCTGCTGCCTGCCGCGCAATTTGCGATGGCCGCCGCTGACATTCACCATCGCACGCCAGAGTTTCGCGCGATCTACACGCGCGTCCTGGCGCAGTTGGAAGAGTTTGTGGGAACCAAGAACGATGTGATTCTGCTGGCCTCGTCCGGCACGGGAGCGATGGAAGCGAGCGTCAGCAATCTGACGTCTCCGGGGGACCGCGTGCTGGTGTTGACGGCCGGCAAGTTTGGCGAACGCTGGACCGCGCTGGCGAAAGCGTTTGGCTGCACGGTGGATGAAGTGAGCGCGCCCTACGGACAGACATTTCCAATGGAGCAGGTGCGTGCCGCGCTGCGGCCCGACACACGCGCGGTGCTGATGCAGGCGACGGAGACATCGACCGGCGTGCGTCACTGTGTGCCGGCGGTCGCGGATCTATTGCACGACCAAAAAAAAGATGCATTGCTGATCGTCGATGGCATCACCGGCCTCGGCACTACGCACGTGGATGTGGATGGATGGGGCGTCGATGTGATCATCGGCGGCTCGCAAAAAGCGGTGATGATTCCGCCGGGTCTGGCGTATCTCGGGGTGAGCGATCGCGCATGGCAGCGGATGGAGACGACGAAAAATCCCCGCTACTATTTCGATCTGCGTAAGGAGCGGAAGAATGCGCAGAAGGGCGAGTCTGCGTACACGCCTTCTGTTGCGTTGATCGCCGGACTGGGCGCTGCGCTCGATTACATCGCCGGGCAGGGGGACGGCGACTTGGCGGAGGGCCGAAGGAGGCTGGTCGATAACGCGGAGACCTGCGCTGAAATGACCCGCGCTGCGATGCAGGCGATGGGCCTGCGGCTCTTCGCGCCGGATGCGCCGTCGGCGGCGTGTACGGCAGTGCTGGCGCCAGAGGGAATCGATTCCGGCGACGTGGTGAAAGCGTTGAAGAAAACATTTGCCGCCATCATTACAGATGGGCAGGGCGAGATGAAGGGGCAGATTTTCCGCATCGCGCATCTCGGCTTCTTCGATTACATGGACACCATCGCGTTGATTGGTGCGCTGGAACAGGTTGCAGTGACGGCCCTGAAGCAGCGCGAATTTCCTTTTGGCTCGGCGCTGGCCGCGGCGCAGCGCGTGTATGCGGAGCGCGCCGAAAATCCGCTGGCTGAGAAATGCATTTGCGGTCGCGACAGCACGCATTGTTCACGAGGTCAGAAATAAACACAGCTATGCGGCGAGCGAAGGCGATCTCGATTCCGCTGCTTGCCGGTGCTGCGCTGGCTTTGACGGCCGGATGCAGGCGCCCGGAAATGCAGCGCTGCGTCGACAAGCTGGGAAACGTGGCCCCGGAGAACTTGTGCCAGCAGGAACAGCAGCAAAGTCATGGGTTCGGCTATGTGCCGCTGTATCGGTATTACTACGGCGGGTGGGGAAGTTACGACCTCGGCTCGCGCGCGGGCGGTGGCAGCCTGGCACCCACGCCGGGCGTGAAATACAGCACGACGCGCGGCGGATTTGGCCGGGCGTTTCGCAGCGGTGGCAGCGGCGAGAGCGAAGGCGCTGGGCATGGTAACGAGAGCAGCGGACATGGCGGCTCTGGTGGTGGAGAGTAGTGCGCCGCGTTCGCACGCAGCCCCGCGATGACTGGCAGCGGAAGGTCGAAGCACAGGGCCTGATATTTCACTCGCCGCAGCAGCTGCTGGACCGCGCGTATTGGGACGAGTCCTGCTATTACGAATTCTCTGCGTCAGAAATCAACATGCTCGAAGCAACCGCGAACACGCTGCAGGAGATGTGTCTCGCGGCCGCGCAACGTGTGATTGACAAGAAACTGTACGAGCAACTCGCGATTCCGCCCGAAGCGATCGAGCTGATCGAGTGGGCGTGGGACAGTGAGCTGCCTGCGATCTATGGGCGCTTCGATGTGATGTATGACGGCAAGTCGGAGCCGAAGCTGCTGGAGTACAACGCGGACACTCCAACATCGTTGGTCGAGGCCGCTGTCGTGCAGTGGGCGTGGCTGGAGGAATTATTTCCAAAAGCGGACCAGTTCAACTCTCTGCATGAGCGCTTGATCGCGAAGTGGAAAGACGTTGCTCCTTCTCTGAGCAAGCCGGTCTATTTCACTTGCATGGAAGACGCCGAAGACTGGATCACGACAAATTATCTGCGCGAAACCGCGGAGCAGGCCGGGCTGCCGACGCGCCTGATTCAGATCGCCGACATCGGTTGGAACGAAGGCATGCAATCGTTTGTCAATCTGGAAGATGAACGCATTTTCTCGATCTTCAAGCTGTATCCGTGGGAGGCATTGCTGCGCGACGATTTCGCGCCGAAGCTGTTGCAGGCCTATCGCGATATGAAATGGGTTGAGCCAATCTGGAAGCTGCTGCTCTCAAATAAAGGCCTGCTGCCTGTACTGTGGGAGATGTATCCCAGACACAAGAACCTGTTGCCCGCGTATCGCGACCAGGCGCGTGACATGACGGAATATGTGCGCAAGCCTTTCTTCTCGCGAGAGGGCCAGAATATCGCGGTACATACTAAGGAGCGTTCGTGGGAGACGCCGGGCGTTTACGCGGACGGGCCGATGGTGTTTCAGCAATATGCGCGGCCGGCGATTTTCGATGAGCGGTATCCGGTGCTTGGACTTTGGATGATCGATCAGGAATGCGGCGGCATGGGCATTCGCGAGTCGGCAACACCGGTCACGGACAATCTCAGTTCGTTCGTTCCACATTTGTTTCTGCCTTAAGGACATAAAGATGAAGATTGTAATTGCTGAAAAAGTAACTGCTGCGACGCTTGCGGTTTTTGCCAGCGAACCCACGTTCAACGTCGTGACACACGACCAGATCAAGAACGGGCTTGCTGCTGAGGTTGCGGATGCGGACGCGCTGATCGTTCGCAGCGCGGTGCAGGCGGACGCGGCGTTGATGGAAGCCGCGCCTAAGCTGCGCGTGATCGGCCGTGCCGGCGTGGGCGTTGACAATATCGATGCCGATGCAGCAACGCGGCATGGCATCGTTGTGATGAACACGCCGGGCGCGAATGCGATCGCCGTCGCGGAATTGACGCTAGGCGTGATGCTTTCGCTGGCGCGCAGCATTCCTCGCGCGAACGCGACGATGCATGGCGGTAAGTGGGAGAAGAAATCGCTGCAGGGCGCGGAATTGCGCGGCAAAACTCTGGGGATACTTGGCCTGGGCCGTGTTGGACTCGAGGTCGCACGGCGTGCGCGCAGCTTTGGAATGGAAGTTGCGGGACACGACCCTTTTGTCTCACAAGCGGTGGCGCGTGAGAATGAAGTGACGCTGGTGTCGATCGAGGAGTTGTTCGCGCGGGCCGATTATCTCTCGCTGCACGTTGGCCTGACGAAGCAGACCGAAGGAATTATCAATGCGGACAGCCTTACGAAGATGAAGCGCGGCGTGCGCATTGTGAATTGCGCGCGCGGCGAGTTGATCGTGGATGCGGCGCTGGCGGAGGCGCTGAAGAGTGGGCAAGTCGCGGGCGCGGCGCTGGATGTCTTCCGTGAAGAGCCGCTGAAAAACTCGGCATACTTTGGACTCGAGAATGTGATTCTCACCCCGCACATCGCGGGTTCGACGGCCGAGGCGCAGGAGGCCGTCGGCGTGCAGATCGCGATGCAGGTGAAGGAGTATCTAAAGTCGGGCGTGGTGCAGAACGCGGTGAACGTCGCGTCGATGACGCATGAGGAGTATGCGGCGTTGTCGCCGTACATCACGATGGCGGAGCGGCTGGGCACGTTCCTGGCGAACGCATCGCAGGCGGCGGCGGAGAGTATTCATTTCTCCTATCGCGGTCAACTAGCCGAAGCGAAGACCGAGATGGTGCGCAATGGAGCGATCGCGGGCGTGCTGGCGCATTCTGAAATAGTGAACCGGATCAACGCAGCATCAGTCGCGCAGGAGCGCGGAATTCGCCTGCATGAAGAGCGCAAGGAAGGCAGCCAGGGCGGCGCAGGCAGTACTTTTACCCTCACGCTGCATACGCAGGCGGACACGCACTCCGCGTCGGCGACGGTGCTGCACGGGACGCAACCGCGGCTGCTCGCGTACGACGGAATCGATATCGAAGCGCCGTTGCAAGGCACGCTGATCTGCATTCGCAATCGCGACGTGCCGGGCGTAATTGGCCGGGTCGGGACGGTGCTGGGCGATATGGGAGTGAACATTGCGAACTTCGCGCTGGGCCGGAGCAACGGAATGTCGGGCGGCGGTTCCGGCCAGGCGCTCGCGGTCATTCAAGTGGATGCGAAGCAGGCGCTTTTCGCGCAAAAAATGCTGGATGCGCTGCGCGCGATCGAAGCGGTGACCGATGTGCGTCTGATTGAGTTGCCGACGCCGTAGCGATTAACCATATATTCTTGCAGCAGAGGTCAACCCCGAGTGCCGCTTTATGAGTACGAGTGCCAGCAGTGTCAGCATCGCTTTGAGAAGATTCAGAGTTTCAGCGCAACCGCGGAGAGCGTGTGCCCGAAGTGCGGCGGCGCGCTGGAGAAGTTGATCTCCGCTCCGGCGATTCAATTCAAAGGCGCGGGCTGGTACGTGTCGGATTATTCAGCGAAGGGCGCGGCGGCAAAGAAGGCCTCTTCGGCGGAAAGCGGAACAGGCTCTGGCGGGACGGCAACGGCGGTGGCTGGCGGCGAGACTGGTGCATCGAAAGGTGAATCGAAGAACGAGTCGAGGAGCGAATCGAAAAGCGGATCGAGGAATGAGTCGAAGAACGGCAGTGATTCGAGCACAGCTGCTTCGACAACGAGTGCCGCGACCACTTCCGCTGCGCCTTCTTCACCCTCTCCTTCTTCATCAGCGAAGCAAAGCTAGCTTAGCTTTCTCAGCTCTTTGCAGTTTTCTTAGCCGAGTTTTCTTTGTCGGAGCTGGCGGCACCTTTTTGCCCGCGGCGCGAGCTTCGGACAGACCGATAGCGATTGCCTGCTTCGGATTCGTCACTTTTTTACCGCTGCGGCCGGACTTGAGCTCGCCGCGTTTCATCGCGTGCATTTCGCGTTCCACGGACTTACCCGCGGCAGAACTGTATTGTTTCGCGTTGCTCTTTTGCTTGGGTGTGCTCTTCTTGGTTGCTGCCATGTTGTCGCCTCCGTCTTGTCCAATATGAAGCGGATTTGGGCGACGGTGGTTGTGCAGGGCGCGGGGCTAGATTTTATTCCGCGTAGACGGGCTGTCGCGGTGCGGGCAGGATTTCTTCGACATCGATCAGCTTGGTGGGATAGACGCCGGTGTAACAGGCCGTGCAGTAGGTGTTGCCTTCGCCCCCATCGCAGGCATTTTTCATGCCGTCCAGCGAGAGATATGCGAGCGAGTCAGCCTCGATGAACTTTCGGATTTCTTCGACGGAGTTGTTCGCCGCAATTAACTCGCTCTTGCTCGGCGTGTCCACTCCGTAAAAGCAGGGAGAGACGGTCGGCGGACAGCTAATGCGCAGATGGACTTCCTTCGCTCCGGCAGCGCGCACCATGCGAACAATTTTGCGGCTCGTGGTTCCGCGAATGATGGAGTCATCGATTAAAACGATGCGGCGGCCCTCAAGCAGATTGCGGACGGGGTTGAGCTTCAGTCGCACGCCAAAGTCGCGGACTTTCTGTTCGGGCTCGATGAAGGTGCGCCCAACGTAATGGTTACGGATGAGGCCGAAGCGGAAGGGGATGCCGCTCTCGGCCGCATATCCAATGGCCGCTGTCACGCCCGAGTCGGGCACGGGAACGATCAGGTCGGCGTCCACGGGTGACTCGCGCGCCAGTTGGCGGCCCATCTCTTCGCGGCTGTCTTGTACCCATCGATTGAATATCTTGCTGTCGGGGCGCGCGAAGTAAACGTGTTCAAAAATGCAACTGGCCTGCTGGACTCCGCTGGCATACTGGCGCGAAGTCACTCCATCGCGGGAAACCATGATCAATTCGCCGGGCTTGACATCACGTTCATATTTCGCGTGCAGCAGATCGAAGGCGCAGGTCTCCGACGCGAACACGACGGTGTCGGGTCTGCCGGGATTTGAGATGCGTCCCATTGAGAGCGGGCGAAACCCGCGCGGATCGCGGGCGGCGAAGATGCGGTCGCGCGTCATCATGACAATGGAAAACGCTCCGTCAACCTGGCTGAGAGAATCTGCAATCGCGTCCACCAGTGTCTGTTCTTCGGAGTGCGCGATCAATTGCACGATGATCTCTGAGTCGCTGGTGGTCTGGAAGACCGCGCCGTCGCGCTCGAGCCGCGCTTTGGCATTGCCGAGGTTGATCAGGTTGCCGTTGTGCGCGATGGCGATCAGGCCTTTGGTGGATTCAACGCGGATGGGTTGAGCATTCAGCAGCGCAGAGTCGCCGGTGGTCGAATAGCGCGTGTGGCCGATGGCGAGTTCGCCGGGCAGTTTACGCAGCACGTCGTCAGTGAAAATCTCCGCGACCAGGCCCATGCCCTTGATGTTCGAGAGCGTGTGGTAATCGGCGGTCGCGATGCCGGCGGATTCCTGCCCACGATGCTGCAGTGCATACAGGCCGAGGTAGGCCTGGCGAGCAGCATCGGGATGACCATGGATGGCGATGACGCCGCACTCTTCGCGCAGCTTATCGTCGTCGGCGCCGGGCCAGTGACGCTCGGGAGCCTCGTTCACGCTCATTTAGATCGCCACCGCCAGCATCTCCTCAAGCGCGCCGCTCCAGATATTTCGCAGAGCGCGCACTTCATCCGCCAGCACCAGCTTACCCTCAAGCACGATTTCAAACCGCTGCTTGATGGTTGCTCCTAAAGATACGGCTTCAAGTCGATGTGCCTTTGCGATGGCGGCGATTCGGTCGGTCTTCTCGGGCTCGCAAGAGACAATGACGTTCGAGGCATGCTCGCCAAACAGCGAACACTGAATCGGGCAGCCATCGCGCACCGGCAGCTCGGCGCGAATGCCGATGCCTTTGCCAAAACAGGCCTCAGCCAGCGCGATGGGCAGTCCTCCATCGGAGACGTCGCGCGCCGAGCGAAGCATTTTTTCGGCAGCGAGCTGTGCGAGGCAGTGATGCAGGGCCGCTTCTGATTCGAGATCGAGATGTGGCGGCGCGCCCCACAGGCTGCCTATAATCGTGCGCGCGTATTCGGATGATCCGAAGCGGACCACTTCGTCGTCGTTGCTGATGTTTTCTGCCGGACGCAGCAGCAGGACATTGTCTCCCGCACCGACAAAGTCAGAGGGCACGCCGAGCGAAATGTCATCGAGAATACCGACGATTCCAACCACGGGAGTGGGATAAATGCCCTCGCCACGCGTCTCGTTATAGAGCGAGACATTGCCGCCGGTGATAGGGGTTCCTAAAGCGAGACATGCTTCGCGAATGCCGTCGATGGCATCGGATAGCTGCGCCATGATCTCGGGCTTTTCCGGGTTGCCGAAGTTGAGACAGTTGGTTGCTGCAACGGGAGTCGCACCTGTGCATGCGACTTTGCGCGCGGCCTCCGCGACGGCATGCGATGCTCCCAGTTTTGGATCGAGAAAACACCAGCGCCCATTGCCGTCAAGCGCCATCGCGAGCCCGCGCCTCGTCCCCTTGATACGCATCAGGCCACTCTCTGACCCGGGGCCGTGCACGGTATTGGTTTGCACCATGGAGTCGTATTGCTCATACACCCAGCGTTTGTCGCAAATGTTTACCGCCGCAAGCAATGTGCGCAAATCTTCAAGCGCATTGCGCGGCCGCGTGAAATTCCAATCCTGTGGCGCCGACCGCGGCACCGGGGCCACCCACGTTCCCACCGGCCTGTGATAGAGCGGCGCATCGTCGGTGAGCGAACGGTTTGGAATATCCGCTACCAGAGTGCCGTGCTGAGTAATGCGCAGCCGGTCCTCCGCAACGACCGTGCCGATGATGACGGCGTCGAGTCCCCACTTTTCGAAGACGCGAATCACTTCCTGCTCGCGTCCTTTGTTGGCGACCAGCAACATGCGTTCCTGTGATTCAGACAGCATGATGTCGTACGAAGACATGCCGGTTTCGCGTTGGGGAACATGGTCGAGTTCGACCTGCAGACCGACGCCGCCGCGCGCGCCCATCTCGCAGGTGGAGCAGGTCAGGCCCGCAGCGCCCATGTCCTGAATGCCGAGGACTGCGCCGGTCTGCATCGCCTCCAGGCACGCCTCGAGCAGCAGCTTCTCCATAAACGGATCGCCCATCTGCACATTGGGGCGTTTCTGTTCGCTGCCCTCTTTGAATTCTTCGCTGGCCATGGTCGCGCCGTGGATGCCGTCGCGCCCGGTTTTCGCGCCCACATAAATGACGGGGTTGCCTATGCCGGTGGCCTTCGCATAAAAAATCTCGTCCATGCGGACGAGGCCCAGCGCAAACGCGTTGACCAGCGGATTGCCGGAGTAGCACGGCTCAAAGCGCGTCTCACCGCCGAGATTTGGCACCCCGAAACAGTTGCCGTACGCGGCGACTCCGCTGACCACGCCCTCAAGAATCGCGTGATTGCGATGCGCAGCCTGGTCATCGGTGAGGGGTCCGATGCGCAGTGAGTCCATCACCGCGAGCGGACGCGCGCCCATGGTGAAGATGTCGCGGAGGATACCGCCGACTCCGGTCGCCGCACCTTGAAACGGTTCGATGTAGGACGGATGGTTATGCGACTCAATCTTGAAGGCGCAGGCCCAGCCGTCGCCGACATCGATAATGCCGGCGTTTTCTCCGGGTCCCTGCACCACCAGTTTGCTTTCTGTAGGCAGCCGGCGCAGATGAACGCGCGACGACTTATACGAACAATGCTCGCTCCACATCACGCTGAAGATGCCGAGTTCGGTCAGGCTCGGCGTGCGCCCCAGCGCGCCTTCTATGCGCGCGTATTCTTCCGCCGTAATGCTGTGCTGCGCCAGCAAATCGGCGGTGATGACCGCTGGTTCTGGCGCGACCGCTGTCGGTGAATTTTTCATGAAAAGGATGCTGGAAATTTGATTGTCGCACGACACAGAACGACTCACGGCCTGCCCAGCCACTGCCCGAGAAGGCGAGCCGCGCCGTGCTACACTTTTCCTTAGTGTCGCAATCATTCGGCGCCCGCCGATATGCGTTCTGCAAACCAGGCGACACGGTGAAAACGCACCAGTTCGGGGAGTGGCTCAGCCTGGTAGAGCACCTGGTTCGGGACCAGGGGGTCGGAGGTTCAAATCCTCTCTCCCCGACCAATATTCACTTGATCCGTTTTAATTCATCTCGCAGACACCTTCCGCAAGGCAAGACTGCCCCTATTGAGACTTTCCGGGCGGTTTGAGCAGAGCTTCGCCGGAGCGCACGTAGCGCGTCACCATCGCCGTGGGCTCAGTTCTAGCAATCCATTGCATGGATAGTGTTCAGTGCGGGGACGAGTGACGGGCCGCTATGTCTAAACCGAATGAACTGATTGGCCGCGCAGAGTTTTATCGGCCAGAGTTGGATGCGCTCCGTTTTCGCGTTCTTCACGGTCTTCGTTCACCACTATTTTCCGCCTACGACGCAGGAATATACCCGCCATAAAGTTCCCCTCATAGTGGTAAAAGATCGCCTGCTCTGCGGGAAGTGCTTAGGCCTTCGGCGTTCTGCTTTTTTTCCTACTCTCTGCTTATCTATGAGCGACACGAAAAGAGGATCCGCGGAACTTCCCCGCGCATCCTAGTGGGAAGTTTTTCGTCTTCAAGAGAGTTCCGTTGTTCTAGCGCGGCGAGTATGCCGGCCATCTGTGTTTATCCCGCACCAGGATTGCGAGCGCTCCCGCCTCGCACAAAATCATAAAGGAGAAAGTCAATGAATACGATTACCACGAAGGACGGTACAACCATCTATTACAAGGATTGGGGCACAGGGCAGCCGGTTGTGTTCTCGCACGGCTGGCCGCTGACAGCTGACGCATGGGACGCGCAGATGCTGTTCCTAGGCCAGCATGGCTATCGCGTCATCGCCCACGACCGCCGTGGGAATGGGCGCTCCAGCCAGTCATGGGGCGGCAATGACATCGACACGTACGCCGAAGATCTGGCTGCTTTATTCGAGGCACTCGACCTTAAGAGCGCTTTCCTGGTGGGCCATTCCACGGGTGGGGGAGAGGTGACGCGCTACCTGGGTCTCCATGGAACCAAGCGCGTGGCCAAGGCTGTGCTGATCGGGGCGATCCCGCCGCTGATGTTGAAGACGGAAAAGAACCCTGGCGGCCTGCCGATGTCTGCCTTTGACGAACTCCGCGCCGGCGTCGTCGCGGACCGGTCGCAGTTTTTCAAAGACCTGAGCATGCCCTTTTACGGCTATAACAAACCGGGCGCGAAGATCTCTGAGGGCGTGCGGGAGTCGTTCTGGCTCCAGGGTATGCTGGGCTCGGTCATTGGCGCCTATGACTGCATCAAGGCGTTCTCTGAAACAGACCTCACCGAAGACTTGAAGAAGATCGACGTGCCTACCCTGATCCTGCACGGCGATGCCGATCAGATTGTGCCGATTGGCGCGTCGGCTCTCTTGTCGTCGAAGCTGGTGAAGAACTCCACATTGAAGGTTTATCCGGGTGCCCCGCACGGCATGGCTACCACCCTGGCGGACCAGGTCAATGCCGACCTGCTCGCATTCTTCAAGTCTTGATTGCCCACATCCGTGTTTCGGGCAGACGAAATTCCAAAAGAAAGAAGGCCGCATTCTTGCGGCCCTCTTTCTGCACGACGAAACGGTTACTGGACTGTGAGCGTCACGTCATCGAGGACGAAGGATGTCTGTAGCGACGTATCCTCTGAGCCGGTGAATTTGAGCACTACAGTTTTGCCGATGTACGGGGTCATGCTGAATGTATGTTGCGCATACCCTGTAACTTTGTTGAGGTTGGAGTAGGTACCCAGCGTTCCCAGAAGGCCGCCGGAAGTATTCAGTACCTGAATGGTGAACGTATCGTATGCGGTGGTCGTGGTGGTTTCCGCGGTGTCGATATGCAGGTAGAAGCTGAGCGTCGCGCTGGTTTTGCCTGCCGGAATGACGACCTGTTGGCTTGCCGTGTCGGTGTGGGTAGAACCGTAGCCGTTCAGCCATGCAAACCAGCTGCCCGCATGCGGCGTTTCACCGCTACAGGTGCTGGTGCTGCAGATCACGCCAGAGGTCAACGCCCACGGAGCCGTTGCGGTTCCGCTTTCAAAACCGGTGTTGCCCAGCAACTGCGACGAGCCACCGGAAGTGATAGTCAGCGCAACGCTGGTGGTGTGGGTCAGGCTGCCCGATGTGCCGGTAACGGTCACCGTGGACGAGCCAATCGTAGCCGTGCTGCTGGCGGTGAGCGTCAGTGTGCTGCTGGTGGTGCTGCTCGCCGGACTGAAAGCAGCGGTGACTCCGGATGGCAGGCCGCTGGCAGTGAAACTGACGGTGCCGGTGAAGCCGTTGAGCGGGCTGACCGTGATGGTGCTGCTTCGGTTTGCGCCCTGAGCGATGCTCAGGCTGCTCGGCGAAGCAGACAGTGAGTAGTCAGGGTTCGTGGTGCCTGAGCCAGCCAGAGTTGCGATCAGGTTCGGCCCGATCGGGCTGCCCCATCCGGTGACCAGATCGTAGCCGGCGACTGCGTTGAATCCGGTACCGGCGCCCGCCGTTGGCTTATTGTTGCCGCTGACGATGTCGTGGAAGTTAGACGCAAAGCTCGTGCTCACCCCAATGTTGTAAATCGCCGGATTCAAGAAGCCTAGGGTGCCTTTGCCGTTTGCCACGGACTGTTGATTGGCCAGTGCGATCAGACCTGCCCAGCGAGGAGCCGCGAAGCTGGTGCCACCATAACCCGACTTGAACACGCCGTTGATGACGGTGGTGTTGTCGAAGTTCGCTTCCGCCGCGATATCGGGTGCATTGCGCAGTGTTGTCGAACCCTGGTTCGATGAATTGATAACTCCGGCAAGCTGCTGATAGCTGGGAATCGCGGTGCCGCTGATAAAGCCACCGCCACTGTTGGGCCAGCCGGTTTCTGAAGCCCACGGGCCTCCAGCGCTGCTGGTGGTCAGGTCGGTGCCGCCTACCTGAGTAATGTTTGCATCCACTGACGGCGGACTGTAGGTGGAGCTGTTGAACTGGCCGGAGTCGCCGGTGGCATTCAAGTAAGACTGCCCTTGTGCCTGGAACTGCTTGAAGATGGGATCGGACACGGTGCCGAAATCTCCGCCGCCCCAGGAGCTGCTGATGGACTTAGCCGTATTGTCGGTGGCCATGCGGTTGAGCACGTCCGTCGAGCTATTGCCTTCATAGAACAGCACCTGTGTCAGTCCCGGCGCCATACCGAGTACGTTGACAATATCCAGGATCTGTTCCCCGTCGTCGCAAATGTTGTTGTTGATGGTGCCGTCGGGATTGAAACCGAAGCAAGCGCCGTTGTACCCATTCACCAGAACATTGTTCACAGGAACGCTGGAACTGGTCCCGGTGTTAGAGAAGTAGACCTGAATATCATTCGTCAGATAGCCATCGTAAGAGAAGATACCCACAGTCTGACCTGCCCCGGTAAGCGGTCCGGAACCGTAATAAGCCTTTCGCATATCGCCCGGCAGGTAGGTATTTCCCGGCCCCGAGCCGACAATGTGTGCGATTGCATTGGCTGCCTGCGTCGTCCCTTTGCTGTCGACTGGCAGATTGCCTTTTTTGTAATGCGGACGCGGAGGATTGACGTTAGTCAAGCCGCTGATGCCAAGCAGCGCAACCGATAAGTCGAGTGTCGGCTCACGGTCCGGGGCAAAGAACTCGCGGTTTCTGCCCGTATCTTTATACGTATTCAGCGCAATGCGGAACGCGCGATTGACGGTCTCAACCGAACCATCGATGTCGACCACAAGGCGGTTCGGCGCAGTGGCGGTGACGGCGAAGCCCTTGGCTTGCGCCCAGCGGACGACCGCATCGTAATCCTGCTCAGTTGGACCGAACCGGTTCGTGAATTCCTCGACGTTTAAGTAATGATGATAGTTCGCACTCTGCGGGTCATTGATCTGCTGCAGCAGGCTGTCGAGCTGCGCCTCATTTCTGAGTGGCAGACTGAGCGCCAGTTGCAGATGGCGGCCACTCTCGAGCGAGCTAATGATTTGGGCTTGCCCGTTGCTGACGATTTGCGGCACGTGAACTACGGATGGTAAGGCCTGTTGCGCAGCGGCATAATTTCCCGCGAGCAAAAGCAGCGCAACAGCGGCTGTTGCGGAGAACGACTTGAGAAACCGGGACACGATCATTTGAAGCTCCCTTGGTAGGTGCAATGGGTTGGAACACAGGAATCCCGATCTCAAGATTGGAGGGCTTAGAAAAACGGGAGGTGGGGGCGGTAAGTCAGAATTCGACCAAGCTATGCGCTACGCACGCCGAAGTCAAACATTTTGGAGAGTATAAAATTTTGCGATAAGTACCGCAGACACCCTAGATTGAAGAAACTGGCCAATTTATTCGAGCAGCCACCACAGATTGACTATCGTAACCACTTTGTTAGCAAACTAGTACTGTGGTCGCTGGAGGGTTAACTGATATCGCAACAGATGTTTACTGAGACTTTATAACTCATTTTCTCGACTGGAATTTCGACACAGCTTTGGGAAGCTTGATCCTGGGAGGCTGTGAAGTGATTCAACCGATCGCCGTTGTCTCCGCGATTGCCTATTCGCAAGCGTCTTTATCGTAGAGCCGGACGCGGTGTCGCCAACGGCTTCAAATTTTCGTACACGCCGTGTAGATTGGCGTCGGCTCCCTGCGCGAGGCACGTCGCACAGGCGTGACCAGAGACAAGATCAGTGTGCGAGAAGTGCGGCACTCGCCGAAACTATCTAATTCCTATGGGCAGATGCGCCTGCGAGTGGCTTGCCTTCTACTAGAGTCATGCCCCGCCGTCCTTTATGGGGTTGCGATTTGTCTCGCCGTTAACGTGAGTGGCTGACTCAAATGCTTTAGCGATTCCTTTTTTAGGGAGCGCCGGAATCGGATAGCGCTTCCAGCGCTCGAGTGTTCTTGCTAGGCCGGAATGTCAAGGGCTCGAATGCGAATGAAGCACCACCAAATCGATCGACGTTGTAGAGAGAAATATGAAAATCCTGCGGCAATTGCTTGTCCTATCCTTGGTTACGCTTGCTCTAGAAAATCAGCTTGCTTCGGAAGTACCCGGGGCGCGCCTGCTGGTCCGGGGTTCGATCACCGTGAATGGGCATCCGGCCACTGACCAGAGCGTGCTGTTCAACGGCGATCGGGTCAATGTAGGTCCCAGTGCGCGTGCCGTGATTCTGCAGCCGGGACTGGCTGCCTTCTTAGAGCCGGACACGCAGGTGAAATACCTGCAATCCGACGGGAAAGCGTCGATTGAAATCCTCAGCGGAAGCGGCACCGTTGCTTTGAAGAACAAGAGCGCCGGAGTGGTGTTTCGCGGCCTGACCGCGTACCCGAAGAATTCAGCAGCCAAAGTGGTGATCGGTCTCGAGCATGGCCGGCCCGCTTTACTGGCATCGGGCTCGGATCTACTCATCACGCATGGCTCCGCGAGCATGACCCTGGCAAGCGGCTCGGCGTTGGTGCAGGATATTGGAAAGGTCATTCCCGCGCAGGCGCCGAAGAGTCTTCATATCGTGATTCTGGATGGGGAAGGCGCGTTGAACAATATCCGCGAACGCACCGCGCGAGAACCGATCATCCAGGTAGAAGACGAAAATCACAAACCTGTCTCAGAGGCAGCGGTTGTCTTCCTGATCCACGGTGGAAATAATGGTGCCGGCGCGAGCTTTGGTGGCAATTCTTTGTCTTTCGCGACCAAGACCGGCCCTGACGGGAGGGCGCAAACCCAAGGCCTGCAGGCCGGTCAGTCGCCCGGTTCGTTCACGATCACTGTGACCGCGACCGTCGGCGGTGTGACTGCGGAATCGGTGATCCATCAAACAAACGCAGTCGGAGCGCCGAATCCTGGTCCTACGCCGGCCACCCAGACCACTGCGCAAGTGAAGACAACAGCTTCCACCCCGCAAGAGGGCGATTACTGCAGCGAAGAGAATCAGAGTAAGAGCAAGAAGAGACAGAAGCAGTGTTCCGGGACACCGCCCGCTCCTGCGTTTTTTGGATTCAATCTGATAACGGATGCTCTGATCATTGGAGGGCTTTTGACTGCAGCACTCTTTGCATTCGGTGCCTTCAGCAGCAGTACCATTCCACCGCCGTGTGCCACGCCGCCTTGCCCGCTTCGGTAAAACCCCATCTCACTGGCGTAGGATCGCGCGGTGACTTTGTCCTTGGTGTATACCCGCGTCGGCCACTCCTCCGTCGGATGTTCGCAACATCAGCGAACAGCTTATGATGGCAGATGAGGTTTCCATGCGGGTGGGTCAGCGGGTATTGGTTCTGGGCTTGAGCTTCGTTTTTGCCTTTGCTTTGATGGCCTGCGGCAGCTCTGGCAGCTCTGGCAGCTCAGGCAGCCCTGACTTCACGCTGACACCCAGTGGAAACACTATCAGTCTCGCGCCGGGCACAACCGCGAAGCTCTCCGTGACCGTGAATGCCGCACTGGGTTCAAGCGGCATAGTCGGCGTCACCGTCGCCGGCATGCCTGCCGGAATCACCGCTTCCCCTTCCACCTTCAGCCTCACCATAGGATCAACGCAACAGATCACGTTCACAGCGTCGGCAAATGCTGCACCAGGCAACGCGAACATCACGCTCACCGGAACCTCGGGCTCCCGAAGCCACGTCGCCACCGTAGCCCTTGCAGTGACCGCGCCTGGGGACTTCTCACTTTCCGCAACGCCCCCGGCGGCGACTCTCAATCAGGGCGGAACGACGCAGATCATCCTGACTCCAATATCGACCAACGGATTTACCGGCTTTCCGATAACGGTCGTCCTCAGTGGCTTGCCCGCAGGCGTGACCGCATCGCCTGCTTCGTTAATTCTGATTCGTGGCTTCAGCCAGAACGTAGTGTTGTCGGCTGCCGCGACCGCGACTCCCGGCACCGCAACGGTCACATTTACCGGCACTGCGGGAGCGTTGACCCGTACAGTGACCGTGGCGTTGACCGTCACGGCGACGGCCTCACCCACGGTGGATGTGACGACCTATCACTATGACAACAGCCGAGAAGGATTAAACGCGCAGGAGACAATCCTGACGCCGGCCAATGTGAACTCGACGAAATTCGGCAAGCTCGGCTTTTATCCGGTGGATGGCAAGGTGGACGCCCAACCGCTTTATGTAAGCGGACTCGATCTGCAAACCGGGGCGACCAATGTGCTCTACGTGGCAACCGAGCATGACAGCGTTTATGCCCTGAATGCAGCGACCGGCGCGCAGATCTGGAAGACATCGTTGCTGGCCGGGAATGAAACGACCAGCGACAGCCGCAACTGCGGTCAAATTGCGCCTGAAATCGGCATCACCTCGACCCCGGTCATTGACCGCACGCACGGAGCCAACGGCGCCATATTCGTCGTCGGCATGACGAAGGATGCAAGCGGCGGATATCACCAACGCCTGCACGCGCTCGACCTGGCGACCGGCGCCGAACTCGCAGGCAGCCCGACAGAAGTCCAAGCGACCTATCCCGGCACGGGCGCGGGCAGCAGGAACGGCACCGTGATTTTCGACCCGGCGCAGTATGCCGAGCGTGCCTCACTGTTGCTGCTCAATGGAAATATCTACACCGCCTGGACAAGCCACTGCGACAGCGCGCCGTACACGGGCTGGGTGATTGGCTATAGCGAGAGCACGCTGCTGCTATCCTCGGTGCTGAACCTGACGCCCAATGGGAGTGACGGCTCAGTGTGGATGAGTGGCTACGGATTGGCGGCAGACAGCGGCGGAGATATCTACTTCCTCGACGCCAATGGCACGTTCGATGCGTCGTTGGACGCGCACGGCTTCCCCACCCAGAACGACTACGGCAACACCATGTTGAAGCTGAGCACGGCCGGGGGCAAGCTGGCTGTCAGTGACTATTTCGCGACATTCGACACCGTGAAGCAGTCAATCGATGACGCAGATCTCGGTTCGGGAGGAGCGATGCTTTTACCCGACCTCACTGACAAAGCGGGAACAGTGCGGCATTTGATGGTGGGCGCAGGTAAAGACACGAATATCTATGTCGCGGACCGCGACAATCTTGGTAAGTTCAACCAGAAGACAGCCGACAACAGCAACCTGTATCAGGAAATTGTTAGGGCGCTGCCGGGCAGAGCATTCTCGGGGCCGGCATACTTTAACGGCACGGTCTATTATGCGGGCGTTAGCGATGTGCTGAAGGCCTTTCCCATCACCAACGCCCTGCTGAGCGCCACTCCGACAAGCAAATCGGCGACCGTCTTCCCGTATCCCGGCGCGACGCCGAGCGTATCGGCCAATGGCACAAAAAGCGGCATCGTCTGGGCGCTCGAAAGCAATGAATCATTCCCAGCCGTGCTGCATGCTTACGACGCATCCAATCTCGCCAATGAACTTTACAACAGTAAACAGGCGGTCGGAGGGCGGGATAGTTTTGGAATCGGCAATAAATTCCTGACACCGGTGGTGGTCAATGGGCATGTTTATGTTGGCACGCAGTCGGGCGTGGCCGTCTTCGGCGAACTGAATTAGAGGAACGCACGCGTTAACGCACGGAACACCGAAGACGCGAGGATGCACGGGGCCTAAACGGGCGCCCCGACTAGCGGGGACTCTCATTCGGGGGGATGGGCGGCGATGAATTCGAGTTGTGCCGCAAGACTCGGATTTACGTCTTTGATTTTCTGCGCGGTCTCGCGCCATCGGGCCGGCCCAGAGTCCCACCCTGCGTTCCAACCCACCCGACGGCAAAACGAGTGTTGTCGTCTAAGAAATATTTCCAGTTTGCCGTGTGCTTCGAAGACAGTCGTTATGCCGCCAGGAATTGACTGCGGCCGTCAAGCTGTTCTGATTTCGGGGAAACGGAACGATGGGAACGATTACGACCATCACAATCAGGTCGTGGTTGTCATCAGTTCCGCCGATGGTAGCGTATCTGGCAAGCCGCAGAGGCAGCTATTGTCGAGCCCAAGTCACTCAGTCCTTTTCAGGAGCAATGCCAATGATGTTGAAATTCCTCACGTTCGCTGTATTTCTGATGCTGGGGTTCACGGTTCCCGCACAGCCGGCCCGGCCGGTTGCGCAGACCCCGCCGATGGGATGGAACAGTTGGAACCACTTCGCCGAGAAAGTGACTGATGCCGATGTGCGCGCCGCTGCGGATGCGCTGGTCTCGAGCGGCATGCGCGACGCCGGCTATGTCTACGTCAACATCGACGACACGTGGGAAGGCAAGCGCGATGCGGGCGGCGTGATCCAGACCAATGAGAAGTTTCCCGACATGAGGGCGCTCGCGGATTATGTGCACAGCAAGGGCTTGCGGTTAGGCATCTACTCTTCACCCGGACCCAAAACCTGCGCGGGCTACGAAGGCAGCTACCGGCACGAAGCGCAGGACGCCAAAACCTATGCGGCATGGGGCATCGATTATTTGAAATACGACCTGTGTACCTTCCGCGAGATCATGAATAAGCTGGCTCCCCACGACCCCGCAAGACAGAACGTCGTCATGCGCGACGCGTACGAAACCATGCATCGCGCACTCGTCGCGACTGGGCGACCCATCCTCTTCAGCCTCTGCCAGTACGGCTGGGACGATGTGTGGAAGTGGGCTCCTACGGTCGGGGGGAACGCCTGGCGCACCACCGGCGATATCTCTGACAACTATGACCGCATGTCGGTCATTGGCTTCGGCCAGGCCGGCCTCTCCAAATACGCATCTCCCGGCCACTGGAATGATCCAGACATGCTCGAAGTCGGCAATGGCCACATGAGTCGCGATCAGTACATCACCCATATGACGCTGTGGGCCATTCTCGCGGCTCCGTTGCTCGCCGGCAACGACCTCAGCAAAATGGCGCCGGAGACGCACGACATCCTCACCAACCGCGATGTCATCGCCATCGATCAGGACGCGCTCGGCAAGCAGGGCGACCGCGTGTGGGCTGAGGGTCCTTACGAGATCTGGATGAAACCGCTGACCAACAGCAACAAAGCCGTCGCACTCTTCAACCGCGGCGACCTCGCCAAAGAAGTCACACTGCATCTCGACTCAATTGGTCTGAAAACCGCAAGCGCCCGCGATGTCTGGGCCGCCAAAGACCTCGGTCGAATTACCGGCTCCTACACCGCAACCGTTCCCGGAACAGGCACGGTGCTCCTGATCGTGCACTAACGCACTGGGTCTTCTGCCCGATAGTAATTGATCAAATCGAGATTCGGCGGAAGAACATCCGACTGACGCAACATGCTGACAACCTGCGCGCGGTGCGCGGTGCCGTGATTCACCACATGCAGCACGATCTGCCAGAGGGGATTTGAAAAATCTTTCCCCTGCGAAGTCTTGTATTGGATTAGGCTCGACCATTCGTCCGGCTTCAACGCCTCCGCCCACATAACATAACCGTCCAGCAAATCGCCCCAGCGCGCACCGAGCCCCTGCAAGTCAGCGTCTCTATTTACCTGAGCCAAACTCACCGCATATCCTGAGATTCTCGAAAACCAGACCTGGTCGGCCTGATAGATGTGCACCAGCGTTTGCGGAATCGTTTTGAACGAAGTGCTGCGGTCGAGCGAAAGCTTTTCAGGGTGAAGCAGCATGACGGCCGCAAGCAATTCCCGCGAAGCCAGCGGTGATAGTGAAGGTGGCTGATCAGCAAAGTCGTATGAGCATTCATGGTTGGCTCCCTTGGTCGATATTGCCACGATTTCTGCGACGGTAGAATGAGGCATCCATATTTTCATTTCCCATGCCACCCATGCCCCCGCACCCCGAGAGAAGAGTTGAATGAGCGGTCAAAACGCAACATCACCCCCGTTCACAGAATGGAATGAGCAAAAGTGGCTGACGATCGGTGGGGTCTTTGCGGTTGCTTTCCTGTTTCGATATTT
This sequence comes from Terriglobales bacterium, assembly GCA_038199445.1. Classification (GTDB taxonomy): domain Bacteria; phylum Acidobacteriota; class Terriglobia; order Terriglobales; family Acidobacteriaceae; genus JBBPYY01. Next base: position 4,542 of record JBBPYY010000102.1, on the reverse strand, counting down.
CCTGGTGACGCGAATGCCGCGGCCGCTCAGCACAGATCTCTTTTGGAATGACTCAACCGGCTGGAACCTCGCGCAGGGTCACGGATTCACCGCCAGCCTTAGCGGCTATGTTCCGGCTATCTTTCGCACTCCCGGCTATCCCGCGTTTCTCGCGCTCATCTACAAGATCTTCGGCCACTCCATCCACGCTGCTCTGGTTGGAAACGCCGTGCTCGATTCGCTGACCGCGGTCCTGATTGTTCTGATGGGATGGCGACTCCTTGGGCCGATGTTCGGATGCGTCGCTGGATTCCTATACGCGATCTACCCGTACCCCGCGATCTTTTGCGCGAATTTACACCAGGACATGCTGTTGACGTTGGTCGTTGTGCTGACACTCTATTTCACCCTGCGCGCGCAGAATCAGCCCACCCACTTCGGCTGGTGGCTGCTGATCGGCTTCATGATCGGCGTCATCGCGATGGTGAAGCCATTCATGGCTCCTTACGGAGTCGTACCTGCTCTTGTGACACTGACTTGTCCAGAGCTCCCCACGGCGAAAAAATTCAAAGCCGTCGCGATTATGGTTTTCGTCTCAACTCTGGTGATCAGCCCTTGGGTCGCGCGCAACTATCACTTCTTTCACAGCTTTCCACCTCTCGCCCTCGGCGGATCGGCCGACGGAATGAGAGTGCTGCTGGACGAGATTAAAGGGGGTGAAGACGCTGGTCTTCGCGCAGCGCCCGATGAAGTGCAAACCCGCGAGCAAGCTCTGACGATCGTCCTCGAGGGGCAGGCTCTCGTCGACTCAGAACGTGCGGACAAGGCACTCTACGTGCCGCAGTTGCGGCGGCTCTGGCCAAGCTGGCTGGGCGTCGCGATCGGCCACATCCCCCGTCTCTGGATCACGCGGCGCGCCGTCGGGTACAACCCGTTGGTGTCCCTCATAGCGACTATGCTCGGATACGCAGTATTGTTCTTCGGCATCCTCGGTATGTACATCGTCCGCCATCGCTGGCGTTCTTGGATCGCGGTCTACGCGAGCGTCGCCTTCGTCACTCTGCTCTACGCGCCGATTCCCATCGAGTCGCGCTATACACTGCCTGCGCGGCCCGCCATGATTCTCTTCGTCACCGCGGCAGTCATGTTTTTCTATCAGCGCGTGCGAGGGTTTACGTCAGACAATGGGAAATCCTATCTATGAGATCTTTTCGCACGGCGCTCGTGACCGGCGCTACTGGCTTCATCGGCACGGCTCTGGTGCGCCGGCTCTCGTCGGAGCAGGTGAAAGTAATCTGCCTCGTCCGATCGCGGCAACGAGCACACGCTCTGGCCGGCCTGCCCGGAGTAGAAATTCTCGAGGTCCCATCTTTTCAGAAACAAGATCTCGCCGCAGCACTGGCTGGACGCTCCGCTGATGTTGTTTTTCACCTCGCTTCGTATGGCGTGCAGCAAGATCAGCGGGACCTAGACCAGATGATCGACGGCAACGTTCGCGCTCTCTCTATCGTTTTGGAAGCGACGTCGAGTTGGAAAATTCAGCGGTTCATCCATGCGGGCAGCTGCTCTGAATACGCTCAGCCTGAGGCCGGCGTTCTGATCGACGAAAGCCATCCCGTGGAGCCGACCTCTGTCTACGGCGCCGCGAAAGCAGCTTCATTTCTCTTTGGCAATGCCATCGCGTCCCGGCTAGGAATTCCCTTTCTCTCCCTCCGTCTGTTTGGTGTCTACGGTCCTCACGAAGCGCCGCAGCGGCTGGTTCCGTATCTGCTTGAGCGGCTTCTCAACAAACAGCCTGTGGACCTTACGCCAGGCGAACAGGTGAGGGACTTTCTGTTTGAAGATGATGCCGTGGAAGCTTTCATTGCGGCCGCGAGCGTTGAGCGGTTGGCGCTGCACCAGGCTTACAACGTATGTTCATCGCAACCCGTAAGTATCCGCCAAATCGGAGGGGAGATCGCCGACGCGTTGCATTGTCCTCGCCATCTGCTCCACTGGGGAGAACGCGATTACCGTGCTGATGAGCCGATGTGGCTCGTGGGCGATAACCGCCGGTTTGTAGACGCGACTGGCTGGCATCCGGCCATCTCACTCGAAGACGGCCTCGGACGTATGATCTTGAGCACGCAGGGCATGTCCGCATCGGCAAGGGGCCAACATGGAATTTGACCAGTTCGCTGGAAGGTACGAAGAGATTCTCGACCGCAGCGTCTCCGTGTCCGGCGAAGACTCCGCGTACTTCGCGGACTACAAGGCGCAGTATGTTCAGCGTCTACTTACCCCGTCTTTCGCGGGCAAGGTACTGGACTTTGGTTGCGGGGTTGGAGTCTTCGCCAGCGCGCTGAAAAAGCTGCTTCCGAACGTTAAGATTGAAGGCTTCGATGTTTCCCAGGAAAGCATAGAGAAGGTAGATCCCGCCCTCTCGCAAATGGGGTTATTCACTTCGCATTCTGACGCTCTTGCTCATAACTACGATCTGATCGTGATTGCGAACGTGATGCACCACGTTCCCCGTGAACAACGCCCGAGCATATTCTCTGATGTTGCTAGCCGCCTTACGCCTGGCGGGAAGTTGGCAATCTTTGAGCACAACCCCGCGAATCCTGTGACCCGCTGGGTCGTCGAGCGATGCCCGTTTGACGACGACGCCGTGCTATTGACCCCGACAGAAATCGGCAAATACTTCGCGCAAAGCGGGCTCCGACAGCTTCGCCGCGACTACATCGTTTTTATGCCTCGTGCCCTTGCATGGCTGCGCCCGCTCGAACCGTCGCTGCAATGGCTTCCCATGGGCGCGCAATATGCAATGGTGGCCACGAAGAATGCATAACGGCAAACGGCTGATCAGTATATGCGTTCCCGTCTTTAACGAAGAGCAGAACATTGAGCTTCTCTACAAGGCACTGTTGCCGGTCATGGCGCAGATTGCTGATCGCTACGAATTTGAAATGATCTTCACTGATAATCACTCGACCGACGGGACGTTCCGCGTTTTGTCTCAGCTAGGGGAGCGCGATAAGCGTGTCCGCGCCATTCGCTTTTCGCGTAACTTCGGATTTCAGCGTTCGATCCTCACCGCCTATCTCAACGCCCGCGGCGACGCAGCTGTGCAGATTGATTGCGATCTTCAAGACCCACCAGAACTCATTCTTTCATTTATCAAGAAGTGGGAGGAGGGATATCGCGTTGTCTATGGCGTACGCACTTCACGCAGAGAAAGCTGGCTGATGAACAGCACGCGCAAATTGTTCTACCGCCTCATCGACTCACTCAGTGAAGATGAACTCCCGCTGGATGCGGGCGATTTTCGCCTCGTCGACCGCCGTGTTCTCGATGAGTTGCAGAAATTTGAAGACTCGAACCCCTACCTGCGAGGGACCATTGCGACCCTTGGCTTTGACCAGATTGGCATCCCGTATGACCGAGGCGAGCGTAAACATGGCAAAAGCAAATTTTCTTTCCGTCAACTAATCGGACTCGCGCTCGATGGAATTCTGAACCATTCCGTCGTTCCGCTTCGCCTTGCAACGTATTTGGGCTTGGCCATTTCGCTCATAACGTTTCTCGCGACCATGGGTTACCTCTTGGCGCGGTTCGTCTTTGGCGCCAATTGGCCTCCAGGCTTCGCTTCGATCATTATCGTGATGCTCGGCTCATTGAGTCTCAATGCATTGTTTCTAGGTATTCTCGGTGAATACTTAGGGCGCATTTATCAACAGGTAAAACGGCGGCCGTTGACTATCGTTGAACGAGAAGTTAATCCGATACAGCTTTAAGAACACACACGCACAACAAGTAGTGGAGTAAAGAATGAAGGCAGTCATTTTGGCGGGCGGACTGGGTAGCAGGTTGAGCGAAGAAACATCCATCCGGCCCAAGCCAATGGTCGAGATCGGTGGCAAGCCGATCCTGTGGCATATTATGAAAATCTATTCCGCCCACGGAATCAATGACTTCATTGTTTGCCTGGGCTATAAAGGCAATGTAATTAAGGAGTATTTCGCAAACTATGTCCTGCAAGCTTCCGACTTCTCCGTAGACATCCAGAATAACCGAATCGATATTCACCGATCCGAGTGTGAACCATGGCGCGTAACCCTGGTCGATACAGGTGCCGACACACTGACCGGCGGTCGCCTCAAGCGCGTTCTAAAATATGTTCAGGATGACGAGATGTTCTGTTTCACCTACGGGGACGGCGTCTCGGATGTCAACATATCGCAGGCCATTGAGTATCATAAGCGTCAGAAGAAACTGGTCACTCTGACTGCCATCCAACCCGTGGGTAAGTTCGGAGCTCTGGAGATTGACAAGTCTGGATTAGTGTCCCAATTTCTTGAGAAGCCCAGTGGCGATGGGCGATGGGTTAACGGCGGATTCTTCGTACTCTCTCCGAAGGTCGACAGTTATCTGGTAGACGACACCACGAGCTGGGAACGGGAGCCCCTCGAAAGGCTTTCCCGCGAAGGCAACGTCGCGGCGTTCAAGCACACCGGATTCTGGCAGCCGATGGATACTCTGCACGATAAGAACCTGCTGGAAACTCTTTGGGCGAAAGGCACC
>JBBPYY010000101.1:0-16549 GCA_038199445.1 Terriglobales bacterium | reverse complement strand
GTGCAGCGCATGACCGACGGCGGCTATGCGACTTCGCCGTCATGGTCCCCGAACGGCCAGTTCCTCGCCTTCGCTTGGAACCGTAAATACGGGCCCGGCGCGCCCGGCGGTCAAGACATCTACATCATGGACATCGCATCCAAGCGCTGGATTCAGCTGACCCACGAATCCGGCCGCAACGACTTCCCCTCCTGGTCCCCCGATGGCCGTCACATTGTTTTTGAAAGCGCCCGCGGCGGACGCAGCGAAATTTTCACCATGCTTGCCGACGGCACGCAACAACACGCGCTGACCAAGGGCGGCCTGAATACTCAGCCCAACTGGAGCTGGAAATGAACGCCTCGACACTTCTCATCCTGAGGAGGCGTTTTGGGGCCCCGTCGCAGCGCGATGGGGTAGGCCGACGAAGGACCTGCTTTTTTATCAAAAAAATCCAAGGAGAACCACGATGAACTTCCGCACGAAACGTATCTCCACCCTCGCATTCGCGGCGACCGCGATTGTGTTTGTCGCCGGATGTCACAAGAAGTCGACCATAGTTCCACCATCGCTTCCTCCCGCGATATCGACACCGGCTCCCACTGCCACGCTGACCGCGGTTCCCGAGAGCATCCAGCCCGGCCAGTCCTCCACGCTGACGTGGACCACTACCGGCGCGACCGACATCAGTATCAGCAGCGTCGGCCCGGTGAAATCGTCCGGTTCAACCACGGTCACGCCTGTCTCCACAACGACCTACACGCTGACCGCTCGTGGCGACGGCGGATCGACCAGTTCCACCGCCACCGTCAGCATTGCCGTCCCTAACGCGCCTCCCGCCGCCCCAGATACCAGCAACCTGACCAATGATCAGATCTTCCATCAGCAGGTCCCTGACATCTACTTCGACTACGACAGCTACGAAGTTAATTCCGAGGGTCAGGCCGCCGTACAGAAAGCGGTCCGCTTCCTCAACGCAAATTCTCAGATCGCGATCGTCATCGGGGGCTACTGCGACAGCCGCGGCTCGACAGAATACAATCTAGCGCTTGGCGCCAGCCGCGCCGACGCAGCCAAAGACGCGCTTGTGAAAGGCGGCGTGGCCACTGGCCGCATCCGCACCGTAAGCTTTGGCAAAGAGAAACCCTTCTGCACAGAGGAAAACGAAAGCTGCTGGCAGCAAAACCGCCGCGCTGCTTTCAGCGTCGATAAATAAGCACTCCGCAGAGAATTGCTTGTCATCCGTTGCCCGCAGATTTAGACGTTGTCATCCTGAGGGCGCTTTGGGGCCCCATCGCACGGCGATGGGGTTAGCCCGACGAAGGATCTGCATTTGCACTTTGGATTTCGCATCAAGAGGAACCGCCATGAAACGCACCACCCTCGCACTCGCCGTCCTGCTGCTCCTCGCGGCGGCCCCCCGCGCCTTCGCGGTCAACCGCGAAATGGTCCAGCTTCAGACCCAGGTCCAGCAACTGCAAGACACGCTCGAGCGCATGCAACAGTCCAACGACGAACGCATGGGCGTGCTGCGTCAGCTCGTCCAGCAGACCGCAGACACGGTCAGCAAAACGGCGATCAGCGTCGAGACTGTGCAGCGCCAGATGCAATCGCAGAGTGATGCGCACTCCACGGAGCAGCAGCAGCTCTCCAGTCAGCTCCAATCTCTTAACGACTCCGTCGACGAACTCAAGTCGCGCGTCGCAAAGCTCCAGACGGCCATGGCCGCCCTCCAGAGCCAGCAGCAGAGCATCACCTCACAACCCGCAGCCCAGCCTTCTTCTTCCGCACCACCCACCTCCGACCTCACCATGCCTTCGTCGCTCCCCGGCACGCGGCCCGCCGGTCGCAACGCAAATCAGCCCGCCACAGCGCCCCCGTTCGACGACATCTATCAGGGTGGAATCCGCGACTACAACGCCGCGAAATACGACCTCGCTGCGCAAGAGTTCAACGACGTCCTCCGCTATTACCCGCAAGAGGACCGCGCCGGAAACGCGCAGTTCTACATCGCGGAGATCGCCTTCCGCCAAAACGACTTCCAGAACGCCGTCAAAGGCTACGATGCTGTGCTTGAGCAATACCCCGGCAACGTCAAAGCGCCTACCGCGCAGTTGCGCAAAGGCCAATCCCTCCAGGCGCTCAATCAGCGCGACGCCGCTGTCCGCGAATATCGCAGCCTCATTGGCCGCTACCCGCAATCCCCAGAGGCGATTCAGGCGCGCAGCAAGCTCAACGCCATCGGCGCGACCATCACGCCGAAGCCGTCCGGCGCACGCGCTCACTAACCCGAGCGTTTCTCCTCTGCTTCGCCCTACGGTAGCCGCGCCAGCGTGCGCGGTGGTACCGTATCCGGCGGCGTAGCTTGGCACGCTGTCCCGTTCCGAAAGCTTTCCCGCAGCCTGCGCCGCCATAACTTCTCGAGAGGTATCCCGCATGGCCACCATCGCACTTGATCCCCGCCTGTCATCCCGCACCAGCACCTTCATCCACCGCGACCACCGCATGCTTATCGACGGTAATTTCGTCGCCGCCGCATCCGGCAAGACTTTCTCCGTCTACGACCCTGCAACCGGCGAAGTCATCGCAAAAGTTCCCGAAGCAGAAGCCGCCGACGTTGATCGCGCCGTGCACGCAGCGCGCAAAGCCTTCGACCACGGCCCCTGGCCACGCATGACGCCGTCAGAGCGCGGCCGTCTTATTTGGAAGATCGGTGACCTCATCGAGGCCAACCTCGAAGAGCTCGCCGAACTCGAATCCATCGACAACGGAAAGCCGCTCGCCGTAGCGCGCATCGCCGACGTCCCACTCGCCGCCGATCTCTTCCGCTACATGGCCGGCTGGGCGACAAAAATCAAAGGCGCCACATTCCCCATCTCGTTCCCCGGCGACTACCACTCCTACACCACGCGCGAACCCATCGGCGTCGCTGCACAAATTATTCCGTGGAATTTCCCGCTGCTGATGGCCGCGTGGAAGCTCGGCCCTGCTCTCGCCACCGGATGCACCATCGTCCTCAAGGTCGCCGAGCAGACGCCACTTTCTGGCCTGCGCCTCGCCCAACTCATCAGCGAAGCGGGCCTGCCCCCCGGCGTCGTCAATATCCTCACCGGCTTCGGTGAGGGAGCGGGCGCACCGCTCGCTGCTCACCATCTCGTCGACAAGGTCGCCTTCACCGGTTCCACCGAAGTCGGCAAGCTCATCCTGCACGCAGCCGCCGGCAATCTCAAGACAGTCACTCTCGAACTCGGCGGTAAATCACCCGCCATCGTCTTCCCCGACGCCGATCTCGACAAGGCGATTCAAGGCGCAGCGAGCGCGATCTTCTTCAACCAGGGCCAGTGCTGCTGCGCGGGCTCACGTCTTTTCGTTCATGAGAAGGTCTATGACCAGGTGGTCGACGGGGTGTCAGAAATCGCCGGAAAGATCCGCGTCGGCAGCGGCCTCGACCCAGAGACGGAGATGGGTCCACTTGTCTCCAGCGAACAGTTCGACCGCGTCACCTCTTACATGCGCTCCGGCCTCGACGAAGGCGCGCACGCCAACGCCGGCGGCGGCAAGCACGGCAACGCCGGCGGCTACTTCGTCCAGCCAACCGTCTTCACACGCACGACTCCTGAGATGAAAGTCGTGCGCGAAGAAATATTCGGCCCCGTCGTCTGCGCCGAACGCTTCTCCGATAGCGATCTCGACCGCATCGCCGCCCAGGCCAACCAGGGAGACTTCGGCCTCGCTTCCAGCATCTGGACACGCGATGTATCCATCGCGCACAAGCTGGCAAAACGCATCCGTTCAGGAACAGTCTGGATCAATTGCCATAACGTCTTCGACGCCGCGCTTCCCTTCGGCGGCTACAAACAATCGGGCTGGGGCCGCGAAATGGGCGAAGAAGCGCTCCACAACTACACCGAAACGAAAGCTGTAACCATCGCCCTCTAACTATTCGCCAGCGTCGCCGAAGGCAACGAAGCTACCGCACCTGCATCTGGGAGAAACATGACCACGAGACCACAACACCCCGACGGCGACATCCACAAAGGCGCCGTCGAAGACGATTCACCCCACACCCTCGAAGACCGGCCCGCCCACACGAACTCGCTCAGCGGCCAGATAGGCCATCGCGACGCTAACGAAGACCTGAAAGACAACGACACCGACTACCCCGAGCCCGGCTCCAGCCCCGAACACAGCGGCCAACACCGCTAGAGAACCTGCCGGTCCTTCCTACTCGAGCAGGACGGTTGACAAAAAGCCCGGCCAGTGGCCGGGCTTTTAACGCTCGCGAGTCAGGTGGCAACCCAAGTCTCGACCTGGACCAAGCCCAGACTTACCTCTTTCCTTTGAGGACTTCGGACCTAAGTACTCCGTGGGCGGAGGGGGTCACTTACTGCAACCGCTCCATGACCTCAGCCAGCACCTCGCGGCCCGGCCTGATCCGTTCCGCCGCCAACGTCGCCAGCGGGTCCTCGACGATATTCAGCTGCTCGATAAAGTTCTTGGCCTGGGTGTCCACATAGAACACGCCAGTCAGAATCTCCCCGCGTTGGTGCGATTCCATCAGCGCCTTTACCGCGGCCACCCGATTCGTCGGATCGTAGTTCTCATGCAGCTTGCTCAACCGCAGATGCGAACCGTCATGCATCGTCACGTCAAGCGTAGTACCCGGATCGTACTCGACATCGATCTCCGCAAAATGCGGCACGAAACCGATCTCGCTGATCGCCTCTTCATGCTCTTGCATGTACTTATAGCTCTTCGTCGAGCCCTCGTGATCGTTAAACGTCACGCAAGGCGAAACCACATCCAGCATCACCGTGCCCTTGTGCGCAATAGCGGCTTTCAGCATCGCGAGCAACTGTTTCTTGTCGCCTGAAAATGAGCGGCCAACAAACGTCGCGCCAAGTTGTACAGCCAGAACACAAGTATCGATCGGCGGCAGATCGTTGATCACGCCGGTCTTCAGCTTCGAACCAATATCAGCCGTCGCCGAGAACTGCCCCTTCGTCAATCCGTACACACCGTTGTCTTCGATGATGTAAATGATCGGCAGATTGCGCCGCATCAGATGAGCAAACTGTCCCATGCCAATCGACGCAGTATCGCCGTCCCCCGAGACGCCAAGCCCCAGCATCGTGCGGTTCGCCAGCATCGCTCCCGTCGCAACCGAGGGCATGCGGCCGTGCACGCTGTTGATGGAATGCGACCGCGCCATAAAGTAAGCAGGGCTCTTCGACGAGCAGCCAATGCCAGAGAACTTCATCACGCGCTCTGGCTGAACGCCCATCTCATACATCGCATCGATGATGCGTTCAGAAATCGCATTGTGCCCGCAACCCGCGCACAGCGTCGTCTTGCCGCCGCGATAGTCGAGCACCTGCAATCCGAGGCGGTTCGTCTTCGGCTTCGGTGCTGTAGGAGTATTTGTAACCGGAGTCGTTGCCATTGCTAAATCTCCTCCTGCATCACCAGTTCATCTGTGACAGAGCGCGCATCAATCGGTAGCCCATTAAAGTGCCGCACGCTGCGCAGCTTCACAACTTCAGCAGCCGGCAAATCGAGCCGCAGCAAAGTTGCCAACTGCGCGTCGCGATTCTGTTCAATCACATACACGCGCTCATGCGCCGCAACGAACTGATGCACCTTCTTCGTGAATGGATAAGCCCGCACGCGAAGGTAATCGGTCTCGACACCAAACTCCTTCAGCAACTGATCGCGCGATTCGGTGACAGCAAAATCGGAGGTGCCGAAGGCAATCAATCCGACCTTCGAATCGCCTGGACCCATCTCCACCGGACCCGGCACAAGCTGCCGCGCAGTCTCGAACTTTCGTGCCAGCCGCTCCATGTTGTTCTCATAATCGTCCGGACGCTCAGAGTATTGCGCCTTCTCGTTATGCCCGCTGCCGCGCGTGAAGTACGCAGCCAGAGCGTGCTCCGTCCCTGGAATCGTCCTGCTAGGAATCGCATCCCCATCGACGTCTTTGTATCGTGAAAAACCGCTGCCCTTCGCCACTTGCTCAGCGGTCAGCACCTTGCCACGATGGATCGGCTTCTCAGGATACGCAAACGGTTCAGACATCCAGTTGTTCATGCCGAGGTCAAGATCGCTCAACACAAACACAGGAGTCTGCAAACCCTCCGCAAGATTGAATGCCTCCATCGCAAACTCGAAGCATTCCTTCACATTGCCGGGCAACAACATCACATGTTTCGTATCGCCGTGCGATAGAAACGCTACCGACAATAGGTCAGCCTGCGCCGTTCGCGTCGGCATTCCCGTTGAAGGTCCAACCCGCTGCACATCAAAAATCACGCCTGGTAGTTCGGCGAAATATCCATACCCGGCAAACTCTGCCATCAATGAAATTCCCGGTCCAGATGTCGCAGTCATCGAACGCGCGCCCGCCCATCCAGCGCCCAGCACCATGCCAACCGCGGCCAGTTCATCCTCCGCCTGCACAATGGCAAAGCTCGCCTTGCCGTCCGGCTCGACGCGATATTTCTTCATGTAATCGATCAGTTGCTCAACCAGCGAAGACGAGGGAGTGATCGGATACCAGGTCACGACAGTGACGCCGGCAAACATGCAGCCAAGCGCGGCCGCGGCATTGCCGTCGATGATGATCTTGCCGTCAGTCGCGTGCATCCGTTCCAATCGGAATGGATCGTTCTTAGGGAGAGACCGCTTCGCGTAGTCATATCCAGCTTGCACAGCGGCCCAGTTCAGGTCGGCTGCTTTCTGTTTCTTCGCAAACTGTTTGCGCAACGCCGCTTCAACCGCGGTCAAATCCATGTGCAGAATCTGCGCGGCGACGCCGACGTAGATCATGTTCTTAACCAGCTTGCGCAGTTTCGACTCAGGACAGACCGCTGCCGTCAGTTTGTCGAACGGGACCGGATAACAGGTCACATCATCGCGATATTGCACGAGGTTCGCGCTCTCCTCATAAATCGCGATCGCACCGGCGGGCAGCGAGAGGATATCTTCCTTCGCTGTCTCGGGGTTCATCGCGATCAGTACGTCGATTTCTTTCTTGCGCGCGACGTATCCATGCTTGCTCGCGCGGATGGTGTACCAGGTCGGCAACCCCGCAATATTCGAGGGAAAAAGATTCTTGCCGCTGACAGGAATTCCCATGCGGAAGATGCTGCGCAGCAGCACATTGTTCGCTGACTGCGAGCCGGAGCCGTTTACGGTTGCGATTTGAATACTGAAGTCGTTCACAACTTCTTTGCCGCTTCGTTGTGGTGACATTGCAGAGGCTTGTTCCCGGCCTCCTACAGCCACATCGCCTGTCGACATCTGGCGTGTTTCCCTTCCATTACAGCTTAGAGATCGATGATTTCCATCTTCGATTATAAGTCGATGAAGCGACGATCTGTTGTCGCCGCAAGCGAACGGGAACCACACGCGTTAAGCAGACAAAAATCGCCGTTGAATGGAATTGCATCGTGTCGCGGCGTGCGTGCTAGATTCGAGTTTCTGCCGATGCCACAACAAAATCCAAAACGACGATATCCGCCACAGCCTGTCGGCGAGCCAGTAGTCGTCAGTGTGGGTTGGCTGGCAAGGGGCATCGCGTCCGTCATCGTCGCTGCCGGCATCTGCGTTTATCTGACGATGTGCCTGTTGTTTTATCAAGGACAATGGCAGCTGGTTTTTCATCCGTCCCATGTCGTCGACCGTACCCCAGCGAGTATCGGCTTGAAGTACGAAGACCTGCGGTTCCACGCAGACGAAACGGGGCATCTGCAACTTGCCGGCTGGTGGGTCCCTGCCGCGGCGAGCGCGAAGTATGAACGCGCAACCATGCTGCTGTGCCACGACAACATCGGCTCCTTGTCGAATGCTCTTGGGCTCGTCAGCCAACTTCATTCTCTCGGCATCAACGTCTTCGTCTTCGACTATCACGGCTTCGGTAACAGTGACTGGGCAAAGCCGAACGAACATCTGATTTACCAGGACACGAACGCCGCGGTCGAGTACCTGGTTGACACGAGACACATCGCTGCTGCACAGCTTGCGTTATACGGAGAAGGCATGGGCGCTGCCGCCTGCGCAGAAGCCTCGACATCGACACGCGTAGCCGCCGTTATCCTCGAAAATCCTCTAGCATCAATGCTCCCGGTCGCGCTGAGCGAAACACAGACGAGGTTCGTCCCGACACGATTTCTGTTTCGCCAACGGTTGGAGTTGCACTCCTGGCTTCACGCTCCTGAGCCGAAATTGTTTATCAAGCTCCTCACACCTTCACCTGGCACAGCAGAGAAGCGCCCTGCAATGAACTACGCAGCAGATGTGCATTCGCTTTTCGTCGCTGCCGCGGATCCTAAGATGTATTGGGAAGAACCGTCTCAGCGCGCAAATGACTCGATACGATTCCCTGCGTTGCTCTCCCGTTTCCTCGACGAATACCTGCCCGCCAAGTGACATTCGTGTTTGCCGTCTGCAAGCGTGAGCGTTCAGCGTGCCGGGCAGTTCGCCTTCATGTACCCAAAAAATGGCCCGCGCTTTTAATAAAGCCCTGCATCTTCCAGTAAGGCGGTGGAATCCTATCAACCGAAGTGCATGGAGGACGGCAGTGAGCTCAGCAGCAAATGGAAACGACAAAAGAGTAGCGTTCATCACCGGCGGCAACAAGGGTATTGGCCTCGAAACAGCTCGCCAGTTAGGCCAACTCGGCATCACGGTTGTCATCGGCTCTCGCGACCTTGCTAAAGGCAAAGAGGCCGTTGAAAAACTTCGCTCGGAACAGATAGTCGCAGAGGCATCCCGATTCGACGTTACTAAGCCTGAAGATCACAAAGAAGCCTATGACTATTTTGAAAAGCGATACGGCAAGCTCGACATCCTTATAAATAATGCGGGTGTGTGGAAAGAAGGCAGTCCGCAACAGAACACAAGTGCCACCATTCCTCCCGAGATTTTGCGAGAGACATTCGACACTAATTTCTTCGGCACGGTAGCTTTGACGCAGACGCTTTTACCGCTGTTGGAAAAGGCGCCTGCCGCCCGCATCGTGAATGTATCGAGCATCCTTGGCTCTCTTACGCTGCAGGCTGACCGCAAGTCGCCGGTGTACACCAGCAAAGTGTTCGGCTATAATGCGAGCAAAACCGCCCTCAACGCATTTACCGTTCATCTGGCACACGCTTTGCGCCGCACAAAAATCAAGGTGAACTCGGCACATCCGGGATGGGTGAAGACCGACATGGGCGGCGAAGGCGCGATGATGGAGGTCAATGACGGAGCGAAGACGAGCGTGCAGCTGGCGACGCTTGACGAAGACGGACCGACCGGCAGTTACATTCACCTGGGCGAGACTCTTCCCTGGTAATTCGCCTCGCTTAACGAGAAAAGCCGCGGCGTTGGCCGCGGCTTTTCTCCAAACGAATATTTAGACCGTAGTCTTTGCGCAGAATTCGTCAAATGCTCGCGCCAGTTCTGATGCGATCGCCGGAGCTGTCGAGACTTCAATCGCAGAACGCTGCATCAAATACACCAGCTTTCCGTCTCGCAAGATTCCAATCGAAGGCGATGTCGGGGGATGGCCAACAAAATAGGACCTCGCCTTATCGGTCGCCTCCCGATCCTGTCCAGCGAATACGGTAATCTTCTGGTCTGGCAGGTTGGCATTTTGCATCGCCATGCGCACGCCCGGCCGCATCTTGCCGGCCGCGCAACCACAGATTGAGTTCACTATGACCATCGTGGTGCCGGTGGAGGTTACAGCCTGCTCAACTTCTGCGGCGGTCTTCGTTTCGCGAATCCCGGCGCGTGTCAATTCTTCCCGCATCGGAATGACCATAATCTCTGGATACATGGGTTCTCCTCGTGTTCGACACTCACGAACTCAGCATGAGTTCAGTTCGACAACACCATTTTAGTCGTAAGCCATTCACTACGCCAATCCTTGTTGTACGCTCGACAACGTGCACCTGCGCGAAAACGTCTCGCTGGCACGTTACACCACCTTTGGTATTGGTGGTCCGGGGCGCTGGTTTGTTGAGGCCTACACAGAATCTGACCTTCTCGAGGCACTCGCTTTTGCTGGCGATCGCGCCCTCCCTCTGTTCATCCTTGGCGGCGGCAGCAATGTCCTCATCTCCGACACCGGCTTCGACGGACTCGTTCTAAAAATTTGCCTGCAAGGCATCCATGAAACGGCCGGAGCGCTCACTGCCGCAGCCGGAGAAGAATGGGATCGTGTAGTCGCCTATGCCGTCGCTCGAGATCTTGCTGGAATCGAATGTCTCTCTGGGATTCCCGGCAGCACTGGCGGAACTCCGGTCCAGAACGTCGGCGCATATGGGCAGGAAGTTTCGCAGACCATCACTTATGTCCGCGTGTACGACCGCGTCGCGGCAGAGTTTACAGAGCTGTCGAACGCGGACTGTAGGTTTACGTATCGCACCAGCATCTTCAACACTTCAGCGCGCGATCGCTTCATAGTGACCAGCGTCACGTTCCAACTTGTTCCGAGTGGTGCACCGAACCTTTCTTACACTGATTTGAAGGGTCACTTTACCGGCAGAGCTGATTCGCCAACGTTAGCAGAGGTCCGCGATGCCGTTCGCAGCATTCGCCACAGCAAAGGAATGTTGATCGTCGCGGGCGATCCTGATTTTCGCAGCGCGGGATCCTTCTTCCGCAATCCCATTGTGTCCACGACCATCCACCAAGATCTCAGCCGGAGATATGGCGCTATTCCCAGCTACCCTTTCGCCGAAGGAAGGGTGAAGATCCCGGCGGCTTGGTTGGTCGAACACGCCGGTTTTTACAAGGGATACACGCTCGGCCGCGCGGCCGTCTCAAGCAAACACACGCTGGCGTTGACCAATCGTGGAAACGCACGCGCCAAAGATATTCTCGCGCTACGAGATCAGATCACTAGCGAAATAGAAAATAAGTTCGGCATACACCTTGAACCGGAACCGGTCTACGTTGGCTGACCCACTTCTATCGCGCACCCAGTTTCGCCAGCAGCAGGAGCCGTTGTTCAGCGAGAACCGCTTCCGCCGCGCCCTGACCGCACACTTTTCCGCGCTCGAGTAAGACCACTTCGGCATTGCGCGAAAAGACCTCGGCAATGTCGTGGGTAACGAACAAGACGGGTATGGGAGTATGGGACAGCCAGGCGTCCAGTTGTCGCATGGTCTGCTCCTTGGTCGCGGCATCCATTGCAGAAAATGGCTCGTCGAGCAGCAGAGCTCGCGGCCTCGCAGCCAGAGCACGCACTAACGCGACGCGCTGGCGCTCGCCTCCAGAAAGTGCCGACGGGCGGCGACGTGAAAGCGGACCCAGTTGAAATTCTTCCAAAATCGCGCGACCGTGCGCCTTTGCTCCAAACGCGACGTTTTCTGCGACCGTCATATGCGGAAACAGCGAAGGTTGCTGCATCACAAGACCCACATGACGCTGCTGCGTTGAATGGCCTGTCAAATCTCGACCGAGAAGAACGATCCGGCTGTTCTCAAGGGTATCCAGACCGGCGATCGCGCGCAGGACACTAGTCTTGCCCGCCCCCGTGGGCCCGAACAACACGACAGTTATCGCGCGCAGCGCAAACGACACGTCGAGCGCCAAGTCGCCTCGCTGGCCTCGAAGCTGGACGCTCAACCACTCGTCCTTTGCATGGCCCGCGCGCCCGTCAGCCAACGCTCACCGCCGCCTTGCGCCGGGCATAGACCAGAGTCAATGCACACACCGCGACGCCGATCAGAAAGAGTGCGGTCCGATTCGCGGCGGCATATTCGAAATTCTGAACCTGCTCAAAAATCGAGATCGAGAGTGTCCTCGTCACGCCGGGAATGTTGCCGCCGATCATCAGCACCACTCCAAACTCACCGACTGTGTGGGCAAACGTAAGCACTGCGGCGGCAAATACGGAACCACTCGATAGTGGCAACAGGATATGTCGGAAAATCTTTGCATTGCTCGCGCCGAGCACCGCCGCAGACTCCCTCAGATGCGGGTCAATTCCACGCAGGCCGGCGACAATAGGCTGCACCGCGAAGGGCAGGCTGTAAATCATAGAACCGATAACCAGGCCGCTGAACGAAAAGGCAAGCGGATGCCCCATCAAATGCTCGGCAAGGCGGCCGATGCCTGTTCGCGTGCCCATTCCGAGTAGCAGATAGAAGCCCAGAACAGTCGGCGGCAGAACCAGCGGCAAAGCGGCGATTGCCTCCACGAACGGACGCACTCGCGAACGCCCAAACACAATCCATCGCGCCAGCGGCAGACTAACCATCAAGAGAATCACGGTGGTCGTTACAGCCAGTCGCAGGGTCAGCGTAAGAGCGGGAATGTCCATGCAGCTTAGCGAGGCACCGGGAGCACATCGGGCTGAGCGCCGACGTCATTCGCATGCAGCAATGCTTTTGCTACCGCGTCGACAAACGCCTGCGCTTGTCCAGCGTATGCCGCCCGGCGCAGCACTACCGCGCCTTGCTCGATTGGCGGATAACTCCCGGCCGGTATAACCACGTACGTTCCTTCCTTCGCAAGTGGCGGATTATCTGCGGAGTTCAGCGAGATCATCCCTGCGTCTGCGCTGCCCGACTCGGCGAATTGGGCTGCTTGCGCAATGTTCTCCGCTGTCACCAGCTTCGGCGTAACCTCTGCTACAAGCCCCGACGTCTTGAGTGCTGCCATCGCTGCCCGGCCATAGGGAGCCGTCTGCGGATTGGCAATTGCAAGACGCCGTAACTTCCCATCGCGCAAAGAATCGAGCGTCAGCGGCTGGATTACAGAATCCTTGCGCGCCCAGAGCACCAATACTCCGCGCGCATACAGCGTTGGCTGCGGAGCGTTCGCCAAGCCTGCGCTAATAACTCGTTTGGGAAAACTCATATCGGCCGCCAGGAAGATATCGAACGGCGCTCCATTTTCAATCTGCGCGGTCAGTGTGCCCGACGCCCCGTATGTAATCTCGACATGAAGATGATTTTGCCGTTCAAAGTTTGCGGCAATCTTCGGCAGCACTGGCCGCAGATCTGCTGCGGCCGCGACATGCAAGGCTCCGGCCGTCTGGGCCGATGCCATTGCATGCCCAAATATCCCGAACAGCATGACAATAGCCGCACGAAGTGTCGAGATCATCGGTCACAGAATACATCTCCACTCTGCTGATACGCTTGCTGGACGGCCCATGACAGACCGCACACATCAACTCCGCTGCATTGGATGCGTCACCGTCATCAGTAGCGAAGACGTCGCTCCTAACTACCGTTGTCCTGCCTGCGGGGATCTCTACGCCGTCCAGTACGCGACCCCCGCGGCGTCAGAAGCCCCAGCGCCAACCGATTCGCTGCGGCACACCTGGCGACAGCGCCGCGTCTCCCACCTGCCCTTGGACGCGAGCGGAGTTTGGCGTTTTCGCGAAATGCTCCCTATCCTTCGCAACACTGAGGCGGCGGTAACACTCCGCGAAGGAAATACGCCGCTCTATGAAATGCCGATTTGCGCTCACTCGGCCGGCATGACCAGGCTGCTCGCGAAGCATCAAGGCATGAATCCGACGGCATCCTTTAAAGACACAGGAATGACCGCAGCGCTTTCAGTTGCCCGCGAGCGAGGGGCCCAGTGGGTTGCGTGCGCGTCCACCGGAAACACATCCGCGTCGATGGCCGCATATGCGGCACGCGGCGGCATGCGCGCACTCGTGCTGATTCCCGACGGCCAGATTGCATGGGGAAAACTATCGCAGGCGATGGACTATGGCGCGATTACCTGCCAACTCCACACCGACTTCGATGGATGCGTAAGCGTGCTGAACGAAATCGTGCAACGCCTCCCGATCGCCCTGCTGAATTCCGTAAATCCTTATCGCATTGAAGGGCAGAAGACAGCCGCATTCGAGATTTGCGAGCAGCTTCACTTTGAGGTGCCGGATCATGTCATCCTCCCCGGTGGCAATCTGGCAAACGCCTCCGCGCTGGGCAAAGGCTTCCTCGAAATGCATCGCATGGGCTTGACGAACAAGCTTGCGCGCATCAGTGTCGTGCAGGCAGTCGGGGCCAACCCGTTTTACCGGGCCATCCACGAAAACGCGGGTACGTCGATGCAACCGGTCATCGCACAGACTCGGGCGACAGCGATCCGCATCGGCAATCCCGCCTCGTGGCGCAAAGCCGCAGACGTTTTGCGCACCACCGGCGGCTGGTGCGAACAAGTCACCGAAGAGGAAATCGCGATTGCGAAAGCTCAGATCGGCGCAGAAGGAATCGGTTGCGAACCGGCATCCGCCGTCACGCTCGCCGGACTGCGCAAGTTCCGCGCTGATGGGCGAATCGGCCGCGATGACACCGTCGTTCTTGTCCTGACGGGTCACACACTGAAGGATTCTGAATACACCCTGGAGTTTCACAAGCAGAATGGCTCGGACGCGCCAGGCCACGAATTGCGCAAGACCCCGCGCACCCTCGACGCGTCTGCGGATGACGTTCTGCGCGTCCTTGAATTCGAGCAGCGGTCGTGAGCGCAGGTTTCAGGATG
Source organism: Terriglobales bacterium (assembly GCA_038199445.1). Classification (GTDB taxonomy): domain Bacteria; phylum Acidobacteriota; class Terriglobia; order Terriglobales; family Acidobacteriaceae; genus JBBPYY01. The sequence continues at coordinate 2,071 of JBBPYY010000101.1, read as the reverse complement.
CGCTTTCCGGCGACGAGCGCAAATCTCGGCCCCGCCTTCGACGCTGCTGCGGTCGCTCTTTCACTATCGCTCAAGGTGGACGCGACTCTTGCCCAGGATTTCGCAATTGAAGCCACGGGACGCGATTGCGTTGTCTGCTCGGATGTGGCACGCAGCCTTATCTTGCAGACCTATCGCGACGTAGTTTGCGCGAACGGCACGCTTGCTCCCCCGGCCATTGCCCTGCGAATACACAATGAGATCCCCCTCGGCATGGGCCTCGGTTCCTCCGCCGCAGCGCGTCTCGCGGGCATTTGCCTCGCGCTGCGATTTGGCTGTCTCACCTGGACGACGGAGCAGATCCTCACGGAAGCCATCCGGCTCGAAGACCATCCCGACAACGCGGTTGCGTGCTGGGTGGGCGGTTTTACCGTTGCCGCTTCCCCCGCGACGCAAACTGACTCCACGTGCTTTGCACGCTTCGCACCGCCCCCCGATTGGAGTGCGCTTCTAGTCATTCAGGAAAGCACCCTGGCGACCGGGAAATCACGCGCCGCACTTCCTGAGGCCTACCCGCGAATCGATGCTGTAAAGAACCTCCAGGCAACAGCCTTGTTGGTCGCTGCCTTCGCTCAACAACGAGGCGATCTGCTGAAAGCCGCCATGCAGGACACCATGCACCAGCCCTACCGTTCCCAGTTTTGCCCACTTCTGCCGGCCCTCTTCGAAATGCGCAACATACCGGGCGTTTTAGGCGTGGCGCTGAGTGGATCAGGCCCCGGCGTGTTCATCGTGGTCGAGAGATCCGCTGCAACGCCAGCCCTCGGCATCGCGGTCCGCGAACGCACCGCTCACCTTCGCGGAGTGGAGATAATTCAGTGTGATTTCGCGAATAAAGGAGCCTCATCGACCCTGAAGACGCCCGGAATTTGATTACCAAATTGATTACTTAAGTTTTGTTTACAACAGGAACCGTGAACGCTACCGTGTCGTTGGTGGCAGTTCTGGGGGAGGGCTGCTCCGGGCGCCCGTTGACCTTTATAAGGTCCGGGCGCTTTCCTATTTCGGAAACATCAACGCGACTCGACCCCTTCTTTTACACAATTCGGCCTATTCGCGTCTTTTGCCTTCCTCGAGCATCTGTATGGTAATGGTAGGGACATCCGTGGACAGGTGAGCGATATTGCCTCTCACACGAAGGAAGGGGAATGAATGGCGTCAAATGGGATTCTTGAGGCGACAGACGGCAACTTTGATCAGGAAGTGTTGCAGTCTGAAACGCCCGTTTTAGTGGATTTTTGGGCAGGATGGTGCGGGCCATGTAAGGCCTTGGGTCCCATCGTGGAAGAAGTCGCAACCGCCTACAGCGGCCGTGTGAAAGTGGCAAAAATGGATGTCGACCGCAACTCTTCGACTCCGATGCGCTATGGCATTCGTGGCATTCCGGCGCTGCTGCTTTTCAAGGGTGGAAAAGTGATCGATCAGATCGTGGGATATGTACCACGCGAGACCATTGAGAAGAGCCTCGATAAGGTTCTCGTCGCGGTAGCGCCGACCACCGAGAAGAGCGAAGATAAGGTTGCCGCGGTAACGCCGTCCTCTGATAAAGCTCTCGTGTAAACTTTTTGCTTATTTGCGAGCAAAGCAGCCCGGCCAATGGCCGGGCTGCTTTTTCTCTGCCAGCACTCAGGCGTATTTCCGCATGATTCCCAAAACGCGACCTTGGATTGCAACTCGTTCCGCCTCCACATAGATCGGGTCCATCTCGACATTGGAAGGCTGTAGCCGCACCATCTTGCCTTCGACGTAATAGCGTTTCAGTGTGGTTTCAGATCCATCGACCAACGCCACTACGATCTCGCCTTCGCGCGCCTGTTGAGTCTTCTCGACGAGCACATAATCGCCATGAACGATATGTTCATCGCGCATCGAATCGCCGCGGACCTCAAGTGCGAATGCATCTCGGTTGCCCACAATGTCGCTCAGCGAGATGCTTTCAGCCACCTCGATCGCTTCCACGGGTTTGCCGGCGGCGATCCGGCCGACCAGTGCCAGACGTTCCCCGCTTCGGATGCGTGCCTCGACCGGGATC
>JBBPYY010000100.1:0-11254 GCA_038199445.1 Terriglobales bacterium | reverse complement strand
GCAGGAGTATGCAACCTCGGGCATGAGCGCCTATTCTTTGTTGCAGCAGCGGGAATTTGCGGCGGCGGAACGGTATAGCTATGCCGCCGTGAAGCACCAGCGCTTCGTGGGAACCGGGTACTTCGATGATGTTGCGTCGACGATCGCCGCCGGACAAACTTCCACGTGTGCCCTGCCGGGATCGACAGAGCAAGAGCAGTTTGAACGCGAACCGGCGCTTGCGCTGAACGGCTCGAGGCGCAATTGAGTCAAGGCGCAATTGAATTGAATAGTTGTTGTGCTGGCTTGTTGTAAATGACGGAAAAGAGGAATCGATGACTCCTGTAGTCGAACTTTTTCAAACGCCGCAGTCTCATCCCTTCGAGGCTGAACTGTTGACCCCAGCGGCATTGGAATTTTTGCGCGCCTTAGATCTCGAATTCGAAGCACAGCGATTGAATTTGCTGAATCAGCGCGTACTCCGCCAGCAGCGACTGGATACCGGGGAGTCTCCGAACTTTCTCGAAGCGACCCGAGAAATCCGCGAATCGGAATGGAGAGTGGCGCCGATTGCTGCGGACCTGATGGATCGTCGGGTTGAGATCACCGGCCCGCCGGAACGGAAAATGATTATCAACGCGTTGAATTCAGGCGCGAATGTTTTCATGGCTGACTTCGAGGACTCCAACGCACCCACCTGGAATAATTGCATTGAGGGACAGCAGAATCTGAAGGACGCGAATGAGCGGACGATCAAGTTTCAATCGCCGGAAGGGAAGGAATACAGCCTGGGAGAAAAGCCTGCTGTCCTCTTTGTGCGCCCGCGAGGCTGGCACATGGTGGAGAAGCATGTACGGCTGTCTGGGGCTCCCATTTCCGCATCGCTCTTTGATTTCGGGCTTTACTTTTTTCACAATGCAAAGACGCTGCTGAAGCGGGGTACCGCGCCGTACTTTTATCTTCCGAAGATGGAAAGCCATGTGGAGGCGCGTCTGTGGAATGATGTATTTCTTTTCGCACAATCGTACGTGGGAGTTCCGAAGGGTTCGATCCGCGCCACCGTGTTGATCGAGACCATTCTCGCGGCCTTCGAGATGGACGAAATCTTGTATGAACTAAAAGATCATTCCGCCGGCTTGAATTGCGGTCGCTGGGACTACATCTTCAGCTTCATCAAGAAGTTCAGAAATCGCCCCGACTACGTGCTGCCCGAGCGGAGCAGCGTCACGATGACGCAGCCGTTTCTGGCCGCGTATGTCGAATTGCTGATTCACACTTGTCACAAGCGAGGCATCCACGCAATGGGCGGGATGGCTGCGCAGATTCCCATCCGCAATAACGTGGAAGCGAATGCTGAAGCGATGGCGCGGGTGAGGGAGGACAAACTGAGAGAAGTGAAGGCAGGGCACGATGGTACGTGGGTCGCTCACCCCGGTTTGGTGGCAGTCGCACGCGAGATTTTTGATGAATACATGCCCAACGCAAACCAGATTCGCGCGCCTAAGAATCTGGTGTCGAGCGTCCGCGCCGAACAACTGCTTGAGGTGCCGCGGGGCCCGCTCACGGTCGAGGGACTCGAAAAAAATATCGACATCGCATTGCAATACCTGGAGTCATGGCTACGAGGGTCGGGATGTGTGCCGATCTACAACCTGATGGAGGATGCGGCCACGGCGGAAATTTCTCGGGCGCAGATCTGGCAGTGGGTTCACTATGGGGCGCGCCTGCCTGACGGGCGAACCGTCACTATCGAGCTGGTGAAACAGAATGTCGATTCGGTACTGAAACGTCTCGAGAGCGAACGAGGTGCGGTCGCGTTCTCAAACTCCATGTTCCTGCCGGCGTCGGATTTGCTGATCAATCTAAGCGCTGGCCCGTTCCAGGACTTTCTTACGACCGCCGCGTATCAAGAGTTCGACTGAGGGAGTTCGACTGAGGGGCGCTGCGCTCAGGATGCAGGCGTGCTTGCCGCGAGAAATTTGAGGAACGCCCGATCAAAATCGTCTTCGGCTTCGATGTTCGACAGGTGGGCCGCGGAGACGACTGTTAGCGTCGCTCCGGCGATGCGGTCGCGCAGAAATTCCGCATCCGCAATCGAGGTCACAACGTCTGCCGAGCCGGCGATGATGTGCGTGGGCACTGCGATTTGCTTGACCTCGGCACGCAAGTCAACGTCGCGTACCGCGGCGCAAGTCGACGCGTAACCCGCATTCGATGTAGCCAGCAGCATCCCTTTGAGCGAAGCAGCGCGGTCCGGATGCTCTTTGCGAAACGGCTCGGTGAGCCAGCGGCTCAGCACGCCATCCGCGATGGCAGCGATGCCGTCTGACATCACTTCGCGGATGCGCTGATTCCAAGTCTCCGCCGTGCTGATTTTGGCTGCTGTGTTGGCCAGCAGAAGCCTGGTGATTCGCTGAGGCGCATGCACGCCAAGCCATAGACCGAGAACTCCGCCCAGGGAGAGGCCGCAAAAGGTGGCTGCGGGAATGTCGAGAAAGTCGAGAAGAGCAATGACGTCGTGGCCCAGCATTTCGATGCTGTACTCGCCAGGAGTTACGTCAGACTGACCGTGCCCGCGAGAGTCATAACGTAGTATGCGAAAACCACGAAGATTGCTCGCTTGCGCATCCCAGAGCCTCAGGTTCGTGCCGAGGGAATTCGAGAAAACGATGACCGGGGAGCCCGCATCGCCGGTAATTTCGTAATGCACTCTCAGCTCATTCAGCTGCGCGATGGACATAAGACTCCAAAGTTAACAGGGCAGATCAAGCAGGATGTCTACAAGGAAGCGAAAGATAGGCGAAGGTACGTATTTTCCTATCACCGGGCTGCTGTTGAACTGCGGGCCGCGATGTAATCTGACGCAATGATCCCGTCAGAAGAATCCGCTGGGGAGCCGGGCGCTGAGCGGACCGTCGTCGAGACTGGCGCCATTGAGCAAGAGGAGCCGCCACCCAGACCAACCGTGCGCATGGTCAAGAAACACTTGCTCGCAACCCGCTGGATGCACTGGATCAATTTTCCTGTACTAGGAATCATGATCTGGAGCGGGTTACTGATCTATTGGGCCGACTATGACCGTGGGCACAAATTCATGCATGCGCTATACAGTCCGCGGATCGGGGAGCACGTTCTGATCCGGCTTTTTCCTGACTGGTTCTGGACCTGGTACCGCGCGCCCTTTCAGCTGACGACTGGGTTAGGGTGGCACTTCTTTTTCATGTGGATTTTCATGATCAATGGGGTGCTGTATGTGCTCTACACAGCGCTCTCGGGGGAGTGGCGCGAGTTGGTTCCGGATCGAAATTCCGTCCGGGAAGCCATTCAGGTGACGCTCCACGACCTGCATTTGCGCAAAGAGGCACCGCCACAAAAGAAATATAACGGTGCACAAAAAATTGCGTACACCGGAATCGTACTGATGGGCTTCGGCGCCCTGGTGACCGGTCTGGCCATCTACAAGCCGACCTCGGTCCACTGGCTGACTACAATTCTAGGCGGGTACGAGGCGGCAAGGTTCATCCATTTCTGGCTGACGATGGGCTTCGTGGGCTTCTTTGTGATTCATGTGGCGCAGGTGGCGATGGCGGGATGGAATAACTTCCGTTCGATGGTGAGCGGGTATGAGCTGGCACCGGTGAAATCTGAAATCGAGACACGCGTATGAGCGAAGAGAAAAAAGGTTCCGACAAAAAGCAGGCCCCGAGGAGTCCAGACATCGCGATCAAGCGCGAAATGGGCAAACGTACGCGTCGCAGCTTCCTTGTCGGCGGAGCAGCCACAGCCGCCGCGTATGGCTTTTATCGCTGGATCGACCGCGCGACGCCGATCGGTCAACTGCAGACTCCCCTGCGGCGAGGGGAGGAGTACAACGCTGGCCTATCCCGGGTTCTGTTTCACGAACAAGGAATGGCGCCTGAATATGAAAGGGCCGCCGCAGTTTCTGATCTCCGCTTCAACGGCAATTTCGGTCTCGATACAGAGATGAAGCTCAGCACGTGGCGTCTGCAGATGATTGGTCTCGAGAACCCAAAGCAGTATCGGCAGTACACCGACGATGTCGATCTGTGGGAATACGAGTCCGCGGACTCACCTGATACTTCGGGCGGGCCTCCGCCTGAGCAGGTGAATTCAAAGGTTGCGCCACCATCCGCTGGCGTCCACACGACGGGCTCGCAGGCTCAGCAAGCTGAGGGAAATAAAGCCGAGGGGAATGAAGCTGGAGAGAAGCCACTCGACGGCCAGAAGGGAAAGGACACGGAGGCAACGCCGCCGCAATCGCCCACTTCAAAGCCGACGCCGGGAGTTCTGCTGACGATGGATGACCTTCGTGCTCTGCCGCATCGCGAGCAGGTGACGCAGTTCAAATGCATCGAGGGATGGAGCGAAATCGTTTACTGGGGAGGAGCGCGGTTCTCGGATTTGATTGCTGCTTACAAGCCGGCAAAAATCAATGGCCGTGACCCGAAGTACGTTTACATGGAGACGGCGAACGGCGAATATTTTGTAGGCCTCGACTACATCTCTGCGATCCATCCGCAGACGCTGTTGGTGTATGAAATGAGCGGCAAGCCGATCAATAAGTGGCACGGTGCTCCGCTGCGTCTCTGCATGCCTCTGAAGTATGGGTACAAGCAGATAAAACAAATCGCGAAGATTGAATACACGGATCAGCGGCCTAAAGATTACTGGGCGCAACTGGGATACGACTGGTACGCCGGCCACTGAGACTGGCCCTTTGCCGTGTAGCATGAGCTTGCCGTCATGCTGAAACAACTCTGGAGCGCTCCGAATCAGCTCACGCTGCTGCGCCTTTGCATGGTGCCGTTGCTGGTGATCGCGGTTCTCAACGGGCGATTTCGTACCGCGTGCGCGCTGTTTATCTTGGCGGGCATCAGTGACGGCCTCGATGGGGTGTTGGCTCGCCGATTGCATCAGCGGACGGTGCTGGGCCAGTACCTCGACCCGATTGCCGACAAGCTTTTGTTGAGCACCATGTTTCTTGTGCTGACCCATGTTGGACTGATTCCGCGCAGCGTCACTGTGCTGGTTTTCAGTCGAGACTTCGGCGTGGTGATTCTGGGGTCTTTGATGTTTGCTGTCGCGGGGCTCAGAGACTTCGGCCCAAGCATATTCGGCAAGGCAAACACGCTGGCGCAAATTCTTGCTGTGATGGGTGTGCTTGTCTCGCAGTTTTATACGCCGATGATTGTGGTGCTGGCACGCCAGACGGCCTTGTACTCGACGATGGTTTTAACCGTCTTATCGGCGCTGCACTACGTGATGCTCAGTCAGCGCCGGATCGATGAGGCTGCTTTGAAAGCGAATCACTGAGGCAGGCCTCAACTCGCCTGATCCTTTTCAAGTACGGTCTCTTCGATCACCATGTCGCGGAATTCGTTCGAGTCGAAGACCTCGCCGCATAGCTGACATTCGACGTACTCGACATCTTCTTCGCGCGCGACGATTCGTACCTGGGGATGCTTGCAGGGAAGGACATTCGTTTGGGCGTTCGTGGTCGTCATTCGATAGGTTCTTTGCGTGCGATTGTACCCGGATTTTCGCGGCTTACAAGAGTGCGAATGAGGAATTACGTCAAGGATCCACGAGACGTTCGATTGACACGGAAGCTTAGCCTGAGCCGTTGCGTGGGCGTCGGATGCGCTCTATACTGATATAGGACATATTTGGTCTGGATTCGGCTGTTCATCGGCATAAGGGATGCGGCATGATGCGACTCACAAAGAAGGCCGACTATGCCCTACTTGCCATGAAGTGTCTGGCGGAGCATGGCGAGGAATTGTCGCTCAGCGCAAAAGATATTGCTGACGAATATCACATTCCTCAGCAGGTACTTGCTAAGTTGCTGCAGCGATTGACGAAAGCGGGCTTGCTACTCTCGCACGCTGGAACCCGTGGCGGATATTCGCTGGCTCGCGGAAGCGACAAGATCACGGCTTTTGATGTGATACGCGCGATCGATGGACCGCTTTTTATCACCTCATGCATAACGGTCCATGGGGAGTGCGACCTGAACCGCAGCTGCACCATCAAAGAGCCGTTGCGCAAAGTCAACGACACGATTCGCGATGTGCTGAGCGCGATGCGACTGAGCGATTTGCGGGAATCAGAGGCTGAGGCGAATAGCGAACTGGTTTCGCTGCGATAAGCGGAATTCTTGAGCGTATTTGAAAAAGACAAAGTTGAAGAGAGGCATTTAGATGACGTTAACAACAAAGAACGGGGCGGCCGAGGTAAAGCTTCCTATCTACATGGACTATCACGCGACGACCCCGATGGATCCGCGGGTGCTGGAAGCGATGATTCCGTATTTCAGCGGCAAGTTTGGCAATGCGGCCAGCCGCAATCACGCGTTCGGCTGGGAAGCAGAGCAGGCGGTGGAAGGCGCTCGGGAACAGATCGCGAAGCTGATTGGCGCGACCGCGAAGGAAATCATTTTCACTTCTGGAGCGACCGAGTCGAACAACCTCGCCATCAAGGGCGTTGCCGAGATGTACAAAGAGCGCGGCAACCACATCATTACCCAGGCGACGGAGCACAAAGCGGTCCTCGATACCTGTAAGCGTCTTGAGAAATATGGGTATCGCGTGACCTATCTGCCCGTGGGCGCGGACGGGCTGATCGACGTTGAAGATTTGAAGCGTGCCATCGACGACAAGACGATTCTTGTCAGCATCATGTTCGCGAACAACGAAATCGGAGTGATTCAGCCGATTGCCGAGATTGGCAAAATCTGTCACGAACGCGGCGTGGTCTTTCACACCGATGCGGTGCAGGCGATTGGTAAGGTGGCGGTCGACGTGAACGCGATGAATATCGATCTGTTGTCGTTGACCGGTCACAAGATTTATGGACCCAAGGGGTGTGGTGCGTTATATGTGCGCCGCCGGAATCCGCGGGTCCAGCTGCAGGCCCAGATTGATGGAGGCGGGCACGAGCGCGGCATGCGTTCCGGGACGCTGAATGTTCCTGGCATCGTGGGACTGGGGAAGGCTTGCGAGATTGCACGCGAAGAGATGGCCGATGAGGCCGCCAAGCTTTCCAAGCTGCGCGATAAGCTGAAAGCGAAGCTGGAGTCGGAGCTCGACTACATCCACGTGAACGGCACCATGGAACACCATTTGCCGGGCAACCTGAATATGAGTTTTGTCTATGTCGAAGGTGAATCGCTGTTGATGGGCATCAATGATATTGCGGTTTCTTCGGGTTCCGCATGCACCTCAGCGACGCTTGAGCCATCGTATGTGTTGAAAGCGCTCGGTCTGGGCGATGATGTTGCGCACAGCTCCATTCGTTTCGGCCTGGGCCGGTTCAATAGCGAAGCAGAAGTGGATTATGTTGCGGACAAGGTCATCAATGTCGTCAAGAAATTGCGCGAACTTTCCCCACTCTACGAGATGGTGAAAGAAGGCATCGACATTTCGAAGATTGAATGGCAGGCGCACTAAGAATTTCACGGCTACAGCGCACGAGGATTTTGAGGAGAAAGCAATGTCATACAGCGAAAAGGTAATCGACCACTACAACAATCCACGCAACGTCGGCCAGATGGACAAGGCGTCCACCGAAGTTGGCACAGGCCTTGTGGGCGCGCCGGAGTGCGGCGATGTCATGCGCTTGCAGATCAAGGTGAATCCGGAAACGCAGATCATCGAAGATGCGAAGTTCAAGACCTTCGGTTGCGGGTCGGCAATTGCTTCGTCTTCGTTGGCGACCGAGTGGGTCAAGGGCAAGACGGTTTCTGAGGCGATGGAAATTAAGAACACAGACATCGTGAAGGAACTAGCATTGCCTCCGGTCAAGATTCACTGCTCCGTTCTGGCGGAAGATGCGATCCGTGCAGCCATCGGCGACTGGAAGAAGAAGAACAACGTGGCGGAGACGGAAGCCGCTTCGGTAGGCGCAGCGCGCTAAGCAATGTCGGACGCCCTTACACAGATAGGCGCATCGACCGGGGTAGCACCCAGTCCGCCGACGGACGTTGCGCCAAAGGCGGCTGGCAAAGCCGTAAAAGGGATCGAAGTGACCCCTCGCGCGGTGGCGCGCATCCGCATTGCGATGACGAAAGAAGGTATTTCGCCGGAGCAGGGTGGGCTGCGTCTGGGAGTGCAGGGTGGGGGATGCTCCGGACTGTCTTACAACATTCGGTTCGATACGCAACCTCGGGAGCGGGACCGTGTGTATGAATACGATGGCGTGCGTGTTTTCGTAGATCCGAAGTCATTCCTCTATTTGCACGGCATGATTCTCGATTACGAAGAGACACTGATGCGTCAGGGCTTCAATTTCATCAATCCCAACTCAACGAAATCCTGCGGATGCGGGTCTTCGTTCTCGGGCTGACCCTTGCTACTTCGCGTCGGCCGCTGTTTGTAACTGCCGCTGTGGCTTATTCCTCCATCCATGAATGATCAAGTTGAAATCGCAATGGCGGACTACTTCGCTCTGTTTGAGCGGCCTCGGCACCTTGTCCTCGATACAGCCGCGCTGGAGAAGGATTTTTATCGGTTGAGCCGTCAATGGCATCCTGACCGCTTCGCGCGCGCATCGGCAGAAGAGAAGCAGCGCAGTTTGGAAATGACATCGCAGTTGAACGACGCTTATCGCACGTTGAAGGATCCAATCGCGAGAACTGAGTATCTCCTGTCGCTTGAAGGTAAGCCGATCGAGCGCGACAAGAATGTAGACGCGAAGCAAATTCCCGCAGACTTACTTGAAGAAGTTTTTGAACTGAACATGCAGCTTGAAGAGATGCGCGCCGGCGGAGACGACCCGGACATCCGCGCTGATCTGGAACGCGCACGCGTGAATTTCGAGAAACAGATGGAAGACGCCGAGGCACAATTGAAATCACTTTGGATTCAGTGGGACGGGGTTTCAGCCGCGGGCGAGAGTGCCGCGCAGGCACAGATACTCGACTCGATGGTGGCATTGCTGCATCGCCGTCAATACATTGCAAATCTTGTTCGAGATGTCCGTGCAGCACTTGGAGCAGAATGACGGAAATCACACTCAATCGCGTTGTCGGTATTGACCTGGGGACTACAAATTCCCTCGTCGCTTTCATGCAAGGAGAACGGCCGGTGGTCATTCCCGGCGAAGATGGCTCGAACCTGGTGCCGTCGGTAGTCGCCATGGCGACTGGACGGCCTCTGGTCGGCAACGCAGCGCGGAAGCAGTTGGTTGAGCATCCGGAAACCGCAGTGTATTCGGTGAAGCGATTGATGGGTCGCGGTCTGGAAGATGTGCAAGAGGAGATCAAGCTTTTTCCTTTTCGGATCGTAGACAATTTGAATCCGGATGAAGTTCTGCGGCTAAAGCTGGGCGACCGCGAATTCACGCCGCCTGAAATTTCCGCGCAAATTCTGTCGCAATTGAAGCGCAATGCCGAGAGATATTTTGGCGCGCCCGTGACGCAGGCGGTAATTACCGTTCCGGCATACTTCAACGATGCACAACGTCAAGCGACGAAGGACGCTGGCCGTATCGCCGGCCTTGAAGTGTTGCGTCTGGTGAATGAGCCCACCGCAGCGGCGCTCGCCTATGGGCTCGATCAGAAACATGATGGCGTGGTTGCCGTGTATGACTTTGGCGGCGGTACATTCGACATCTCCATTTTGAAGCTGCACGAGGGAATCTTCGAGGTTATTTCGACTAACGGAGATACTCACCTTGGCGGCGACGATATCGACAACCTGATGATCGCGATTGCGCTCGATGACATTCAAGGCGATCTTGGTATCGATGCGCGCAAAGACACCTCGGCAGTGCAGACCGTCCGCAGAGCGATGATCGAGGCGAAAATTGCGCTTAGTTCTGAAAAAAGTGTCGACGTAGACGTGCCTCTATCCGATGGACGCCACTATCTACGGACGATTTCGCGCACGCAGTTTGAGCAATTGATTGAATCTGTGATCCAGCGCACGGCCGCCCCTTGCCGTCAGGCGCTCGCAGATGCGGGTATTTCTCCGGACCAGATCGATGAAGTTGTGCTGGTGGGCGGCTCAACACGCATCCCTCGTGTGCACGCGCTGGTGGATGAGGTATTTGGTTTGTCGGCGCGCGGGAAGAAGCCGCATACCGAACTGAATCCTGACGAGGTCGTCGCGCTGGGCGCTGCTGTGCAGGCGCACATTCTGGGCGGTGGATCGGTGACTACCGACAATGTTCTGCTGCTGGATGTGACGCCGCTATCGCTGGGAATCGAAGCCCTGGGCGGGGTTGTAGCGAAAATCATTCAGCGCAACTCGACGATTCCGGCATCGGCGACGGAACATTTCACTACCGGTGTCGACGGTCAAACAAATGTCGCGATTCATGTGCTGCAGGGTGAACGAGAACTCGCTAAAGATTGCCGCTCGCTGGCGCGCTTCGATTTGAAAGGCATACCGCCGATGACGGCTGGTTTGCCGCGGATCGAAGTGAAATTCCTGATCGACAGCGACGGCATTCTTCGTGTCGCTGCGCGCGAGCAACGCAGCGGAAAGGAGGCCGACATCGAGGTGAAGCCGACCTATGGCCTTACGGACGAGCAGGTCGAACAGATGATCCTCGACTCTTTCGACTATGCCGAAGACGACTTGAACCAGCGCCAAGTGATTGAAGCACGCAATGAAGCCGAAACCCTGCTGACGCTGGTCGACAGGGCGCCATCGAATCCCGCGTGGCAGATGCTCAGCGAAGAAGAAGTGAAGGTGATTGCGGCACGTCGCGGGGAACTTGAGTCGACGATGCGTGGCTCAGATCACAAAGCGGTTCGGGATGCTATCGAGGCAGTAGATAAGGCGACGCGCCGTTTTGCGGAATTGCAGATGAGCACAGCGGTCTCGGGCGCGATTCAAGGCCGCACTATGGAGAGCGCAGCAGCTGAATTGGGCGAGGGGCCGACAGCGCCGCATCCGTTCGCGGCCGCAGAAATCGAAGGGACAAGCAAGCAATGACGCAAAGTGCGACTGCAGTAGATGTTTCAAAGCCTCCCGCGGAAAATATGGTGCGTGTCACTTTTTTGCCCGAGGGCCAGACGATCGAGTTTGAGTATGGAACGATGCCGTACGACCATCACGGAAAGCCGATGTCGCTGCTGGACGTTGCAGAAAATTTCGGCGTTTTTCTGGATCATGCTTGCGGCGGCGTCTGTGCATGCACTACCTGTCACATCTGGGTCAAAGAAGGTGCGAACCAAATCAGCGAAGCCGACGACGATGAATTGGATCGCATGGAGACGGCGGCCGATGTGCAGTTAAATTCTCGTCTG